>NZ_CP094984.1:2204364-2519273 GCF_022869865.1 Arthrobacter zhangbolii
TCTCCCGGGTTGAAGCCAAGCGCATGGACCCGTCCACCCAGTTCGCCGTCGTCGCCGCCCGCGAAGCGTGGGCCGACTCGGGACTGGAGGACGTAGACCAGGACCGGCTCGCCGTCACCTTCGCCACCGGCATCGGCGGTGTCTGGACCCTGCTCGATGCGTGGGACACCCTGCGTGAGAAGGGTCCGCGGCGTGTGCTGCCCATGACCGTTCCCATGCTGATGCCCAACGGTCCCGCCGCTGCCGTCTCCCTGGATCTGGGCGCCCGTGCCGGCGCACATACCCCCGTTTCCGCCTGCGCATCCGGCACCGAGGCCCTGCACCAGGGCCTGGAACTGATCCGCTCAGGCAAGGCCGACATTGTCGTCGCCGGCGGTGCCGAGGCCTGCATCCACCCGATGCCGATGGCTTCCTTCGCCTCCATGCAGGCGCTGTCCAAACGCAACGATGATCCGCAGCATGCCTCGCGGCCTTATGACCGGGACCGTGACGGCTTTGTCATGGGCGAAGGCGCCGGCGCCCTGGTGCTGGAGAGCGAAGAGCACGCCATCGCCCGCGGTGCGCGCATCTACGCCGAACTGGCCGGCACCGCGGTGACCGCCGATGCCTACCACATCACCGCACCGGATCCGGAAGGACTGGGCGCCACCCGGGCCCTGAAGGCCGCACTCTTCGATGCCCGTGCCCAGGCCGAGGACGTAGTCCACGTCAACGCGCACGCCACGTCCACCCCGGTGGGCGACAAGCCCGAGTACACCGCTCTGAAGGCCGCCCTCGGCAGCGCCCTGGACGGCGTGGCGGTCTCCGCGACCAAGTCCCAGATGGGCCACCTGCTGGGTGCCTCGGGTGCCGTGGAAGCGGTCCTGACCGCACTGGCCGTGTACGAGCGCCAGGCCCCGGTCACGATCAACCTGGACAACCAGGACCCGGAAATCCCGCTGGACGTGGTGACTGCCGAACGCAAACTGCGCGACGGTGACATTGTTGCGCTGAGCAATTCCTTCGGCTTCGGCGGCCACAATGCCGTAGCAGTGCTCCGCAACCACTGATAAGGGCGTGCCGGCTACTGACCGGCAGACAAAACCAAAAGGAACAGGCATCCGCTTCCCTCACCGGGAAGCGGATGCCTGTTCCTTTTGCTATGGAAGGTCTACGGGCGCCGGAACGCCCGGTCCGTCAGGTTCGTCAGGTTCGTTAGCCGACCTGGTGCAGCCAGCGCACCGGAGCGCCGTCGGCAGCATGACGGAACGGCTCCAGTTCCTCGTCCCAGGCTTCGCCGAGGGCCAGGGACAGCTCGTGGTAAACCGCCGAGGGGTCTCCGGCGCCGTTCTCGTAGGCGTAGCGGATGCGGTCCTCGGAAACCATGATGTTCCCGTGGACATCGGTGGCGGCGTGGAAGATCCCCAGTTCGGGGGTGTGTGCCCAGCGGCTTCCGTCGGCGCCCGGACTCTGGTCCTCGGTCACTTCATAGCGGAGGTGCGCCCAGCCGCGCAGGGCGGAAGCCAGAAGGGAGCCGGTCCCCTGCGGCCCGGACCATGCGATCTCGGCGCGGACCATTCCGGGCGCGGCAGGCTGAGGGGTCCACTGTAGATCCGTTCGCTTTTCAACGACGGATCCAATGGCCCACTCAATATGAGGGCACAACGCGGAAGGGGCAGAGTGCACAAAGAGTACTCCGCGCGCCATCACAACAGACATTCCATCCTCCATAGCTGTAGGTACGTCTTCCCCAACGACCTGCTGCATGGACGGATAACCGGTCCGCGTGTCCGCTGTCCATCATTGTGCCGCATGTTATCGGAATGCGCCAATGAGCCGCACGTACCGCAAGTGTCCTATGGGTCCTAGGCCCGCGGATGTGCCTGGCTGTAGCTTTGCCGCAGCCGGTCCACGGAGACATGCGTGTACAGCTGTGTGGTTGCCAGCGAGGAATGGCCCAGGATTTCCTGCACTGCGCGCAGGTCCGCGCCACCGTCCAGGAGATGTGTGGCCGCCGAGTGGCGCAGTGCATGCGGACCCGTGGCGGAGGTGTCCGGCAGGGCCTCCAGCAGTTCGGCGACGACGCCGCGGACCTGCCGCTGGTCCACCCGGCGTCCGCGCTTCCCGAGGAACAAGGCCGGACCGCTTTCGGGAACGGCCAGTGCCGGGCGTCCCCGGCGCAGCCAATCGTCCACGGCAAGGGCAGCCGGCAAACCGTAGGGCACCGTGCGCTCCTTGTTGCCTTTGCCCAGGACCCGCAGTGTCCTGCGATCGGGGTCCAGGTCATCGATGTCCAGGCCGGACAGCTCTCCCACACGGACTCCGGTGGCGTAGAGCAGTTCCACCATGGCCCGGTCCCTGAGGGCAACAGGCTCCCCTTCGGCAGCCGCTGCCTGCATGGTCTTGAACAGTTCCTCCACCTGGCCGCTCCGCAGCACACCGGGAAGGGTTTTTTCCTTCTTTGGCGCCCGAAGCCGCAGCGCAGGATTCTCGCTGATCAGTTCTTCGCGCAGCGCCCAGTTGGCAAAGCTGCGGGCCGTGGCTGCCCGCCGGGCCAGGGTGGAACGTGCCTGGCCGCTGCTGCTCAGTTCCCCCAGCCACCCACGCAGAACACTCAGGTCCAAATCCTTGAGCGCAACAATCCCTGACCCCAGCGCGAAGTCCAGAAGCTGGGTGACGTCCGATTCATAGGCCCGGACCGTGTGTTCGGACCGCCCCCGTTCCGACGTCAGGTACCGGCAGAAGCCCTCAAGCGCTGACCGGAATTCTGCCGGCCACGGCACGGTGTCTGCGGTTCCCTTGGTTCTCACCCCTTTACTGTTCTCTTATTGCCCCCTTCCTTCAAGCAGGCACGCGGTCCTGAGGGGAAGTCCTAGGCAGGCACTTTGTCCGTGTGACTGCAGGATCGTCGGAGTGCCTCGGTGCCGGGTGACTGTTCGAGCTCCAGAAGATACTGTTTCGCTTCCAGCCCGCCGGAATATCCCGTCAGTGCTCCCCGGGAACCGAGAACTCTGTGCGTCGGTACAACGATGTTGAGCGGATTGCGGGACAACGCCGCCCCTACGCTGCGCGCCTTGGCTGCATCTCCCAAGCCCAGTGCCAGCGATTTATAAGTGGCGGTTGAGCCGTAGGTAATGCTTCCCACCCGCTCCCAGACGCTGCGCTGGAAGTCAGTGCCCCTGGGAGCAACGCGCACTGTGAAGCAGCATCGCCTGCCGTCGAAGTACTCCGCCAGTTGCCGCTCCACGTCTTCAAAGCCCTGCTCAGCTGCCAGGCCGTAGGGTGTACCCGCTCCGGTCAGTTCAGTCGGCGGGCCCAGCCTCAACGCGGAGAGGACACCGTCGGTCGCGACGAGGCTAAGCACCCCGACGGGCGAAGTAATGATCTTGTGAGTCATCATGATGGGTTCTTCCTTTTTTGGTTGGGACGGGTCGGACAACAAGGATGGGACGGGCTGAATCCCTAGCGTTTACCGCGGCGCCACCCGTCGGGTCCGGCACGGATTGCGAGGCCTTCCAGTTCCAGCCTGGCCAGCCCTGCACGCACTCCCGCCACCGGCAGCCCGGCCACCGAGGCGAGTTTGTCGATGGAGGTGTCGCTGCGTACGGGAAGGGCGTCCAGAAGGAGGAGATCTTCGACTGCCAAACCATCGTGGTCTGATCTCTTCTCCCGGGCCCGTGCGGCCGACCCGGGCCCGGACTGCGATGCGGATTCCACAGCTTGGGCCACCTCGGGTACTTCCTGCGTCAGCGGCCCGGCCAGCTCGGCGACTTCCTGGGCATCAGTTACGCAGACGGCGCTGCCGTCACGCAGCAACCGGTGGCAGCCGGCGGAGTTGGCTGAGTACACCGATCCGGGAACCGCCCCGACCTCCCGTCCCAATTCTGCCGCGTGATGTGCGGTGTTCAGTGCCCCGGAACGCCACCGTGCCTCGACCACCACTGTCACCGCACTCAGTGCGGCGATGATGCGGTTCCGCTGCAGGAACCTCCACCGTGTCGGTGCTGACCCGGGCGGTACCTCCGACAGCAGCAGCCCGTGTTCCGCAATTGCACGGAGCAGGTCTTCGTTGCCCGCCGGATAGAACCGGTCCGCACCGCAGGCCATTACCGCGATGGTAGATATCCCGGAGCCGGCTGCCTCCGGAAGTGTTGCGGCGAGCGCAGCACGGTGTGCCTGGGCATCAATGCCGTAGGCGCCTCCTGAAACAACGGTGTATCCCCGGCTGGCCAAACCCGCCGAGAGATCCCCAGTGATGGACAGGCCGTAGCCCGTGGCGTCCCGGGATCCGACAAGAGCCACCGTACGTTTCATATCGGGGAGCCCGCCCGCCAGCTGTCCCCGGACCCACAGGCACAGCGGCATCCCGAGCTCCAGATGGGACAGCGCCTCAGGCCAACGCGGGTCCTCCGGGATGAGCAGCTCACCACCCAGCCGCCTGATGGTTTCCAGATCTCTGTCAGGAGCCAGATCAGCAACCCGCGGACGCCAGCGTTTCAGTCCCTCTGCGAGGGCGTATCCCTTTCCGGCCACGCCCACTGAGGTCAGGATGCCGGCGGTTTTGTGTATGAGCGCTGAGGAAACCTGCCGTCCCCCGGTGGCTATCTGCAACGCCTGCTCCGGTCCGGCTGCAGACACCAGGGCAAGACCCACCATGTCCGAAGGTTCGAACAATCTGGACAGTGCGGCGCGGGCACGGAGAAGGTCGACACTCATGCCGCAGCCCCCTGGGTCCGGAAGCCCAACGCCTGACCGACGTCGTCGGCGTCCGGGGTGCCATGACCGGCGAGGTCTGCGATGGTCCAGGCGACGCGGAGTACACGGTCATAGCCGCGCGCCGTCAGCAGCTGCCGCTCCATGGCCCGGTCCAGGGCGGCGGTAGCTTTGGGCCGGGGACGCAGCGCGTCCCGGAGCAGCCCGCCGGGAACCTCGGCGTTCGTTTCGCAGTTCAACGGCCTCAGCCGTTCCTTTTGGAGGTGCCTGGCCCTGTGTACCCGCTCCGCAACAGTTGAGCTTGTTTCCGGTGTCTCAGTGGAAAAGTAATCGCCCAGCGCAACCCTCCGCACGCTGAGCTGCAGGTCTACGCGGTCGAGCAGCGGACCGGAGAGACGGCTAAAGTACCGTCGCCGCTGCTGCGGGGTGCAGGTACATTCGATGCCTTTCCCCGTCGCCAAACCACACGGGCAGGGATTCGCTGCCAGTATCAGCTGGAAACGGGCAGGGTATACGGCAGTGCCGGCGGCCCTGTGCAGCACGAGCTGCCCGCTTTCCAACGGCTGACGCAATCCGTCCAATACCCGTCGCTCGTATTCAGGTGCCTCATCCAGGAAAAGCACACCCCTGTGGGCCCGGGACGCTGCGCCGGGGCGGGGAATGCCCGAACCGCCTCCAATCACTGCAGCAGTGGACGCCGTGTGATGCGGGCTTTGGAACGGCGGCCGGCGCAGCAACTCACGGCACGGGCGTCCCTGCCAGGCCAGTGAATGAATTGCGGTCACTTCCATCGCCTGATCGTCGGGCAGGTCCGGGAGGATACCGGGCAGCCGCTCGGCCAGCATGGTTTTCCCCGCTCCCGGGGGTCCGGTCATCAGAAGATGGTGAGCGCCGGCGGCCGCAACCTCGATGGCGAACCGTGCCTCCTGTTGTCCGGACACATCGGAAAGATCCGGTACCGCTGGCACTCCCGGGTCCTCTTCCGCTTCGGCGCCGGCCCCGCCGGCGACCGGAGCGGGGAATGCCAGCAGTTCCGGGTCAGCTCCCAGGCCGGCAGCGACCTGTGCCAGGGAGGAGCAGCCCCGCACCCGGGCGGAGGGAACCAGTGCCGCTTCCGCTGCGTTCTCCTCGGCCACGACGAAATCCGTATACCCGGCGGCTACCGCCGCCATCACGGCCGGAAGGACGCCGCGGATCGGCCGCAATCTGCTGTCGAGTCCCAGTTCTGCAAGAAAAACGCACCTTCCGGGGCTGCGGAGCGCACCGCCGGCGCACAGTGCGGCCACGGCTATGGCCAGATCGAAACCTGATCCGTGTTTTGGGACGTCCGCGGGCATAAGGTTCACCGTGATACGGCGCCTGCTCAACGGCAATCCGGCATTCTTCGCGGCAGACTTCACCCGGTCGCGGGACTCGTTCAGCGACGCATCCGGCAGGCCGAGCAGAATAAACGAAGGGAGGGACTGGCCGATGTCCGCCTCGACTTCCACCATCCTGCCCTGGAGACCCACGAGTCCCACGCCATAGGTGCGGCCCAGACTCATGACGCCACCGCTGCAGGGCTGACCGTACTACCGTGTATTCGGCGTTCCTGTGCATTCATGGCACCACCCTGCCCGGGGCTGCGGTGTCAGGGGATTCCTCTGCCGGTCGCTGTGCACAAGCGGTTATGCCTGAGGGAGAAGCTCAGCGGTGTGGAGGAAAGGTGTCAGGGCTGGAGGAACGCCGCACACTCCGGTGATACGTTTCGACCATCTCGACCACGGTGGTACTGCGGTGGTTGAAGAGCATCGGGGACCAGCTCAGGTCCCAGCCGGTGGTACTGCGGGTCCACTCCATGATCGCCACAGGATCCTGCCGGGGTACGGACCGGAGTGCTTTCTGACCCGGATGCCTGCCGGCCTGCAGGGCAAACCCTGCTGCCCTGCCTACCCTGGCGGCACCGCGCATGAGGCGTTGCTCCTGCGGACTCATCGTTTCCACGAGCTGTTTCTGGGATTTCACCCGGATACCGATGATCTTCGCTCCGTATGGACCGTCCGGTGTCCGGCCCACGCCGACGGCGTCGAGGTTAGCCCATGGGATAAACCCGGCAGACTGCACCCTGATCCCGGCCGGAGTAAGGGTCAGCACAGCGGGTTCCCTCAGCTTTTTCCAGACAATGAAGGCCCCGCCGGCGCCGAAAAAGACGCATCCAATGGCGCCGACCACTACGGCGGTGAAGCGGTCGCCCGCCGTGTCACTGTCCAGGAAGCTAGATCGTGCCGGTGCCGTGCAGCGGCGCGTCCCGGGCTCGCGGGAATCAGGAAATCCCCCTCAGGTGCTCGAGCACGGGCGAACCGGTGCCGTCATCCAGCACTGCCACCGCGTCTATCCGTCGATGCGCATAATATCTGTTATGCGCCCGCACCCACGCTGCACCCAGATGGTGCAGGCGTGCCAGTTTGGCGGGGCTGATGGCTTCAAAGGGGTGGCCGAAGTTCAGGGACGAGCGCGTCTTGACCTCCACTATCACCAGGGTTGCTCCGTCCACCGCCACCAGATCTATCTCCCCGTCCGGGCAGCGCCAGTTCCGGTCGATAACACTCAGCCCTGCCTCGGTCAGATACCGTGCCGCGAGTTCTTCGCCGCGGCTGCCTAGTATGTCTTTGGCTCTCATGTCATCACGCTTGCGGCTAACGGCCCGCCCTGCAGGCGTGGAGCCCGGGCATGTGGAGAGCACCGGGTGCGCGACACTTCAAGGGGTCCTGTGGAGGCACCGCGAACCGCTTACACGGGGAACCAGCCGTCACCGTTCGGGGAACGGCGCCAATACTGCCGTGGTTCGCCGGTTTCGCGTACCACGTCGGTAAGCCAGATGGTCCGGTCCGGGTCCCAGCCTGCAATCACGGATCCGGTCCTCTCGTCCACGGCCAGCGCCCTACCGGCGCAGCTGAGATACCCCGGCACCGTCAAGTGGACGGCGTCCCACTCCCTTGCCACGAGTTCCCAGTCCGGAATAACCCAGCGGCCCTCACGTCCGGTGGTGCGCAGCCAGACCCAGCGCCGTGAAGCGGACACTTCCAGCGGGAACCGGCGGCACAGCAGAACCCAGTCCTCCTCGCTGCGGATTTCAAACGTCCTGCCTGCCCCGTCGACCGGAATAGTGGTCGCGCGCTCCCAGCCCGGATAGTCCTCCACCAGGTTCAGCCCCGCCGGAATACGGCCGACTGTGCCGGTGAGGCCAAGCGGAATGGACCACCAGTCCCCCGTCCATTCCGGCCCGCGCCGACTTTCCCGCCACGTTAGCTCATCGGCACGTATGGCGCGGCCCCACTTGGCCAGTGTCTTTTCCGGGTCCCTGCCCAGCGGTGCCGGATCATCCGGTCCCCGCCAGTCGATGGCCCACTGCCGCTGCGTCCGCGAATCCGCCCGAAGCACCTCCATGACCACCGCCCGTTCTGCGACGCGCTGCAGAGCCCGGCGGATAGCCGGTATGGCAGCAAGCACATCCTCCCCCTCAGGTTCCTGCCAGTATCGGGCGCTCATCACCGACCGTTGCAGTGCATCGAGGATAAGGTCCTCGGTCAGGTCCGGTACGTCCATGGAGCCAAGCAGAGCTGCGAGTGTGTCCGCTGACGCTGCCGGGCGGGAACCGGCGTCCTTCGACAGATCGCCGAACATCACCACGGAAGTGCCCCGGCCGGGGTCGAGTTCGTAGCCCAGCTGGAACACTGCGTTCCGGACATCGGGATCCAGTTCCGCCGCCACCTCCAGACACAGGCGGCGGCCCCGCGGTCCGGCGAGCAACACCTCGGCATTGAAAGTCATGCCCCATCCTCACACGGGCGATTCATCAGCACACGGGCCCGGGCCACATCGTCCAGGCATCAACAGCCGAGAGATTAGCCCTCCAGCGGGCCGGGCAACAGCGTTATTTCCGCCCAAAACTACTTGCTTTTATCTGAAAGCTACTCGGTTTCGAGTATCTTGCGCTGATCTTGCGGGCTCCCTGTGTTAATCCCCGAATACTGCGAAAGGCGCGTCACGCTGTGGCCGCAAAAGCGCCGACTTCCAAACCACGAGAAGGAAACCATGCACATCCGCAAGACGCACCGAACCGCTTTCGTAACGGGGATAGCAGTGCTCGCCGGCTTATCTGTGGCCACCGGAGCCCCCGCACTGGCTACCGGAACGGGGCAGCCGAATGAACATCCCACCGCTGGCACATCGACGCCGGCCCAGGACCCGTCACCGGGTACGCCGTTTCAGGAAACGGGTATCTACCTGTACGAAAAGAAAGATAAGGACCAGCCCGCCGCCTGGGAGAATTCGGGACCGCAGACCCTCCTGGACACACAGGTGGGGCATCGCTGGTTTACCGACATCACGGCTCTCCTTCCCGCGGAGGTCTGCGGGGACGGGTGGGCGGTGCAGCAGGACCAGCTGGAGTCGCCGGGAGCCATTGCATGGCCGGAAACGATCACTTACCCCGAGGGGTTCCCGGGCAACGTAACACTGGTGGAGGCCAAGCACCAGGAGCTCGCGGACGTGGCCCTGGTACCGGCCTGCGGGCCAACCGAGCAGCCCTCACCGTCGCCGTCAACTCCCTCCGACAAGCCCAGCGAGCCGAGCAAGCCCGGCGAGCCCGGCGAGCCCCCAACCGGGACGCCCACGCCGACAGGCTCTGCCACCCCGACGCCGACCGGCACTGCGCCCGCCCCCAAGGGCACGGCTACCCCGACACCGACCGGGTCGCCGACAACCAACCCGGCCGCACCTCCTGCCACGAAAACCCCCGCAGGCGCCAGCACCCCGGATCCCGGAACAACTGAGCCCGGATCCTCAGGTCCCGGATCATCCGGCCCTGCAGGGACCGACACATCGGCAACCGACCCGGCACTGGCCGCCACGGGTGCGGACGGACTGTTCCCCGCACTGGCAGGAGCCGGGATCCTGGGCCTCGGCACGGCCGTTGTGCTCCTGACCCGCCGCCGCGGCAACCACAGCTAGCCCGCTGGCCGGTATCAGCCGGCGCCTCACGGTGTACCCCGGCCTGCTCAGCGCCCGGGGTACACCACACGCATGGGAATCAGCGTCACACGCCCCAGCTCCAGGCCCGGCGGCGGCCCGGTATAACCTCTGACCAATGTGATGTGCGGCCGGAGGGTTCGGGCAAACATAAAGTTCGGGTCACCGGCCATGAACGACGCCGTACCCGCAATTCCGCAGGCGGCCAGGAATCCCTCCAGCTCTTCCAACAGCCCTGCATGCAGCGCGGATAGCTCCGGAGTGGGCGCATACTCCACCGCGAGGGTGCGTCCGTGGGCACCGAACCCGGCGGTCCGCACCGGCTGCAAATGGAACGCTGCAGCGGGCAGGAGCGACTCTGTCCGCTCGATATAACCTTCCAGCAGCCGGGCATAATCCGGCAGCGAGATACCCGTGGCAGCAGTGATGACCCGGTACACATCCAGCACTTTGCCGAAGTGGATGAGCGTCAGGTGCAGTTGCCGCGACGGGACCGGACGGACGCCGCGCGGCGCCGCGGCGGCGACCGCCTGTTGGAGGGCCAGCAAATGGGCCAGCGACCCGCCGTCGGGCCGCATTTGGGCATGCAGCCGCCGGTTCGCGTCGAAACCTGTACCGGATCCAGGCATGCCGGCAGTATGCCCCCGGGCTAGAGTTCGTCCGCCTTCGGCAGCGTGAGGTCGTCGTTGCGGGTCAGTTCCTCGACGTTGACGTCCTTGAAGGTAATCACGCGCACGCTTTTGACGAAGCGCGCGGAACGGTAGACATCCCAGACCCAGGCGTCCTGCAGGGTGAGGTCGAAGTAGATCTCACCGTCGGCGGAACGGGCCTGGAGGTCAACATGGTTGGCCAGGTAGAACCGGCGCTCGGTTTCCACCACGTAGCTGAACAGGCCTACAACGTCCCGGTACTCCCGGTAGAGCTGAAGCTCCATGTCCGTTTCATAGTTCTCGAGATCTTCGGCGCTCATGGTCCTATCATCCCCCCAACTGGGCTTAGGTCGTTCCCGGATTCCAACGCGCCTGGCCGTTCCCTGGAGCCAAGGCGCCAGGACATCCGGTGCAGCGGCGTCGGTCCGTGGACATCTATGGCCGCACGATGCGAGCCGGTGGCGTAGCCCTTGTTGATCTCCCACGAGTAGTGCGGGTGGGCAGCGGCAAACTCTACCATCATGGCGTCGCGCTCCACTTTCGCCAGAACACTGGCGGCGGCCACGCTCAGGCACTGCATGTCCGCCTTGATCCGGGTATGCACCTCGGCCGTACAGCCACCGTCGTCCGCCCCGGAAGCATCCGCGCCGTCGAGCTCGTCGAAGAGACTCCCCTGGCGCTCCGGGGAGAGCCAGTTGAAGTTGCCGTCCAGGAGCACGACGTCGGGGCGCAGGGTCAGGCACACCTGGTCCCAGGCGCGTGTCCCGGCCAGGCGCAGTGCAGCGGTGAGTCCGTGAAGATCGATTTCGGCGGCACTGGCGTGGCCGACGCCCCAGGCGAGGGCCCATTTCTTGATTTTGGGGACCAGTGCATTCCGGTCAGCGACGGACAACAGTTTGCTGTCCCGCACGCCTTTGAGCGAACGCACCGTGGCCAGGTCCACGGCCACCAGCCCTACGGAGACCGGCCCGGCGAGTGCTCCGCGGCCCACTTCGTCGCAGCCGGCGAGGATGCGGTGCCCGCGGGCGGCGAAGGTGCGTTCATAGCGCAGGGTCGGCGCCTTGGACGCGGCCCGGCGCGCAGCAGTCCGCGCTGCTGCGTGGCTGGTCGCCGGGACGGTTTCCGTGCTCATTGACCACTGTTTTCGGTCGGGGCGGGTATGTCCTTGAAAACCTCTTCATAACTGCTGACGCCGCCGATGCGGTTCAGCGGCCAGGCAGTCACAACGGCTTTGCCTTCAATGTCGTCGACGTCGACGAAGCCGCCGCCTTCGCCGTTCTGGTGTTCCCGCGAATCGGCAGAGGCGTTGCGGTGATCCCCCATCACCCAAACCTTTCCTTCCGGCACCACTACGTCAAAGGGGATGTCCGAAGGGGTTGCCCCGGGGTACAGGTAGGGCTCGTCCAGCGGTTCGCCGTTGACCGTGATCCTGCCATCGGCATCGCAGCAGACAACGTGGTCCCCTTCGGTGCCGATGACGCGTTTGACCAGGTGCTGCTGTGATTCATCGGGCAGCAGTCCCACAAAGGTGAGGGCATCACGGACCGGGTTCGATTCCTTGGCGACGGTCTCGGGCAGCCAGCCCTTGGTGTCCTTGAACACCACAACATCGCCGCGGTTCAGGTCGATCGGTTCCGGGACCAGAAGGTTCACGAAAATCCGGTCGTTGATCTCGAGCGTCTCCTCCATGGACCCTGACGGGATGTAAAAGGCCCGGAAAAGGAAGGTCTTGATAAGGAAGGACAGCAGCAGGGCGATGACCACAATCGTGAGGACTTCGCGCAACCAGGCTCCGAGGCCGCGCTTCCTGTCCTTGGGTGCCTTATGTGCTGCGTGATCCCGCTGTTCCCCGGAGCCGGGTGTCCCGTCCTGGGACTGGTCCGGATTCTGCGACATTGCGTTTCCTCTTATTTCTCCGTGTTCCACTCGGCTCCTAAGGATAGCCGGTCAATATTGGTACTGCGTTCGAGCGGCCAGAGAATCTTCCGGGCTTCGCCGATCACCCTCTCCGTGGAGATCAGGCCGCCGCCCGGGGCTCCCAGCAGGGACCGTGAATCAGCGGACTCGGACCGGTGGTCGCCCATCAGCCACAGCCGCCCCTCCGGTACCGTTACGTCGAACCCGTGGTCGCTGGCTGCATCTCCCTCATAAACGTACGGTTCATCCAGCGGAGTTCCGTTAACCGTGATTCTTGGATCGTCGTCGGTGCAGCAGCTGACCCGGTCCCCGGCAACTCCGATGACGCGTTTCACATAGACCGTGTCGCTGCCGGCCAGTCCGAGCCAGCGTCCTACGGTGACCGCAGCGTCGGCCAGGGCCGGGCGACCGCTGTGCAAGGGGGCCAGGGAGCCGCGGCCGTCAAAAACCACCACGTCGCCGCGGCGGATGTCCTCGGAGGAGTACGCCGTACGCGACACCAGCACCCGGTCTCCGGGTTCCAGCAGGGGCTGCATGGAGTTGGAGGGAATGTAGAAGACGTCGAAGAAGAAAGCCCGGACGACGGCGGCGAGGATCACTGCGGCGGCGAGAGCACATAGCACAAAACGCCAGCCCACAAACCGGGGCCGGCGTTTCGTGTGCTTCGCGGAGGGTTCCCCGGAGGCGGATGCTGCAGACAAGTAAGTTACTTGGCGGGACGGAAGTCGCGCTTTTCCTTGATCTTGGCTGCCTTGCCGCGCAGATCGCGCATGTAGTACAGCTTGGCGCGACGCACGTCACCCTTGGAGACAACCTCGATCTTGTCGATGACCGGGGAGTGTACCGGGAAGGTACGCTCAACGCCGACACCGAAGGAGACCTTGCGGACCGTGAAGGTCGCGCGGAGGCCATCACCCTGGCGCTTCAGAACGAAGCCCTGGAAGACCTGAACACGGGTGTTCTTGCCTTCGATGATGTTTACGTGAACCTTGACGGTGTCACCGGCGCGGAACTCGGGGATGTCCGTACGCAGGGAAGCTGCGTCAACAGAATCTAGGATGTGCATTGTTTATCACTCCTGGTGAACGCCACAGGTCATCCACTTTGGTAACGGCAGCAAGAATGCGGCCCGGACGGGCGGCACGGATGCTGTCGAAGTTAGAAAGACCGACTGGACCCGAGGATGGGTTGCCGGTGTGTCATGGCTGTTGGCCGCGCTCCCCCTGTGGCAGGTACGGGCCCAGATGACACAGTGTCTTATTTTGCCACATCGGCATCCCCGGCACCAATCACCGGTACCGGGTTCAGGCTCCGCGGCTGATCCTGCCGTCACGGACCTCGTAGCCGAGCGAAGCCAGCGTGGCACGGTCGGCTTTATCCAGGCTCGCGGCGTCGAACTTTTCGATCAGGTCGGGACGCCGCGCAGCGGTGCGCCGCAGCTGCTCATCCCGGCGGAAACGGGCAATCTTCGCGTGGTTGCCGCTGAGCAGAACCTCGGGCACCGGACGCTCGCGCCAGGCGGAGGGCTTGGTGTAGACGGGGTATTCGAGCAGTCCGTCGGAATGGGATTCCTCCACCAGGGATTCCGGATTGCCTACGACGCCGGGCACGAGGCGGCCCACGGCCTCCACCATCGCCAGCACGGCCACTTCCCCGCCGTTGAGCACATAGTCACCCAGGCTGACCGGCCGGACGTCGAAACGCTCGCCGGCCCATTCCAGCACCCGCTCGTCGATGCCTTCGTAACGTCCGCAGGCGAAGACCAGGTGCTTTTCCTCGGCCAGCTCGTACGCCATGGCCTGCGTGAAAACGGCTCCGGCGGGTGAGGGAACAATCAGCACGGGACGGTTTTCCCCCTCACCGGCCACGGACTCAAGTGCCTGTGCCCACGGCTCGGGCTTCATCACCATGCCGGCGCCGCCACCGTACGGGGTGTCATCCACGGTCCGGTGACGGTCGGTGGTGAAGTCGCGCAGATCGTGCACGGCCAGATCCAGCAGTCCGTCCTGACGGGCCTTGCCGATCAGGGACAGCTCCAGGGCCGCCAGGTACTCGGGGAAAATGCTGACAACGTCGATGCGCACTTACTGTCCGGCTTCCTTCGGATCGGCCTTCTTCTCTTCAGGCTTCTTCTCTTCGGAGGTGTTCAGCTCGAAGAGCCCCTCCGGCGGCGTCAGCAGCACGTATCCGCCATCCACGTTGACCTCGGGAACGATTGCCTCGACAAACGGCACCAGGATTTCCTCTCCACCGGTGCCCTCGACCACCAGCAGGTCCTGCACCGTCAGGGTGCGCAGCCCGCTGACGGTGCCCACGACGTCGTCCCCCACGCGCGCCTGCAGGCCCACCAGCTCGTGTTCATACCAGCCCTCGTCGTCACCATCCTCATCCACCGTTTCGGTGTCGATGAACAGCTTGGCTCCGCGGAGCTCCTCGGCACCGTTGCGGTCCGCGACCTCCTCGAACCCGAGCAGCAGGATGTCCTTGTTCCAGCGTGCGCTGAGGACGGTCAGCGGCCCTTTGGAGGCCGGTTCCACCGTGAGTTCGGTGCCCGGGACAAAGCGGTCCCCGGGGGCGTCGGTCAGGACCTGGACGGTCACTTCGCCGCGAATGCCGTGCGGCTTACCGATACGTGCCACCTGCAACTGCATGGTTTCTCCTCTGTCAGGGATAGGGTGCCGGCGGGAGCCCGCCTCACAAAAAATCCGGCCCCTGCACCATTATCTGGTGTCGGGGCCGGATCCTGTGTACTGCTTTTACTGCTGGTACTGCAAGGAAGAACTGTTCGCTTCCGCAGCGCCGGTAATCATCAGATCAGCGGCGCCGGTCGGTATCCACAACGTCAACCCGGACCTGCTCACCGTTGGCCAGGGCGGCGATGACCGTGCGCAGTGCGCGGGCCGTCCGTCCCTGCCGGCCGATGACCCGGCCCAGATCGTCCTGGTGAACCCGAACCTCGAGGGTTTCCCCCCGGCGGTTGCTCTTGGCGGAAACCTTGACGTCCTCAGGACTGTCAACGATGCCGCGCACGAGGTGCTCCAGTGCTTCAGCGAGCAAGTTACTCAGCCTCAGCCTCGGCGGGAGCCTCGGGGGCTTCCTCCTTCTTGGCCTTGGGAGTGATGGCCTCGGGGACAATCACCGACTTCTTTTCGGGAGCCACGAAGGGCTCCTTCGGGGCCTTGGTACGCAGGGTACCTTCCTGGCCTTCGATGTTCTTGAACTTCTGCCAGTCACCGGTGATCTTCAGCAGTGCTGCGACCTGCTCGGTGGGCTGGGCGCCGACGCCGAGCCAGTACTGGGCGCGGTCGGACTTGATGTCGATGTACGACGGCTCTTCGGTCGGACGGTACAGTCCGATTTCCTCGATGGCACGGCCATCGCGCTTGGCACGGGAATCCATGACAACAACGCGGTAGTGTGCTGAGAACTTCTTGCCGAGGCGCTTAAGGCGAATCTTTACGGCCACTTTTGTGGTCACTCCTGATCTGAAATGGGGCGAACCCGTACTTCTGCTCCCGTGGGGCGGGCCATAACGTTGGGGTTCAAAAGGACAAGATGCATGCACGGAGAGAGGGGCCGCGCAGATCGAGTACCTGACCATTGTGCCAGATGACTCCGCCTTTTGCGACTTGCCGACCCGCCGGGCCGGCAAGTATCTCCCGCGGGGACCGGATCAGCGCACTGCAACCCGCAGGCGGTTGCGCCAGGGATCCTCAAACACGAGCTCCGCACCCGTGTGGTGACTGGATACGCCGGCAACCTTCAGCCGGTCCGCCAGCGCCGCGACGTCGTCGGCCGAGGGTACGCCGATGAGCACCTCGCCCAAGCCCAGGGTGTCCCGCCGGGGGCCCGCTCCGCGACTGTTCCACACATTCATGGCCATGTGATGGTGATAGCCGCCGGCGGAGACAAACAGTGCCTGGCCATGGAAACCCGCTGTGCGCTCGAAGCCCAGCGTCTCCACATAGAACGCCCGGGCTGTCGCCGTATCCCCCACCTGCAGGTGCACGTGTCCGACGCCGGCGGCTGTTTCGCTGAGCCGGTCCGGTTCCGCTTCGGCCAGGTGGTCCCGGAGATAGGCCTGCGGGGACAGGGCGAGGGAAGCCATCTTCACCTCGCGGCCGGCGGCCGTAGTGGCCCACTCCCAGTCCTCGCGGGGCTTGTCGTAGTACAGCTCGATGCCGTTGCCCTCGGGGTCGGTGAAGTAGAACGCCTCGCTGACAAGATGGTCGGCGGATCCGACAAAGGCCGCGGGATCATACCGGGCGGCAGAGGCAACCGTAGCGGCCAGGGATGCCTGGTCCTCAAACAGAATGGCGGTATGGAACAGTCCGGCTTCACCCCGCGAGGCAACCTGCAGGCCGGGGGCCGGGGCCAGATGCACCAGCGGGACGGCGCCCCTGCCCAGGTACAGGCCGGCGTCAGCTTCGGCGACCACCTCCAGACCCAGGGCGCCGCGATAATAGGCGGACACCTTGGCCATGTCCCCGACCTTGAGCATTACCGTCCCCATGGACAGGTCGGACGGCAGCAGGTCATTTACTTGAAGGTTCATGTAAACAGCTTACTTGAAGCTTCATCTAATAGCGAGCTGTCGGTTGTTCATCCGTCATACCGGCCAGCAGTTCGCTGACCACCGGCGTTTTCGCCTGGGTGTAGGCGTCCCAGCCTGACGATCCGTCCGCTGCGTCTCGCTTGGCTGCCAGATACCGCTCCCGCGCCTGCGGATCACTTCGGAGCAGGTTCCGGAAAGCGAGGCGCCGCTGCCAGGGCCTGCCGCCGAATTCGACCACGTGCAGCACATATCTTCGTTCTGCACGGACGGGATAACTGAGCCAGCAGTGCCCGGGAAGAGTGCCCTCCAGATCGAACCCGGCAGCTGCCAGTTCCGCGGCGACGGCCGGAATCCGGTCCTTCCCAACACCAACCAGCAGGTCCACCACATCCTTGGCCGCGAGATCCGGCACGGCGGTGGAACCGATGTGCTCCACCTGTGACGCCGGTGCCAGCCGGTGGATCCTGCGTGCCATCCCGGCTGCCATGGCGGCCCAATCGGCGTATCTGCTGGGAACCAGGACCACTGGTTGCTGTTCGCTCATAAGCGCGTCATTCCCCCGCGGAGGCGGGCAGCAGGCGCACCCGCATTGCCACCCGCTTCCCCATGGCATCGAGCCCGAGTGCCGCTTCGTGTTGTCGCAGTGCCCCCAGTTCTGCCTGAGGGTCCTGCACAACCTCGAAACCGCAGCTGGCATAGAACGGCGCGTTGAAGGGCACGCCGGCAAACGTGCAAAGCGTCATGGTGGCATAGCCCTGCTCCCGGGCCCATTCCAGGGCCGCTTCCACCAGTGCCCGCCCCAGCCCGGCACCGGCGGCGTCAGGATGGGCCGAAAGCTGTTCCAAATGTGCCTGCCCGTCGATTTCCTCCAGCCGGGCGAACCCGGCGGGCGGACGTCCGGCTACCAGGACCCGGCGGGCAGCAATGAACTCGGGCAGAGTGGCCACCGGCGGGAGTGCCGCCTGCGAGGCCCGCACACCCGGCGCCGCGGCCAGCAGAGTGTCGGAAGCGGCCTCCAGGGCCGGCAACAGCGGATAATCACGGGCGTCCGCCGGCCGCACATGGACTCCCCGCCCAGATGAAGGTTCCCGCTTCATGTCCGCTCCCGGTGTTCGAGAACCGCGGAAAAGTCCTCCAGCGGCGGCATCATCCTGCGCAGCGGTGGCGGGCATACCGCTTCCGTCGGCACCTGCACCCCGTCCACCAGTTCCACCGTCGTACCCAGTTCCAGCCCCAGCAGCGCACCGGCCAGCTGCTTACCAGTGACGCCGTCGAGCATCTGGCGGCACTCAGCCGCAGGAAGGAACCGCGCTTCAAACCCGCCGCCGGCACCGGTGAAGGCCGCCACCGTGGTCGCCAGGGTTCCGCCGTCGAAGAGGAACGCGATGGAATCGCCCCGGCCCGGGCCTCCCTGCAGATAATCCACGGCCAGGACCCGGCCGACGTCGAACCCGGGATCCAGCGTTTCCCGGGCGATGCGGCGGGCGGCGGTGCGTGGATCCTCACCTGCCTTGACCACGCCCGCCGGCAGCTGCCACGGGCCGGTCCCGTAGCGCAGGAGGAGGATCCCGCCGCCCACGGTGCGGATGACGGCACCGGCCGTGGTGCTCCGCTTGAAGATTGAACCGTAGTATCCGCTCAGTCCCGGTGCTGCCATAGTGTCCTCTTTCCGTGGTGCCGGACTGCTGCAATGGAACCATGCAGGACGGTTAAACACGCAACGCCGGACAGGTAGTCCGGCGTTGCGTGCATGGCGGAGTTACTTGCCGAGGAACTTATCAAAGCCCTTGGGCAGGTTCAGCGATGACGGATCGAAGTCCGTGTCCTGGGCGCCGAAGGCGCTGCCGGTGGGCAGTGCCTTGCGGGCGCCGGACCGCCGGGCCTCCGCTTCGGCGCGTTCCTGCGCTGCCTTGGCGGGGTTGCCGGACTTGGCCTTCTTCTTGCCCTTGGCAGCCTGCTGTTTCTTGCGTGCGCCGCCGAAACCGCCGGGGCCGGCCATGCCTGGCATCCCCGGGATGCCGCCGCCCTGGGCCATCTTCTTCATCATCTTCTGGGCCTGGACAAAGCGCTCCAGGAGGCCGTTGACCTCGGAGACGTGCACGCCGGAACCGCGGGCAATGCGGGCGCGGCGGGAGCCGTTGATGATCTTCGGGGCCACGCGCTCGTGCGGCGTCATGGAGCGGACAATGGCTTCGACCCGGTCGATCTCGCGCTCGTCGAAGTTCTCCAGCTGCTCACGCATGCCGGCAGCGCCGGGCATCATCATGAGCATCTTCTTCATGGAGCCCATCTTGCGGATCTGCTGCATCTGGGCGAGGAAGTCGTCGAGGGTGAAGTCTTCCTGGTCGGCGAACTTCTTCGCCATCCGGTTGGCTTCGTCCTTGTCCCAGCTCTGTTCGGCCTGCTCGATCAGGGTCAGGACGTCGCCGAGGTCCAGGATACGGCTGGCCATGCGGTCCGGGTGGAAGACCTCGAAGTCGGTCAGCGCCTCACCGGTGGAGGCGAACATGATCGGCTTGCCGGTAACCGAGGCCACCGAGAGGGCGGCACCGCCGCGGGCATCGCCGTCGAGCTTCGTCAGCACGACGCCGGTGAAATTCACGCCTTCGTTGAAGGCCTGGGCCGTGTTGACGGCATCCTGTCCGATCATGGCGTCGATGACGAAGAGAACTTCGTCCGGGTTGATGGCGGCGCGGATGTCCGCGGCCTGCTGCATCAGTTCCGCGTCCACGCCCAGGCGGCCGGCGGTGTCCACGATGACGACGTCGTGCAGCTTGGTGCGTGCTTCCTCGACACCCTGGCGGGCAACGGCTACCGGATCACCGGTGGCGGCTTCGAATTCGGAGGAGACGCCGGGGTGCGGTGCGTAGACCGGTACGCCGGCACGTTCGCCGTTGACCTGGAGCTGGCGGACGGCGTTGGGCCGCTGGAGATCCGCTGCCACGAGCAGGGGGCTGTGGCCCTGGGACTTCAGGTGCTTGGACAGCTTGCCTGCGAGGGTGGTCTTACCGGCACCCTGGAGGCCTGCCAGCATGATGACCGTCGGAGGGTTCTTGGCCAGACGCAGCCGGCGGGTCTCGCCGCCGAGGATGCTCTTGAGCTCCTCGTTGACAATCTTGACCACCTGCTGGCCCGGGTTCAGGGCCTGGGAAACTTCCAGTCCCAGGGCGCGTTCCTTGACCGACGCTGTGAAGGCGCGCACTACCGGAACGGCGACATCGGCGTCCAGCAGGGCGCGGCGGATCTCGCGTACGGTGGCGTCGACATCGGCCTCGGTGAGCCGGCCCTTGCCTCGCAGGTTTTTGAAGGTTGAAGTCAACCGGTCAGACAGTGAATTGAACACGTGCCGCGCACTTCTTTCGTCAGTTTCTTCGCCTTGTTTGGCAGGCCCAGCTGTTAAGGGTACCAAGCCGGTCCGGCAAATTGCCGCCACAGCCTTACTCGGAAGCGGATGCAGTGGGAGGCTGGATAAATGCCGGATCCTGAGCACGTGCGCACCCTGCTGATCCTTGGCGGCACCGGAGACCTTTCCGGCCGGCTGCTGCTTCCCGGGCTGGCCCGGGTGGTCGGCCAGGGCCGGGCACCGGGAATCACGGTGATCGGTTCAGGGTCCCGGGACTGGACCCGTGAGCAGTGGCAGGACCGGATGCGCTCCAGCTTCGACTCTGCCTACGAGGCAGCGGACAGTGCCGGGCGGGAGCAACTGCGCGAAACAGTGGACCGTTCCCGCTACCTGAGGCTGGATCTCTCCTCCGGAACCGAAGTGAACGAGCGCATCCGGGAGCTGCCCGGCCCGCTGGCCGTCTACTTCGCGCTTCCCCCGGCACTCACCGCGCAAACGGTGGACCGCCTGCGGGACCTGCCACCGGGTACCCGCCTGGTCTTGGAGAAACCCTTCGGCAGTGACCGGGATTCGGCCGTTGCCCTCAACCAGGCGCTGTCCCGCCTGGTCCCGGAGGCGGACGTCTTCCGGGTGGACCATTTCCTGGGCATGACCACGGTGATGGACATCCTGGGGCTCAGGTTCACCAACCGGCTGCTGGAGCCTGCGTGGAACAACCTGCACATCGAAAAAGTGGAAGTGGTATTTGATGAGCAGCTGGGGCTGGAAGGACGGGCAAAGTACTACGACAACGCCGGTGCCTTGAAAGACATGATCCAAAGCCACCTGCTGCATGTGATGGCTTTTATGGCCATCGGCGTGCCGGCCACCCTCGGCGAGCGCGATCTGCGTGACCTCGTGGCCGCCACCCTGCGGGCAGCAACCATCGATCCGGCGACCGGCAGCCGCCGTGCCCGCTACACTGCCGGAGCCGTGGACGGCGAGGAACTGCAGGCCTATGCAGACTCCCCCGGCGTCGATCCGTCCAGGGGCACCGAGACCCTGGCCGAGGTGGTGGTCCACATCAGCAATGACCGCTGGGCAGGCGTCCCGTTCATCCTGCGTTCCGGGAAAGCGATGAACCGGACGCGCAAGGAGGTGCTGGTGACGTTCCGGCCCGTGAGCCATCTGCCGGCCGGATTCACGGGGGTGACGGATCTGCCCTCCCGGCTGCGGATATCCTTCGGCCCGGCGGAAATTGAACTCGAGCTGAACGTCAACGGCCCCGAGAATGTCTTCCGGCTCGAGCGCACCGGGCTGAAAGGACCGACCCACGTGTCGCACCTGACTCCGTACGGCGAGGTAATTGAATCCGTACTGGACGGAGACCCCCTGCTCTCCGTGCGTGCCGACATTGCGGAGGAATGCTGGCGGATAGTGGATCCGGTGGTGCGGGCCTGGGCCGCGGATGAGGTGCCGCTGGAGGAATACCGGGCCGGAACGCAGGGACCGCCCGGCTGGGATACCAGCCGGGCGGACCTGTAGCGGTATTAGAGGGCGCTGTCCCCGCGCTCCCCGGTACGGACGCGCAGCGCCTCCTCCACGTTCACCACCCATACCTTCCCGTCGCCGGCGCGCCCGGTGTTGGCGGTGGACACCAGGACATCAACAATGTCATTGACCCAGTCATTGGCCACCAGCACCTCCACCCGGACCTTGGGCAGCAGGTCCACGGTGTACTCCGCGCCGCGGTAGACCTCGGTGTGGCCGCGCTGGCGGCCGTAGCCGTTCGCGGAGCTGACCGTAAGTCCCTGGACTCCGTAGCTCTCCAGGCTCCCCCGGACGGCGTCCAGCTTCTCCGGACGGACAATGGCGGTTACGAGTTTCATGAGTTGACCGTCTCCTTGGTGGTGGTGCGTGCTGTTTCGGGGAAGGGCGTAAAGGATCCGCCGGTGCCCAGGCCGCCGAATTCGTAAGCGGTTTCCGCGTGTTCGCTCAGGTCCACACCGTTGACCTCGGCTTCTTCGGATACCCGGAAGCCCATGGTCTTGTGGATGGCCAGGCCGATCACCAGGGTCATCACCGCTGCGAACACGATGGCGATCAGTGCTGCGGCGAGCTGGGCGCCGAGCTGGGCAAGTCCGCCGCCGTAGAACAGGCCGCCGCCGGCGCCGTCAACCGGCAGTGCAATGAAGCCCAGGGCCAGGGTGCCCACCAGACCCGCAACGAGGTGCACGCCGACAACGTCCAGCGAGTCGTCATAGCCGAAACGGTACTTGAGCCCGACGGCCAGGGCCGCCAGCACACCGGCAACCAGTCCAAGCCCCACGGCGCCCAGCGGGCTGACGTTGGCGCAGGCCGGAGTGATGGCGACAAGGCCGGCCACAACTCCCGAGGCGGCCCCCAGCGAGGTAGCGCGTCCGTCGCGGATCCGTTCGGTCAGCAGCCAGCCGAGCATGGCGGCTGCGGGAGCGGCGAGGGTGTTGATCCAGATAAGACCTGCCTCTTCGGCAGTCCCGGCCGCGCCGCCGTTGAACCCGAACCAGCCGAACCAGAGCAGGGTGGCGCCGAGCATCACGAAGGGGATGTTGTGCGGCCGCTGGCTGGGGTCCTTGCCGAATCCCTTGCGCTTGCCAATGATCAGGGCCAGTACCAGGCCTGCGACGCCGGCGTTGATGTGGACCACGGTGCCGCCCGCGAAGTCGATGGCTTCGCCCACCACGGAGCCCACCGCTCCTTCAGCGCCGAGCAGCCCGCCGCCCCAGACCATAAAGGCCAGCGGGCAGTACACCAGCGTTACCCAGATGGGTACAAACACCGCCCAGGCGCCGAACTTTGTGCGGTCCGCTATCGCCCCGCTGATCAGGGCCACGGTGATGATGGCAAAGGTGGCCCCGTAGCCGGCACTGATCAGATCCTCCGTACCGAGGATGTCCTCCAGTCCAAAGGAGGTGAAGGGATTGCCGAACAGGCCGGCGATGCCGTCGCCGCCCGTCATGGAGAAGCCCCAGAGCACCCAGACCACACCAACGAGCCCAATGGATACGAAGCTCATCATCATCATGTTCAATGCAGCCTTGGCGCGGGTCATGCCGCCGTAAAAGAATGCCACCCCCGGTGTCATAAGCAGCACGAGCGCCGCCGAAACCATCACCCAGACGTGACCTGCTGACAGATCCATCTTCACGTCCCTTCACCTGTGGCGGGTCTTTCCCGCCTGGAAAGAACTTTGCCGGGGCCAGATTTCCGGGTGTGCCTGATGGTGTTGCCGGGAGGTTACAAAGCCGCCGCTCCGGTAAAAGGCCCGTGTCGGAACGGTTTCGGGCAGGTTTCCGCCACCGGGTACCGGACAGCACAATGCCCCGCCCTCCTGATCGGAGGGCGGGGCATTGTCTTTGGCTGGCTGCGTCGTCGGCCGGCCGGACCTAGCTCAGCAGTGCGTCCACGAAGCTCTCGGCTTCGAAGGGTGCCAGGTCATCTGCGCCTTCACCCAGGCCCACCAGCTTCACGGGGACACCCAGGGTGCGCTGGATGGCGACGACGATGCCGCCCTTGGCGGTGCCGTCCAGCTTCGTCAGGACAATGCCGGAGATGTTGACCACCTCGGCGAAGACCTTCGCCTGGGTCAGGCCGTTCTGGCCGGTGGTGGCGTCCAGGACCAGCAGGACCTCGTCCACGGCGGCCTGCTTCTCGATGACGCGCTTGACCTTGCCGAGCTCGTCCATCAGGCCGACCTTGTTCTGCAGCCGTCCGGCGGTGTCGATAAGGACCACGTCCACTTCGCCGTCGATGCCGGCCTTGACCGCTTCGAAGGCCACCGATGCCGGGTCCGCACCGTCAACGTCGGAGCGCACCGTGGGGACACCCACGCGCTGGCCCCACGTGGCCAGCTGTTCGGCCGCTGCGGCACGGAAGGTATCCGCGGCGCCCAGCAGCACATCCTTGTCCTCGGCCACAAGAACGCGGGCCAGCTTGCCCACGGTGGTGGTTTTGCCGACGCCGTTGACGCCGACCACCATCACCACGGCCGGAGTCTCGGCGTGGCGCTCGACGGCGAGGGAACGGTCCATGGTCGGATCAACCAGCTTGATCAGTTCCTCGCGCAGCATCGCGTGGACTTCCTGCGGATCCTGGCTGCCGGAAACCTTGACCCGCGAGCGCAGCGCGTCCACCAGTTCCATGGTGGGCTCGGTGCCGAGGTCTGCCAGGAGAAGGGTTTCCTCAATCTCGTCCCAGACGTCTTCATCGATCTTGTCGCTGGAGAGCAGGGCCAGCAGCGCCTTGCCCAGGGCATTGTTGGATTTGGCCAGCCGGGCCCGCAGCCGGGCCAGACGGCCCTGTACCGGTTCCGGGGTTTCAATGGTCCGGGCCGGCGGGGCGGGGGTTTCCTCCAGGTCGCGGAGGTCGTCGGGAACAACGACGTCGGTCTCCCCCGGCGGCGCTTCCAGCGTGTCGGTGCCGGCGGCGGATCCGGTCACCGGATCATTGGCGTCGCGCCGGGTGGGATACATGCTCTTGGGTGTGCGCCGGGTCCTTACCAGCAGCGCAGCCACAGAGCCGACCACCGCCAGGGCGACGAGGACGTAGATCACTATCGATAGGGTCTCATTCACGCTTCCAAGCTTCTCATATGCCGCTCACGGGCCACCCGGGCATCTGAGAGAATCAGCTTATTATGGTGCGCACTCCCCGAATCCGAATCCCGCAGGAAATCAAGGTCCTTATCGCGGCCGCCTTCGTCATTGCCCTCGGCTTCGGCATAGTGGCCCCTGTCCTGCCGCAGTTCGCGCTGAGTTTCGACGTCGGCGTCACGGCATCGTCGGTGATCGTCAGCGCCTTTGCCTTCACCCGGCTGGTGTTCGCCCCGGCCGGCGGCGTGCTGCTGGAAAAACTCGGTGAACGCCCGGTGTATATCGCCGGCCTGCTGATCGTGGCGCTGTCCACGGCCGCCTGCGCTTTCGCCCAGAGCTACTGGCAGCTGCTGATTTTCCGCGGCCTCGGCGGCATCGGCTCGACGATGTTCACCATTTCCGCCATGGCGCTCATCATCAGGCTGGCTCCTCCTGAAGTCCGCGGCCGGGTGTCCAGCGCCTATGCCTCGTCCTTCCTGCTCGGCAATATCGGCGGGCCGCTGCTCGGCGGCCTGCTGGCCGGTTTTGGCCTGCGCGTTCCGTTCCTGGTGTATGCCGGCGCCCTGGTAGTGGCGGCCGGCGTGGTGTTCCTGCGCCTCAAGGACGCCCGGCCCGCCCCCGGCGCGGAGGAGACCAAGCCTGCCGCCCTGCCGGCGCTGACCGTGCGGGAAGCGCTGCGCGATTCGGCCTACCGGGGCGCCCTGGTCTCCTCCTTCGCCAACGGCTGGTCCTCTTTCGGCGTCCGAAACGCCCTGGTGCCGCTGTTCGCCGCTGCTGCCCTGTCCGCCGGCCCCGAGGTGGCCGGCATTTCCCTGACCGCCTTTGCCGTGGGCACCGCCGTCGTCCTGACCTTCTCCGGACGGCTGGCCGACAGCTGGGGCCGCCGCCCGCTGCTGCTGATCGGGCTGGCGGTGAACGCCGTGGCCACCGCGATGATCGGTTTCAGCTCCAGCGTGACCGAGTTCCTGATCATCTCCGTCATTGCCGGTATGGGCACCGGCCTGCTCAACCCCGCCCAGCAGGCCGCGGTCGGTGACATCATCGGCAACGGACGCAGCGGCGGCAAGGTCCTGGCCACCTTCCAGATGGCCAGCGATACCGGAGCCATTGCCGGGCCGGTGCTGGCCGGTATGCTGGCGGATTCGCTGGGCTACTCATGGGCGTTCGGGGTGACCGGCGGCATCGTGGCCATGGCCTTCGTGGCCTGGCTGGCGGCGCGGGAAACCCTGCCTTCGCGTAAGGCAGCCGAGGCCCGCACTACCATCGAGGAATGAAGCCTTTCCTGCTTGTTGCCACCCGCGCCGAAGACGACGCCGCGGATGAGGAGTATGCCTCCTTCCTGCGCTTCGGCGGCCTCGCGGAAGAGCAGCTGCACCGGGTCCGGCTGGAGAAGGAACCGATGCCCCCGGTGAACCTGGCGGACTACAGCGGCATCATTGTCGGCGGCAGCCCGTTCAATTCAAGTGATCCGGAGGAGTCCAAGTCCGCTGTCCAGCTGCGGGTGGAGGCCGAACTCGGACAGCTGCTGGACGACGTCGTGGCCCGCGACTTTCCGTTCTTCGGCGCCTGTTACGGGGTGGGAACGCTGGGCCGCCACCAGGGCGGGACGGTGGACCGCACCTACGGCGAGCCCATTGGACCGGTGGAAATCCGACTGACCGCCGAGGGCCGGCGGGACCCGCTGCTGGACGGGGTGCCGGAGCGTTTCTCCGCGTATGTGGGGCATAAGGAAGCGGTGGCCCAGCTGCCGCCGCATGCGGTGAACCTGGCGGGATCGGCCACCTGCCCGGTCCAGATGTTCCGGATCAAGTCCAACCTGTACGCCACCCAGTTCCATCCGGAACTGGATGTGGCCGGTCTGCTGACCCGGATTTCCGTGTACCGGCACGCCGGATATTTCCCGCCGGAGGAAGCGGAGACCGTCATGGAGGCCGTCCGCGGCTCGGCGGTGCACGTGCCTCCGCAGGTGCTGGCCAACTTCACCGCCCGGTACGCCCGCTAGCTAGCGCGGCCAGGCGCGGCCCGCCGTACCGGGGTCAGCTGCCGGTCCCGCGGTCAGCTGCCGGTCCCGCGTTCGATCCGCTGGCTGATGACGGTCGAAACGCCGTCGCCGCGCATCGTCACGCCGTAGAGGGCGTCCGCCACCTCCATGGTGCGTTTCTGGTGGGTGATCACAATCAGCTGGCTGGATTCGCGCAGCTCTTCGAAGATGCCGATCAGCCGGCCAAGGTTCGTATCATCCAGTGCCGCCTCGACCTCATCCATCACGTAAAACGGTGAGGGGCGGGCCTTGAAAATGGCCACTAGCAGCGCCACGGCGGTCAGCGACCTCTCTCCCCCGGACAGCAGCGAAAGCCGCTTGATCTTTTTGCCGGCCGGCCGCGCCTGCACTTCGATGCCGGTGGTCAGCATGTTCTCCGGTTCGGTGAGCACCAGGCGGCCCTCGCCGCCCGGGAACAGCCGCGCAAACACGTGTTCAAACTGTTCGGCGGTGTCGCGGTAGGCGGCCGTGAAGACTTCCTCCACCCGGCGGTCGACGTCCGCAATGATGTCCAGCAGGCCCCGGCGGGTGGCTTTCAGATCCTCCAGCTGGGTGGAGAGGAACTGGTGGCGTTCCTCCAACGCGGCGAATTCCTCCAGGGCGAGCGGGTTGACCTTGCCCAGGGCGGCCAGGTCCCGCTGCGCCCGTTTCAGCCGCTTTTCCTGTTCGGCCCGCACATAGGGGACGCCCTGCATGAGTGGATTGCCGTCCTCGTCCACCGGGATGTGCAGTGCCGCCCATTTGTCCGTTCCGGCGCCTTCGGCTTCCGCCGGCACCGGAACCGGCTGGTCGGGGCCGAAATGGGCCAGCAGGTGCTCGGCGGTGACGCCCAGCTCTTCCAGTGCGCGGGCTTCCAGTGCCTCGATCCGCAGGGCGTGCTGGGCACGGTTGAGTTCATCCCGGTGCACGGAGTCGGTGAGCCCGGCAAGCTCGGCTGCGGCTTCAACGTTGGCTGCGCGCACGGACGAGAGTTCGGCGTCGCGCGCGGCTCGGTTCTCCTCGGCGCGGTCCCTTTCCTCCGCCGCGAGCGACAACGAGTGCTGCAGGCGGGCAAGCACAGTCTCGGCCGCCGCGGCCACGGCTTCAGCCCGGGCCTGCTGCCGGGCACGGTGCCGGGCGCGTTCAACTGCTGCCGCCCTTGCCCGCTGTTCTGCCGCTGCCGCCCGTTCCAGCGATTCTGCCCGCCCGGACACTGCCTTCAGCTGCTCCTCCGCTGACCGCAGCGCCAGCCGGGCATCCATTTCCGCCCGGCGGGCCGAGGCCGCCCGCAGCGCCAGTGCGTCGCGCTCGGCGGCGGACGGTTCCGCGTCGGGCAGCTGTTCCTGCCCGGCGGCGGCAAGCCTGCCGGACACCGTTGCCAGGTGCTCTTCCGCGTCCGCCACATTTGCCTCCGCAGTGGCCACCAGCGCGGCAAGGCGTTCGGCTTCGCCCGTGGCGGCCCTGACCGCGGAGGCCAGTGTGCCAAGGCGCTCGGCAACGGCGGCCAGCCGGGCATCGGACTCGTGCAGTGCGGACAGCGCTGCTTTGCTGCGGGCCCGGCAGGCGTCGACCTGGGCTTCCGCCTCGGCCATGCCTGCACCGGCCTGCTCCGCCCGGGTCCGCGCAGCGGCCAGCCGGGCATCGGTCTCCTCCACCGCGGCCTGGATCGCGATGAGCCCCGGCGCCGAGGCTGATCCGCCGCGGGCCCTGAACACGGACAGCACGTCCCCGTCGGATGTCACGGCGGTGACCCCGGGCCGGGCGGATACCAGTGCCGCGGCATCATCCAGACTCTCCACTGCCACGGTGTCTGCCAGCAGCTGGTTCAGCGCTGCCTGGATCCTGGCATCGGCACTGATCAGGGACAGTAGCGGCACTGCCCCTGGCACAAGGTCAGGGCCGTCGGCGGCGGACAGGACCGTGTGCCCGGCCGGAAGTCCGCCCAGCAACAGCTCGACCTGCCCGTCGCCGGTGTCCTTGAGGTGGCGCAGCGCCCGGGCAGCGGCTGCCAGGTCATCCACCGCGAGCGCTTCCGCGGAAGCACCCAGGGCCGCCTCGACTGCCCTCTCATACCCCGGCTTGACGCTGATCAGATCGGCCAGCGGCGCCAGCACTCCCGCAACGCCGGCCTCACGCAGTGCCCCGCTGCCGTCGCGCCGGTCCAGCCCCACGGCGAGCGCGTCCCTGCGCGCCGAGAGGGTCTCCATTTCACGCACCGCTTCATTGCGGGTGTCCAGCAACTGCTCCAACGCATCCCGGGCGGCCGCCAGTTCTGCCTCGGCCGCCTCATAGCCGGCGTCGAGGTCCGCTTCGCCGGCTTCGTCACCGGCAACGGACACCTCAAGCTGCTCAAACTCCGCCTGCGCGGTTGCCCGGCGCTCCCCCGCTGCCGTGATTGATCCCTGCAGCCGCTCCAGTTCGGCCTGCGCGGAAGCCAGCCGGGAGCGGGCAGCATCTTCCTGCCCGGACAGCCGGGCCAGCCCTTCGCGGCGGTCCGCCGCCGCACGGAGCACGGCCGCGAGGCGTTTCTCCTCGGCAGCCGCCTCCTCCTCGGCGTCCTCACGGATTTCGACGGCGTCCTCCAGCCGTGCCTGCCGGTCGCGGATGTCCGCTTCAAGTGCGGCGGCCTCCGCCCGTACCCGCTCCGCGGAGGCCAGCAGCTGCTCCGGGTCCCGTCCGGAACCGGCTGCGGGCTCTTCGGTCCCCAGCAGCCGGGCACGTTCAGAGGCCAGTGCGCTGAGGGAACGGAACCGTTCCTGCAGCGAAGAGAGCTCATACCAGGTCTCCCGGGCGGCGTTCAGCGCCGGAGCCGCCTGGGCGGCCAGTGTCTCCAGCTCCGCCTGCCGTTGCCGGCCGGCCGCTACCGCTTCTTCAACCTGCGCACGCCGTGCCTTGAGTGCCGCTTCATCTTCAGCTTCTTTTTCGTAGGAGGCCTTCAGGGTGGCCAAATCATCGGCGAGCAGGCGTGAGCGGGCGTCGCGGACGTCCTGCTGCACGGTCTTGGCGCGGCGCGCCACGGCCGCCTGCTTGCCCAGCGGGCCGAGCTGGCGGCGCAGTTCGGCGGTCAGGTCCGTCACCCGCGCCAGGTTCGCCTGCATGGCCTCAAGCTTGCGCAGCGTTTTTTCCTTGCGCCGTCGGTGCTTGAGGATGCCTGCCGCCTCCTCTATAAACCCCCGGCGTTCCTCCGGCGTCGCGTGCAGCACCTTATCCAGCTGGCCCTGCCCGACTATGACATGCATCTCACGGCCCAAGCCGGAATCGGAGAGCAGTTCCTGGATGTCCAGCAGCCGGCAGGGGCTGCCGTTGATGGCGTACTCGGAGCCGCCGGCACGGAAAAGGGTGCGCGAAATAGTGACTTCGGAGTATTCGATCGGCAGCGCGCCGTCGGCGTTGTCGATGGTCAGCGATACCTGTGCCCGGCCCAGGGCCTGCCGGCCCGAGGTACCGGCAAAGATCACGTCCTCCATCTTGCCGCCGCGCAGTGTTTTCGCGCCCTGTTCCCCCATCACCCAGGCCAGGGCATCCACCACGTTGGACTTCCCGGAACCGTTGGGGCCCACCACGGCGGTTACGCCGGGTTCAAACTCAAAGGTGGTGGCCGATGCGAAGGACTTGAAGCCTCGCATGGTCAGGGTCTTCAGATGCACTGGGGTTAATCTCTCCTGCCGGGGTTGATCTCCTAAATCTACGCGGTTAGCGTCAAAATTCCGCTCTACTCGGAGAGCGTAATCCGCCGTTTCCCTGCTGATTCGCGGGGCCGGAAAGTACGCTGATAAATGAGTCATATGATTTTAGGGCGTGGATGCAGGCTTCACGGCGGCCGCCAGCGCGATAGTCACATCATCAGACAAGGCAGGCATTTTGACCGGGAACTTCAACTTCCAGCACTCCAACTCGGCCATCCTCAGCGTTAACAGCGTTGAAGCTCCGGTGGTCATGACGTCAAGTTCCTTCGACGAACGGCTTGAGCCTTCGCTGAAGCGGCTGCGTCTTTCCAAACGGCTGTTGGAACGGGTTGCCGGAGTCAGCGAGCGGCGGTGGTGGGCCCCCGGTTCCGCGTTCGACGACGGCGCGATCGAAGCGGGCGCGAAGGCGCTGGCGGAGTCCGGCGTCGAGGCCTCCCAGATAGGCCTGCTGATCAACACCTCGGTCACCCGCCGGAACCTTGAGCCATCCGTTGCAGTGAAGATCCACAACGGACTGGGGCTGCCCTCCTCCGCGATGAACTTCGACCTTGCCAACGCGTGCCTCGGATTCGTCAACGGCATCACCCTGGCCTCCAACATGATCGACTCAGGGCAGATCAACTATGCCCTGATTGTGGCCGGCGAAGATTCCCAGGGCGTGCAGGAAGCCACCTTCGAGCGGCTCAACCGTCCCGATTCCACCCGCGAGGACTACCTGCGCGAGTTCGCCACCCTCACCCTGGGCTCCGGCGCCGCGGCAGCGGTCATCGGCCGGGCAGATAAGCACCCCGGCTCACACCGGATCCTGGGCGGTGTTTCGCGTGCCGGAACCCAGCACCATGAACTGTGCGTGGGCGGCGTCGACGGCATGTACACGGATACCAAGGGCCTGCTGGACGGCGGGCTCGAGCTGGTAGTGGACGGCTGGAACGAGGCACAGGAAAACGGCTGGAACTGGACCGGCATGGACCGCTATGTCACCCACCAGGTGTCCAACTCCTACACCAACGCCATCATCAAGGCCGTGGACCTGGACCGTGAAAAGGTGCCGATCACCTTCCCGAACTGGGGCAATGTGGGGCCGGCGTCGCTGCCGATGACCCTGGCCCAGGAAGCGCGGACCCTGAACCCCGGCGACCGGGTGCTGTGCATGGGCGTGGGCTCCGGGCTGAACACCACGATGATGGAGATCGCGTGGTAGAAGAGCTCTGGCCCGGCGTTTCCTCAGCCTGGTCCACGTTTATCCGTGTGCCCTCCACCGCCGCCGTCGACGTTCCCGGCCGGGTCCACAAGTGGCACATCCTCGATAACGGGCCCCAGCTCGCCGCCGACGGTATCGAACCTGCGGGGACCCTGCTGTGTGTGCACGGCAACCCCACCTGGTCCTACCTCTGGCGCAGCCTGCTGGCCGCCGCGTCCACGGCGGAGAAGCCGTGGCGCGTGGTGGCCGTTGACCAGCTGGACATGGGCTTTTCCGACCGCACCGGCGTGTTCCGCCGCCTCGAGGACCGGATCACGGACCTTGGCAACCTGACGGATGCCCTGGACATCACCGGCCCGGTGGTCACCGTCGGCCATGACTGGGGAGGCGTGATTTCCCTCGGCTGGGCGCTGCGGCACCGTCGCCAGCTGGCCGGAACCATCCTGACCAACACAGCAGTGCATCCGGCCGGGTTCTCCCTCCCGCCCGCCCTGAAACTGGCCTTGCATCCGGCCGTCCACCCGTGGGGCACCCGCAGCACCGACGCCTTCATCCGTGTCACGCACGCCCTGGCCCAGCCTGCCCTGAGCGCACCGGTAAAGGACGCCTTCGCACTGCCGTACCGCAGTGCCGTGCGCCGGCAGGGTGTGGCCAACTTCGTCGCCGACATCCCGGCCGATGAAACGCACCCGAGCTGGCGTGCGCTCAACGCCGTGGCGGACGGGATCCGCCGCTTGAACGTTCCCTCCCTGGTTCTTTGGGGTCCCAAGGATCCGGTGTTCTCCGACCGGTACCTGCGTGACCTGCTCGAGCGCATGCCGGCTTCTTCCGTCCACCGGTTCGAGGGCGCCAGCCATCTGCTGCCCGAAGACGTGGATATCGCCTCCCCTGTTTTCAGCTGGCTAAAGACTGCCGTGGAAACGCCGGCGAATACCTCGCTGCGACGCAGCGATCCGTTCCGTCCCATGCTGGCCGAACTCGACGAGCGGGCGGGCGACACCAGCGCCGCCGTCGTCGACATGGCGCCGCTGGACGGAAACGACACCGGCGCCGGTCCCCGCACGCTGTCCTGGGCAGGCCTCGCCGAACGGGTCAACGCCCTGGCCGCCGGTCTGGCCGCAGCCGGGGTCCGTCCCGGAACCCGGGTGAACCTGCTGGTGCCTCCCGGCATAGAACTGACCTCGCTGATTTATGCCTGCCTGCGCCTGAACGCCGTCATTGTGGTGGCCGACGCCGGGTTGGGTACCAAGGGACTGGGCCGGGCGATTAAGGGCGCAGGTCCGGCCTTCCTCATCGGCATTGACCGTGCCCTGATCGGTGCCCGGGCCTTCGGCTGGCCGGGGATCCGGATCAGCGTTGATGAGCTCACCCCGGCCCGTAAGCGCCTCCTCGGCGTTCAGCACTCGGTGGCCGAACTGATTGCCGACGGCGCCGGCTCCGACGTTCCGTGGCACCCCGTGGACCCCGACGCCGACGCCGCCGTGCTGTTCACCTCCGGCTCCACCGGGCCGGCCAAGGGTGTGGTCTACACGCACCGGCAGCTGGCTGCGATGCGCGACGCCATCAGGAACACCTACAACCTGCGTGCCGGCACGTCCCTGGTGGCCGGGTTCGCTCCGTTCGCGCTGCTCGGTCCCGCCCTCGGTGCGACGTCGGTGACCCCGGACATGGATGTCACCTCCCCGCGCACGCTGACGGCCGCGGCCCTGGCCGATGCCGCCGTGGCCGTGAACGCCACCACGATCTTTGCTTCTCCGGCGGCGCTGGCCAATGTGCTGGCCACCTCCGGCAGCCTGGACGCGGCGCAGAAGGCCGCACTGGAACAGGTGGAACTGCTGCTGTCCGCCGGCGCCCCCATCGCCGAACCGCTCCTGGCCCAGGTGCAGGAGCTGGTACCCGGCGCTTCCCTGCACACCCCGTACGGCATGACGGAAGCCCTGCCGGTGACCGACATCAGCCTGCAAGGCATCCGTTCGGCAGGCTCCGGTAACGGCGTCTGCGTGGGAACACCGGTGTCCGGTGCCCGGGTAGCCATCGCCGAAGTCCTTCCGGACGGCTCGGTGGGCAGCGAACCGCTGACAGCCCCGAACCGCACCGGTGAAATCCTGGTCAGCGCCCCGCATGTGAAGGACCGGTATGACCGGCTCTGGATTACCGAGTCCCGCAGTTCGTCGATTCCCGGCTGGCACCGCACCGGCGATGTCGGCCACCTCGACGACGACGGCCGGCTCTGGGTGGAGGGGCGCCTCGGACACATCCTCACCACGGCCGAGGGTGTACGGACCCCGGTGGCCGGGGAACAGGCCGCCGAAAGCGTAGACGGCGTGGGCCGTGTGGCCGTCGTCGGCGTCGGCCCCGCCGGCGGGCAGGTCCCCGTGGCCGTTCTGGAAACCTCTCCCCCGGTCCGCCGGGCAGGGCCCGCGGATGCCCAACTGGCTGCTGCTGTGCGCTCCCGGGTTCTTGAGCTCTGCGGGTACGACCTGGCCGCGGTGCTGGTGCTGCCGGCCATGCCGACCGATATCCGGCACAACTCCAAGATTGACCGTACTGCTCTGGCAGGCTGGGCCTCACGGCTGCTGGCCGGTGGTCCGGTGCCGAAGCTGGGAAAACGCGGCAAGGGTGGCCCTGCCGTTCCTGCCGTCGCTCCGGAGGGCAACGCCGCGGTACCGGCTTTTGAAGGAGCATCGCGATGACCAACAGCTCTGCTCCCGGTGTATCTGTATCCAGCGAACCTGCACCCCGCGAACCTGCGCCCAGCGAACCTGCACCCAGCGAACCTGCACCCCGCAATTTTGTCCCCCGCAACGTCCTGGTGACGGGCGCCAGCGGTCTGCTCGGCGGTGCCGTGGCCGACCTGCTGGCCGCCCAGGGGCACAAGGTCCGGACCTTCCAGCGCCGTCGGGGTCTGGATGGCACCGATTTCGTGGCCGGCTCGGTCTCGGATCCTGACGCCGCGGCCCGCGCCGTGGAAGGTATGGACGCCGTCATCCACCTTGCTGCCAAGGTATCCTTCACCGGCGAATGGCAGGAGTTCGAGGACACCAACATCCTGGGGACCCAGATTCTCCTCAAGGCAGCCCGCGCTGCCGGGGTACGCGACGTCGTTTTTGTTTCCTCGCCCTCGGTAGCGCATTTCGGCGAACCGATTGCCGGTGCCGGGGCGGGCACTGCCGATCCGGCACGTGCCCGGGGCTTCTACGCCGCGTCCAAGGCCGAGGCAGAGCTGCTGGCTCTGGCATCCAATTCCCCCGATTTCCGGGTCACAGCCATCCGGCCCCATATTGTCTGGGGTCCCGGCGACACCCAGCTGGTGGAGCGGGTGATTGACCGTGCCAGGTCCGGACGCCTTCCCCTGCTCGACGCCGGAGCCGCCCTGATCGATACCACCTATGTTGACAACGCCGCCGCTGCTATTGTCCGCGGGCTCGACCGGATGGACGCGGCCCAGGGCAAGGCCCTTGTGGTGACCAACGGGCAGCCCCGTCCGGTGGGTGAACTGATTGCCGGTATCTGTGCCGCTGCGGGTGTGAAAGCTCCGGGGTGGAGTGTGCCCGGCAGGATTGCCCGGAAGGCCGGAAGCGTGATCGAGCGTGTCTGGCTGGCTGCGGGAAAGCGCGGGCTGGTCCATGACGAGCCGCCGATGACCCGTTTCCTCGCCGAACAGCTTTCCACCTCGCACTGGTTCGATCAGAGCGAGACACGCGCCGTCCTGGACTGGACTCCCGAGGTGTCCATCGAAGACGGCATGGCCCGGCTGGCCGAGCACTACGGCGGCCGCTCCCCCAACTCCTAGGATGAGTGTTGTGAACAGCCTGCAGAAGATTGATTCCTGGCCGGTGGATAACGCCGCTGCCGCTGTGGTGTCCGCTGACGGTGAGGTGCTGGGAACCGCCGGCGACCAGGACCGCCGCTTTCCGCTGGCTTCCGTCACCAAACTGCTCAGCGCCTACACCGTGCTCATTGCCCTGGACGAGGGGGCGCTGGAGCTTGACCAGCCTGCCGGGCCGGAAGGGTCCACGGTTCGGCACCTGCTGGCCCATTCCGGCGGCTACGACTTTGGCGAGCGCACGGTCCGTTACACGCCGGGCACGCGGCGGCTGTATTCCAACGCGGGCTTTGAAGTGCTCGGTGAAAAGCTGGAAGAAGCTACCGGCATCGCCTTCGCCGAGTACATGCGCGAAGGGCTGCTGGTTCCCCTGGGCATGGCCGCCACTGCGTTGGAGGGCTCCCCGGCGGCCGGGGCGGTTTCTACGGTCGCGGACCTGAGCCGGTTTGCGGCCGAACTGCAGTCCCCCGTCCTGACCGATCCAGGCAGGCTGGAGGAGGCCAGCCAGGTGGTCTTCCCGGGTCTGGCCGGAGTGCTTCCGGGCTTTGGCCGGCAAAAGGAGAACGACTGGGGCCTCGGCTTCGAAATACGTGATCACAAGTCGCCGCACTGGACGGGCACCAACAGCTCTCCCAAAACCTTTGGCCACTTCGGCCAGTCCGGTACGTTCCTGTGGGTCGACCCGGACGCGCAGGCTGCTGCCGTGTGCCTCACCGACCGGGACTTCGGTCCGTGGGCAGCAGAGGCCTGGCCTCCGTTCACGGATGCTGTCCTCGCGGAACTCGCCGGGCGCTAGGCTCCGGTGTAGGCGCCGGCGTCGGTGCCGGTGATTCAGTCCTATGCCGCCCATACGAGATCGGTGATTCCCACTTCGAGGGTCCCGGTGGGCTGATGCTCTCCGCCGCCGCTTCCGGGCAGCGGTGGCGCGGTGGACCGGTAGGTGTGCCCGGTTGGCGTGGTGGTCTCGACGGTGTGGGACCCAAGGACGGTGTGGGATCCCGGCTCGTCAGCTACTCGGGTCTTCCAGCCAGGTGCTTCCTTTGCTTGGTTGCACGCCTCGCAGAGTCCCTGCCCGTTAGCAGCACTGGTCGGACCGCCTCGCTTATGCGGCCGGATGTGGTCCGTGTGCCGGATCGGCGCCCCGCACCACGGCATTCGGCAGGTCTGGTCGCGGGCAGCAACAAACCGTGCCAAGGACTTGGGGAACAGCCGGGACCTGGAATCCATCGCAATCAACTGGCCGGTAGCAGGCTCGGCGTAAAGCCGCTTAATCCAGCGTTCGGCCTGTTTCTCCTCGGTTCCCGCGGTCTCCCGCTCCCTTCTGCGCCTGGACTTCCCGGCCAAGCTCGTGCCCCGCACCAAGTCCCTGGCCCACTGCGCCGGAACCGGACCATATCCCGGTACGATGGCCGGCTCGGAGTCTCCGGCAAGCAGCGTCCGGTCCGACATCACCAGCTGCACCTCGACCTTCATCCCGTTGGCATCCGCCTCTCCGGTAATCCGCTCCACGAGGGTGTCGGCCATGATCTGCCCCCGTCCCCGGGCGTCCCCGGCAGCACGGAGCCGGTCCGCTTCGCGCGATAAGGCAGCGTATACGCCAACGCCCTGGGCCACAGGAAGCAGACCGGTCAGATACGTCATGGTGTCCGGAGCCGGGCGGCAGGAGACGAACCGCTCGGAGGCGGCCTTGGCAGCCCGCCGAACCGCCGACTGCGGATCCAGCCGGTAGGCGGCACTTCTGGCGCGGGCAATAATCTGGCGGTCACCCAGTCCCTCAAGCACACGGGGGTCCCCGGCTGCTTCCTCATCCACCCGTTGCCGGTCCTCCAAGGTCAGGCATGCTGTCTCCCGAACCAGCAACGTTGCCCGCCATTCGCTGATTGTCCCGCTCGTAAGGGCCTGCAGAGTGCAGGGCATCTCGGAGACCAGTGCCTTCGCGAAACCCAGGAGCCGTCCTCCGCGGTTGGCCGACTCCCTACGTGCCAGGGCAATCTGTGACGCAACACCGCGGCCCAGATCTTCGCGCGGGACTCCCGCTGCGGCCTGCTTCCGGCGCTGGGAAGCATCAAAGGCCACGGCGGCCCGAGCCTGGGCAGCAGATGCGGCGGCTTTTAGCTCCTCGAGCGCCCGGATCCGGTCAATGAGTTCGGCATCCTCCGCCAGCGCCGGCGTTACCTGTCCGGCAGGGTCAGACTCAGCCAATACCTCCACCCATCCATACACCGCGGCACTGCCGGCAGTGGCCGGCAGCCGGTGTTCCTGAGGGGAAGAGTATTCGAACATGTGTTCGAGTGTAGTCGTGAAAAGAGCAGCGAAATAGGGCGAAAGTACCTGTTCCGCTACCCGTTTTTCCCGCCTTCAGCGAGTGCGCAAACCCCGAACACCGACGCCGGACCGCGCCGAGACAGTGTGCCGGAAATTGCGACCCCGGGCGGACGTAACTCGAATGCCCTCACCGGGCCCCAAAGACCACTCGTGGGCAACGCCATCTGGCAAAATCGAAGACCTGGACGGGTCACCCGATCCAGTTCGTGCAACGAGCGTAAAAACCTACCAGCGCCCGTTCCGCGGCTTCGGCTGGCAGACCGGACACGAATAAGAGGACCGGTTCATAAAGGAGTCCCGGCGGATCAGGGTGCTCAGCCCCAGCTCAGCGCACCGCGGGCAGGGCTCACCTTCGCGGCCGTAGGCGTTCAGGGACCGGGCGAAATACCCCGAGGCGCCGTTGACATTGACGTACAGCGAATCAAAGCTGGTTCCTCCGGCGGCCAGGGCACGGGTCATCACGTCCCGCACCGCTTCCACCAGCCGCAGCGCGTCGGCGCGCCGCATCGTGTCGGTGGCCCGGGCAAAGTGCATCCGGGCCGCCCAGAGGGATTCGTCGGCATAGATGTTGCCCACACCGGAGATCAGCCCCTGGTCCAGCAGGGCACGCTTGATTCCGGTCCGGCGGGCGCGCAGCCGGCGGTAGAAATCGTCAAAGGAGAAGGCCGGGTCCAACGGATCACGGGCAATATGCGCCGCCTCGGCAGCCACCAGAGGCAATCCGGTCTCGGAAAGCCCGCCGGGTTCACCGTCGGGCGTGGGGACCAGGTCGGTGAGGAACACTCCCCCGAAGATCCGCTGGTCCACAAACCGCAGCTCCGAGGGCATCGGCGTTCCGGCAGCGTCAGTGGCAGGGCTGAGCGTAAAGCGGACCTTGAGGTGCTTTTCATCGGGCAGCGAGGAATCCTCCATCAGCAGCTGCCCGCTCATCCCGAGGTGCGCCATCAGCGCCAGGTGCGGGACGCCGTCGTCGTTCCCGGGGCCGGCGGCGGCGGATTCCTCCACCAGCGGCAGCCACAGGAACTTGCCGCGGCGGACGACGTCGGTGACAACTGCGCCTTCAAGGTTGCCGGCGAGGTCCTCGGGGCCCGCGGCATGGCGCCTCACGGAACGCGGATCCAGGATCCGGACACCGGTGATGGTGCGGCCGCGGACCCATGATGCGAGTCCGCGGCGGACCACCTCAACTTCGGGAAGCTCTGGCACAGCCGGGGGCCTTTAGGAACCGGCAGCCGCGGCGTCGGTCTTTTTGGCGTTGATCATCTTCCAGGAGGCAGCGGCAGCTTCCTGCTCGGCTTCCTTCTTGGAATGGCCGGTCCCGGAGCCGTACGGCTTGTCCCCAATGTGGAGCACAGCCACAAAGCTGCGCGAATGGTCGGGGCCTGAGCCGGAAACCCGGTACTCAATCTCGCCCATTTTCCGGCTGGCGGCTATTTCCTGGATGCTGGTCTTCCAGTCCGTGCCGGCGCCGAGGGCGTCGGCGTCGGCCAGCAGCGGGCCAATCAGGCGCATCACCATCTGCCGGGCGGTTTCAATGCCGTGGTCCAGGTACACGGCGCCGATTACGGCCTCCGTGGTGTCTGCCAGGATGGAGGACTTATCCCGGCCGTTGGTCAGTTTTTCACCCTGTCCCAGCAGGATGTACTCCCCCAGCCCCAATTCGCGGGCAATGCCGGCGAGGGCTCGGGTACTCACGACGGCGGAGCGGCGCTTGGCCAGTTCACCTTCGGAGAGGTCAGGATTATCCCGGTAGAGCGCATCGGTTACCGAGAACCCCAGAATTGAATCGCCCAGGAATTCCAGGCGTTCGTTCGTGGGGATGCCGCCCTGCTCATAGGCATAGGAACGGTGCGTGAGTGCAAGACGAAGCGTCCCGGCGTCGATATCGACACCGAGACGCTTCATAAGCTCTTCAGTATTCTTCACTTTTTGGATACAACCCGAAAAGCAGTATTCACGGACCCGTCTGCAGCAACATCCCTAGGGGTGTACATAGCGGACCCGAACACTGGTCTTAGACGTCCGCGACCTTGCGGCCCTTGTATTCAAGGAACAGCGCGGTGCCGGCGGAGTCGGTTACGACCTTGGCCTGGTGCGGCAGGCTATAGGTGACGCGGCCGTTCTCCACGGTCTTCACCAGGTTGGGCGCGGTCGCCTTCCACTGGGACCGGCGTGCACGTGTATTCGCGCGGGACATTTTCCGCTTCGGAACAGCCACGACTAACTCTCTTCTCTCTCGTCTGACTCTGTACTTGGTGCCGCAGTATCTTCTGCGGCGGTGCCGGTCAGCCCGGCGAGGGCTGCCCAGCGAGGATCCATGACTTCATGGTGGTGACCCGGATCCTCTTCAAGGCGCGCTCCGCATTCGGAGCAAAGGCCTTCGCAGTCTTCCCGGCACACCGGCTGGAACGGCATGGTAAGAACCACGGCGTCCCGCAATACCGGTTCAAGATCGATGACATCTCGCTCGATCCGGCGTTGCTCTTCTTCCTCTTCTTCTTCGAAGGACTCAGCGTCCTCGTAGTAGAAGAGTTCCTGCACATCGACTTCTTGGTCGTACGCGAGTGGCTTCAGGCAGCGGCCGCATTCGCCCCTTACGGGAGCGATTACGTCGCCGGACACCAAAATCCCTTCGTGCACGGCCTCCAACCTCAGATCAAGCTCGAGGTCGGATCCTTCCGGAACGCCGATAAGCGCAACACCGAAGTCTTTCGGTGCCGGTACATGTTCATGCATGGTCCGCATCGTTCCCGGGCTGCGCCCGAGGTCCCTGACGTTGATAGCCAGGGGAGAATCCGGATTGGACCGCGAAAATTCGCTAATGAGAACTCCTGTAGAACATAGACCGACATATCATCTTAGCCTGACTTGCCGGTATCTCTCAAACTGCGGCTGGCAGGCAGCCGAAGAACGCGTGCATGCACGGTGTTCCGAGACCAGTTTACCCGTCCCCGGCCGTGGCGCTAACCGGACGTCCTGCAGGCCTGCCGGGCCACCGTCGCCTAGGGTTGGTACGTGCCTTCCCTCCACCGGTTCCTGCGCCGCCGCGTCCTCATACAGCTGACGACGGCAGCCCTCTGCGTGGGGTTCGTCTGGCTGCTGGTGGCTGTGAACCTGTTTGTGTTTCCGTCGGGCGCTTCCGACGAGCCTCCCCGGGCCGACGCCGTCGTTGTCCTGGCCGGCGCCAGCAGCGAGCGGCTGCCCGTGGGACTGGGCCTGCTGAGCGGGGACCGTGCACCGGTGCTGGCGCTGTCCGCCACCCATACGCCGGGGAATGCGCGGACCGACTATATCTGCACGCACAACGTGAACCCGCGGGTAATGTGCTTTTCCCCGGAGCCCATGACCACCCGCGGCGAGGCCCGGGCTGTGGCACGGCTGGCCAGGGACAACGGATGGAGGAACATCATTGTGGTGACCTCCAGCTATCACGTTGCCCGTGCCGGTCTGAACCTGGAACAGTGCAGTTCGGTGGACATCACTTTGGTGGCATCGCAGCCGGATATTGGCCTAACCAACTGGATGGGCCGTTTCGTGGAGGAAACCGGCGGAATCGCTGCGGGCTTTATCCGCCCGGCCTGCGCCAATCCGGTCTAGCGCGGAGTCAGCAGCCGCTTCAGCACGGTTCCCGGCACGTACTCCGAGATATCGCCGCCCAGCCCGGCCACTTCCTTGATCAGGGAGGATGAGAGGTGGGTGTAGCTGCCCTCGGCCGGCAGGAACACGGTTTCGACGCCGGTGAGGTGCCGGTTCATCACGGCCATCGGCAGTTCGTACTGGTAGTCCTGGACGGACCGCAGGCCCTTCACAATGGCGTTGGCACCGTATTCGCGGCAGAACTCAGCCAGCAGGCCTTCCCCCATCGGAACAACTGATACTCCGCGCAGCGAGCCCAGGGTTTCCGACGCCAGTTCCAGGCGCTCTTCGGCGGAGAAACGGTACTTCTTCGCATAATTGGTGGACACCGCCACGATCACTTCGTCGAAAAGACTCGCGGCACGGGCAATCACCTCCACATGGCCGTTGTGGATGGGATCAAAGGAACCGGGGCATACAGCGCGTCGCATAAGTCGAATCTACCGGGTGCGGCGGGGTAATACTTGGTGGATGAGTTCTTCACCAGCCGCGTCCCTGCTCCGCTCCCGGCAGGCTCCGGGCCCCGCCCCCTGGCAGCGCACCGCCGCCGGTGCCAATCTCCTGGCTCCGGACGGCAACCTGGGCGTGACCATTTTCGAGGAAATCACCGCCCTGGCCGGACGTCACGGGGCGATTAACCTTGGCCAGGGTTTCCCCGACGAGGACGGCCCCGCGGAAATGCTCGACGCCGCCCGGGCTGCCATTGCAGGCGGCGCCAACCAGTACGCCCCCGGCCAGGGTCTTCCGGTGCTCCGCAACGCGGTGGCGGCACACCAGAAGCGGTTCTACGGCCTGGACCTTGACCCGGACACCGAGGTGATCGCCAGCACCGGCGCCACCGAAGCCATTGCCTCCACCCTGCTGGCGTTCACCGGCCCCGGCGACGAGGTGCTGACCTTTGAGCCGTTCTACGATTCCTACGGCGCGGTGATCGGCCTCAGCGGTGCCACACACACCACGGTTGCCCTTCAGGCACCGGATTTCCTGCCCGCCGACGGCGCCCTGGAGGCGGCCTTCACCGACCGCACACGGGTGGTCCTGGTCAATAATCCGCACAACCCCACCGGGACGGTGTTTCCGCGGCGGGTCCTGCAGCAGATAGTCGATCTGGCCGCCCGGCACAACGCCGTCATTGTCACTGACGAGGTTTACGAACACCTCACCTTCGACGCCGCGAAACACATCCCCGTAGCCACGCTGCCGGGGGCCGCGGAGCGGACACTGACCATCTCCTCCGCCGGCAAGACCTTCTCCGTGACCGGCTGGAAGATCGGCTGGGTGACCGGTCCGGCGGCCCTGGTGGCAGCGGTGCGGACCGTCAAGACCTTCCTCAGCTACACCTCGGGCACACCGTTCCAGTCCGCCGTCGCCATCGGCCTGAAGCTTCCGGATGAGTACTTCACCGGCGCCGCTGCCACCCTGCAGGCCAAACGGGACCTGCTCAGCTCCGGCCTGCAGGCTGCGGGTATGGCCGTGCTGCCCTCACAGGGCACGTACTTCGTCACGGCGGATACCTCCGCGCTGGGCATCACCGATGCCACGTCCCTGGCCCGCCGGCTGCCGGAACTGATCGGGGTGGCGGCCATACCGGTGGCCGTTTTCTGCCACGACGACGGCGCGCGGCGCACCCGCTCGCTGCTGCGGTTCGCCTTCTGCAAGAAGACCGAGGTCCTGGAACTGGCATCCGAACGCCTCGCCGGACTGGGCGGTGTGCTGTGAAAACGTCAGGACGCGGCGGCTCCGGGCGGGGCGGTGTGACCGCGTCACGGCTGCTGCGCGGCATCGGTGCGCATGCCGCCATCACTGAGGACGGATTCACCCCCGGCGCTTTTGTGCTGAGCATCGGCGGAGCGGAGCAGTCCCACGTGGATCTGGCGCGGCCGGAGGAGATCTTCTACGAATACCTGCGGCGGATGGGCAACGTGCTGGATCTGGCCGCAGCGCCCGGGCAGCCGCTGCGGGCACTGCATCTGGGCGCGGGGGCACTGACCCTGACCCGATACCTACAGGCCACAAGACCCGGCTCCGAGCAGGTAGCCGTTGAACTCGAACGCGAACTGCTGGACTTTGTCCTGGCGCATCTGCCCCTGCCCGAAGGCACCCATCTGGAAACCGTCATCGGTGATGCCCGGGAGTCCCTGGACCGCTTTGCCGGCCGGCAGTTCGACGCCGTCGTCCTGGACATCTTCGCCGGCGCCGACGCGCCGGGACACCTGACAACGGCGGAGTTCTACGCAGAGCTGGCACGCCTGCTCTCCCCCGACGGCGTGCTGCTGGTGAACGTGGGCGATGATCCGCCGCTGGCCTTCGCCCGCCGGCAGATCCGCGAGCTTCTGGCCGGCCTGGCAGCGGCAGGCTGCAGCAACGGCGACGTTGCCGCACTGGGCCCGGCCGACATGTTCACCGGCAGGTATCCGGGCAACATTGTGCTGGCCGCAACACCGTTCGGGTGGCCGGAGGAATGGACCCGGAGCCTGCTGGCGGCCGGACCCCACCCGGCGGCGGTGCTCACCGGGGAGGAACTGGACGTCTTCGCGTCCGGGGCCTAGGCCTGCTCCGGCCGGGCTTCCGCTTCGGCGTCGGCGTCCGCGTCCGCGTCCGCACCCTGGGCCGGCTCGGCGAACCAGAGCGTGGTTTCGCCGTATTTCTTCTCGCTGAAGCGCTCCAGCCCGGCCGGCCATACCGGTTCCGGTGAACGCGTGGACCGTTCCAGCACCACCACGGCCCCCTCGGCCAGGTGGCCGGCCAGCGGGGTCAGCACGGCGTCGAGCTCACCTTCGGTGAGCGCGTACGGCGGGTCGATGAACACCAGGTCCCAGCGGACGTCCGCCGGCACCCGCATCAGGTAGGTCTCGGCTTTGGCCCGGTGCACGTTCACGCGGGAATGGCCCAGGACCTTTGAAACCAGGTCCGCGTTGCTGCGGCAGGTGGCGGCAGCCTTGTCAGCCAGCTCCACCAGATCCACACTGCGGGCGCCGCGGCTGGCGCTTTCCACGCCCAGTGCCCCGGAACCGGCGAACAGGTCCAGCACTCTGGCGTCCTGGAGGATGTCGTAGGACTCGAGCCGGGAGAACAGTGCTTCCTTCACCCGGTCGGTGGTGGGACGGGTTCCGTCCCCGGGAACGCTGTACAGGGTGGTTCCGCCGGCGGCTCCGGCAATAATGCGGCTCATGCTTTCACCTTATCCGCCGCCGGGCAGCGGGCCGGAACCGGAGGGTGCCCGGGGCGCCTGCTAGCCCCGCTCAAGGAACGCTTCGGCCTCGGGGTTCAGGTACGCCTCGATGGCTTCGTCCAGGGCCGGATATCCACGGAGGTCCGGATCCTCGGCCACCAGCGCCACCGCGTCGGCACGGGCCTTTTCAATGAGGGCTTCATCCTGGACGGCGCGCAGCAGTTTCAGGGTGGATCGGCCGCCGGATTGGCTGGCACCAAGGATGTCGCCTTCGCGGCGCAGCTCCAGGTCCTTGCGCGAGAGTTCAAAGCCGTCGGTGGTGGCGGCCACCGCCTCAAGCCGTTCCCGGCTCGGGTGACCCGGTTCCAGCTGGGTAACCAGCAGGCACGTTCCGGGCAGCCCGCCACGGCCTACCCGGCCGCGCAGCTGGTGCAGCTGGGAAATGCCGAACCGGTCAGCGTCCATAATCACCATCAGCGAGGCGTTCGGAACGTCCACGCCCACCTCGATGACGGTGGTGGACACCAGCACGTCGATATCCCCGCGGTTGAACGCGGTCATGGTCTCGTGCTTGTCCGCCGGGTCCAGCCTGCCGTGCAGAGGGGCAACCACTTTTCCGTCCAGCGCCGGGACGGTGGTGAGGTATTCGGTCAGCTCCGTGACGGACGTCAGCTCCTGGCGCTGCGCCCGCTCCCGGGTGCCGCCGTCGTCATCGAACAGCGCGACGTCGCTGCCCGACTCATCTTCCCGGGCACCGATCTTGGGGCACACCACGTACACCTGTCGGCCGGCGTCGATCTCTTCCCGGGCGCGGGCCCAGATCCGCTGTTCCCACTGGGGGTTCTCCGCCAGCGGAGCAACGAAGGTGGAGATGGGTGCCCGGCCGGCAGGAAGCTCGGTGAGCGTGGAGACCTCCAGATCGCCGAAGACGGTCATGGCGACCGTCCGCGGAATGGGGGTGGCGGTCATGACCAGCAGGTGCGGGGTGCTGTGCCCCTTGGTGCGCAGCACGTCACGCTGCTCCACGCCGAACCGGTGCTGTTCATCCACCACCACCAGGCCAAGATCAGCGAAACTGACATGCTCGGACAGCAGTGCGTGTGTGCCGATGATGATGCCGGCGGCTCCGCTGGCGGCATCCAGCATGGCGGCACGGCGGCCGGCGGTGTTCATGGATCCGGTCAGCAGTGTCACCCGGGTGCCGTCCGGGTCCCCGTCCAGCTGCCCGCCCCTGCCCAGAGGGCCAAGCATGGCGCTGATTGATTCGTAGTGCTGCGCCGCCAGGACCTCGGTGGGGGCGAGCAGGGCTGCCTGTCCCCCGGCGTCGATCACCTGCAGCATGGCACGCAGGGCCACCAGTGTTTTACCGGAGCCCACCTCACCCTGCAGGAGCCGGTTCATCGGATGGTCCCCGGCCAGTTCCGCAGACAGCTCCCGGCCGATCTCCGCCTGCCCGCTGGTGAGGGTGAACGGCAGGGACTGATCGAAGCGGTCCAGCAGGCCGCCGGGCACCGCCGGCCTGGCGGTTGCCTCCTCCTGCGCAGTCAGGGCACGACGGCGGGCCAGTGCCGTCTGCAGGACCAGCGCCTCCTGGTAGCGGAACCGGTGGCGGGCCTTGTAGGCGTCGGCGACCTCGGCGGGGCGGTGGATCTGCTCATACGCCTCGGTCAGGCCGAGGAGGCGCTCCCGGTCCCGGATCGACTCGGGAAGGGGATCACGCAGCCGTTCGGTTTGCAGGGTGTCCAGCAGCATGGCCACGGACTTGGCGATGGTGGGGCTGGCGACCTTGGCGGCGGCCGGGTAGACGGGGATAGGCCGTTTGGCTTCCTCTTCATCCACGGCGTCTTCGTCCAGCAGCACATAGCTGGGGTTGGTCAGCTGCAGCTGCCCCTTGTAGGCGCCGACCTTGCCGGAAAACATGGCCCGGCTGCCCACGACGAGCTCCTTGGCGGCATTGAACCCATTGAAGAACGTCAGGTGAAGCTGCCCCAGGCTGCCGTCGGTGTCATCGGTGTCATCGGTGACCACTACTTCAACGATCATCCCCTTGCGGGCCCGCATCTGCCTCCGGTTGTTGCTTTGCACGCGGGCAATCAGGGTGACGTCTTCATCGAACGGGATCTCGGCGATGGGTGTCAGCTCGCCGCGTTCCAGGTAGCGGCGCGGAAAGTGGTGGAGCAGGTCCCCCACGGTCTTCAGGCCCAGATGTTTTTCCAATGCCTTGGCGGTGGTCTTGCCGATCCGCCGGTCCAGAGGGAATTCGAGTTCCCCGGGGAGCCTAGAGTCCATGTGCCTTGGAGGTCTCCCCTGCCCCCGGGAAGCCCGGGAAGTCAGGGTTAGGCGTGATGACGGGAAGTTCCCGGGTCTCGTGCCCGTCAGCCGAAAGCTCGGTGATGGACAGGTTCATGGGTTCACCCAGCCGGCGCAGCAGGTCAATAGTGGCGCCGGCGTCCGGCGTGTGCACGTGCACCCGCCAGCGGTAGCCGTCCTCCACGGGGCTGACGGCGCTCATGATCACTGAGTCCCCCATCTCGTCCAGCTGAAGCCGCAGGGTGGCGGCATCCAGCGGGCTGAGGTTGATGGTGCACATCACTTCCACGCCTTCCATGCGGGGCATGTGCGCGTGGATGTGCGGGGCCTGGACGTCGTAGCCGTGCAGCCCGTCCAGGAGTTCCTCCTGCAGCTCCTCTCCCAGTGCCGCCGCGCGCAGGGCATCCAGGATGAGCAGGAAGCCGACGCCGCCGGCATCCACTACCCGTGCTTCGGTCAGCGCATCGAGCTGGTTTTCGGTATCCACGACGGCGGCCAGCGCGGCATCCATCATGGCGCGCAGGGTCAGGGCCAGCCCTGCGTTGCTGTCATCTCCGGTGATCGCGGCTTCACTGTCCGAGGCGGCGTGTGCGGCTGCCTCAAGGACCGAAAGCATGGTGCCCGGAACCGGGTCGCTGAGAACGGACCAGGACCGCAGCTGGGCACGCTGCAGGGCGGCGCCCAGCAGCGGTGCGGAGAGCCGGACGGCGCCGGCGAGGGGCTCGGCCATGGAGGTGAGGAAAACGGAGAAGAGGGTGCCCGAGTTTCCGCGGGCGGATTCCATCGCGGCGCGGCCTGCCAGGCCCAGGAGTTCACCGATGTCAGCGGTGTCGGCCTCGGCCGCCGCTTCCGTAGCCGCACACAGGGTCAGGTACAGGTTGGTACCGGTATCGCCGTCGGCCACCGGGAAGATGTTGATGGCATTGAGGCGGTCGCTGTGGTTGCCCAGGGACACCTCTGCGTTGCTCAACCATCGCTTCAGCGCTTGCGCGTTGGCGGTGATCTTAGTCTGCAAAGTAATCCCGATTCCTGCTTATGGGGCTCATCTGGGCCATCCCGTCCGGTTCCCGCCGTCCTTGCCGCTAACCGTTTATGTCATTAGGAAGCCTACCGCAGGGCACTGACAGACGCCGATAACGATTTGCCGCCGGTTCGGGAGGGAATGTGGAATGGTTGACCCATGCCCCAGAAGCACTATCCGGACATTGCCGCTGCCCGGCACATGCGCGATCCCTATGCGGAGACCGGCCCTAGGAGTTCGCAGGACCGGGCTGCGGATGCTCCCGTCCGCCCCGGGGCACGCCCGAAAGGCTCCAGACGGAAGGACAAAGCGGCTCCGGTTGCGACGCCAAAACCTCCGCAAGATAAGTCGTACCGTCGCAAACGATTCATTGCGCTCCTGATCAGTACAGCAGTTTGTATTTCAGTGCCGGCACTGATTGTGCTGCTAGTGCTCTTTGGCTAAAAAAAACCTCGCGAAGCTCTTGGGTGCCTAGCGGCGCGACTACGGATTAGCACCAAAACACAGTTCCGTGATGCCGTCCGCTAGACTGACGACGAATATTAGCCAGGGGAAAGTGTTCGTGGGGAAATTATGCCGGTAGTTATGCCTATTTACGGGACCCGGCCCGAAGCCATCAAGATGGCCCCGATCATCGCCGAGCTTCGAGCATCCGACACTTTGACCTGCTTCGTTACCGTCACCGGCCAGCACCGTTCCATGCTGGACCAGGTCAACACCCTTTTTGGTATTAGCCCGGACCATGACCTCAACATTTTTGAACCAGGACAGTCCCTTAACGACATCCTCGTGCGGACGATCAGCGGCCTGGACAAGCTTTTTGCGGTGAACCGTCCCGATGTGGTTCTCGTGCAGGGCGATACCACCACGTCCACGGCTGCAGCACTGGCTGCCTTCAACTGCGGAATCCCTGTGGTTCACGTTGAAGCCGGCCTCCGCAGCGGAAACCCGCTGTCTCCTTTCCCCGAAGAAGGCAACCGGAAGATCACCTCCCAGATAGCGAGTCTGCATCTAGCGCCAACGGAAACCAGCCGGGCGAACCTGCTGGCCGAAAACATTAACCCGGAAATCATTGTTGTCACGGGCAATACGGTTATTGATGCCCTGCTGGCCACCGTTCGGAAACAAGTTCCCTTCGCTGATCCGGGTCTTGAGACCTTGGCATCCTCCGGCCGGCGAATCCTGCTGGTCACAACCCACCGGCGCGAGAACCAGGGCGACGCCATGACCGGCATAGGCCGTGCGCTTGCCCGTATAGCTGCTGCCGAGCCCGACCTGACGATAGTCTTTCCTGCCCACGCTAACCCGGCTGTCCGCGACGCGGTGCTACCCCCGTTGGAAGGCCTGCCGAACGTGCTGGTTACCGAGCCGCTCGAATACGGCGAATTCACCCGGCTGCTCTCGCTGGCCCACATCGTGCTAAGCGATTCCGGTGGTGTGCAGGAAGAGGCCCCGAGTCTGGGTACCCCGGTCCTGGTGATGCGGGACAACACCGAGCGGCCGGAGGCTGTAGAGGCCGGCGTGGTGAAGCTTATTGGGACGGATGAGGACCGGATTGTGACCGAGGTGGACAGTCTGCTGCATAACGCTGACTCATACAGGTCCATGTCCGAACCTATGAACCCTTACGGCGACGGGACAGCGGCTGCGCAGAGCGTGGCAGCATTTCTACGTTTGATAGCCGGATAGTCTGGCATCAATATCTCATGAAGGTTAAACAAAAGGAAACTCACACTTGACAGTATCCACCGCTCTTTGGAAAACCGCAGAAACAAGGTCTTTGTTGAACGGAAGCTCTATTGAAATTCTCGTTCTGCCTACCCAAGATATTGATGAGGACGTCGAAATAAGAGCATGAACTCCTCGGACACTCTGATATGCAACCTCGAAGCGCCCGTCCATGAAATTTTGATTCAGCTAAAGCATAAGAAGTATCCTTTTATTGAGCTGATGGATGAAGCAAATGCCCTCGCCGGACGAACCATACTAGCCGCGGCACATAAAGATCCCGGCATAAAGGAGCTGATTGTAAAACTCGCTCGGGAAGGGTATTACGTATACAAACAAGCAGACGAAGCGGTACGATTTGTGTACGAATACCATATAGATAAATTGTGGCACAGTATAAAAAATGGAGACTTTCAGGTATCGGATGAAGGCGTCGTCTACAAACTGCATAAACCCACCGTAAGTGGACGGGCGCGGAATCTTGTTGTTGTCTTCTCCTCGATAAGCGCCGATATTTTCGGTACAGGACTGTCCAGGTACTTCACGCAAAACTTTAAGTCTATACAAAAATATCTACCGGGCGACACAGCAGTTCTTCGCGTTGCGGATATAGGCGGAGTTGTTGGCTCGTTTTACCTCGATACCGTTTTTGTCCCGCAGAACACTAAGAGGATTAATGGCCTAATCGAGACCGTCCGAACTGATCTCGATCTGAAGAAAACCTCGGTGATTACCTACGGAGCGTCAAAGGGTGCAACCGGAGCGTTAGCCCATGCCCTTATCGGCGATTACAGGTGTGTTTGCGTCGAGCCGGTGATTAACGATCATTATTATGAAACTAAATTCGGAGATACTCACTTTACTGCCGATGGTCTTTTCGCAGAGAAGAAAGAGGATACTTTCTCCCGGATGCTGGAGCAACACAAAAGAGATACGCTTTCCCGTCCCGGGATACCGAACGTCAACTTTGTCGTCGTTTACTCCGCTCAATCACCACAGTCGCCTTACATCAGGGAAATCCTCGGTTCTCGTATAGCGGCGGACACCAGCCTTATCGACTTCCGCCACCCGTCAATATCTGACCACCCGGATGTCAGTCCACAATCACTAAACTTGATATCCATGTATTTAAATATGATGTGCTATGGCTATCCAGCCAGCAGCTCCGGACATTTTGCACTTGAATGCTACCCGCAGCAGCTGGAACAAACAGGATCCTAGAGAATCCGCTAAGCCTGGAGACGGCTGGCCGGAACAACATGCTATCTTTGCAAAAATTACTACCTATAAGGAGCCCCTATGGATAGGGAAATACTGACCGCGCTAGAAAGCCAGCAACGGATACTGCAGGAGCAGAATAAAAACCTTTCTGCAATCCGAGCAAGTCTTGGTGAGCAGAATAGGATGCTGGAAGTCCTAGGCCGAATCGGAATGCGCGACGTCTTGGTGGAAGTTCGAGCAGTTATCCAGGACCGCCAGATGAGCATGCTGGAAACAATGCAGCAGATTGAGTCTGGTAGGTCCATTGCCCGATGGGGTGACGGTGAGCTCAAATTGATGATGCAACCGGAATTTCAGCTCATGTTTCAACAGTCGTCACCGGCTCTCGCTCGGGACCTCCAAAACATGCTTTTTGACCACGACATGAATTCGGATCGATTGATTTTGGCCCTTCCGACTGTCTTTACAACCCGCCTTTGGATGGGTATATGGGCGGAAAACTGGCATGTTATGGGTCCGCTTTTAAAGGCTTCGCGTGCAAAATGGGGCAACACGCACGTAAGCAGGCCCGTATTCTTCGAGCGGCATGGAAAAGATGCAGTTGCTGCATGGAGGCGAGTATGGGATGGAAAGCGGGTGTGTATCATTTCGGGAAGGGGTTCTCGTTTCGAACTGATACCGGAACTGTTCGATAACGTTGCTCATGTGAGCCATATATATTCCGAGCCCACAAACGCCTATGCACACCTTGAAACGATTAAGGCAGATGTGAAGGACGTCATGCCGGAAACAGACGTTTTTCTTATCGCCCTTGGTCCGACGGGTTCAGTACTTGCGGGTTATCTGTCATCGGAGGCTGGCGGTGAGTGCCATGCGGTCGATATAGGACATCTTTCGGCGAGTTATTCGAATGTTTTCCACAAGACCGCCAACCCAGAACAACTGCCCATTGTATCTGCGTCCCGGTCCAATTAGGCCTTCTGTTTTATCGGCAATTTGTCCAGCAAGATGTGAGACTGCGTTTCTGCAGGCCTATGCTGGTCTTAGGGGACCGTTTAGATAGGGAATATGCTGTGAGGGGTCTGATCTCGGTACTGTGCCGGCTCAGGCCCCTCAATCTTGTCGACAAGCACTTCGCATTGGGCCACCCCATCCTCGATTACAGTCTGGCCGTGGTAGAAGGCCCTGGAGGCCAATGCTGATATATGCCATCGAATCCAGAATAAGTGTTCAGGAATGACTAGTCCCGATGAAGAAGCCACTGCCCGTCGTCGGGTCAGCGGGCACCAGCCGAGATACTCTCAAACAGCTTGCGGCCACGTTTAGAATCGCTCGCATCAACCGGGTAGTCGGGACTTTCCAATCCGAGAAGAACCCACTAGACAGGACCCAACGCGCATTACCGGTTTCGTCGTGAATCGGATTCAGGTTTGGTAATGCAGCCCCTTTTCTGCTACGCCCGTTGCTGTGGGCGCAAACCAACCGTGAGCGGTTGTAGAGGAAAAGCATCCCACTGGAGAGTGGGTATGGCCTAAGCGACTAGTAATTACCTGTGTTCGGGCCCAGGGGTGCCCAGCCCTAAATACTGGAGTGCTAGCGGCCACATCAAAGCCGGATCAAGTCTATAGTGCAATACGAGCGAACTTGTCCAATGCCTCCTTCTGATAGGCCTCATAATTAAACGCTTCTCGGGGCACATCACCCCGGAAGAAACGATGGAATCCGCGGGTCAATCCATCCACCGAGTTCTCGACAAGAAGCCCATAGCCGCCCTCGAGTACGCTTCGTGGCCCGACGACGTCCGTGGAAATGACTGGCCTGTCCAGAATCAAGGCTTCTAAGACCACGAGTCCTTGCCCCTCGTAGTCAGAGGAGAACACAAAGCAGTCCGCATTCTTCAGGATCGCGAAGGGGTTCATACGGCGGCCTGCCAGTAGAACCTTCTCCTGCAGTCTGAGCCGGTCTATCAGCTGTTGTAGTTCTTCGTGAAGGGGGCCATCACCAAGGATCGCCAACTTTGCGCCGGGATAGTCTTTAACAATGTCGGCAAAGGCATGGATTAGCTTTGCGTGTCCTTTTTCGGGTGAGAGGCGACCCAAAGTCACAAAAAGGCTATCTCCCTCATTGACCCACGCGGCTATATCCGCGTCCAAGGGTTCCTCGGCCATCCGGAGAGTCTCTTCTGGGTTCACCAGGTTGTTGCAGAAGGTAAACGCGTTCTTGTCTAGGCCAAACTCGTCGGATAACCGGAGTGCGTTTTCTTCTCCCACGCTTTGCGTTACTGATATCAGGGAATCAAAGTTCTGGAAAAGCCTAAAGTTCGCCTCCAAGTATTCAAAGCGGCTCTTCCATTCTCTGTACATATCATTGTGTAGATACACTGACTTCTTCGCACGCTCAATCGGTGCGTTGCCTAAGAGAGCCGTCCAGAATCGAGCATACCCCTCAAAACAAATCACTGAGTCGAAGACAGCTGCGCCGAATACACGACGAAATTCCCTAGCAAAAGCCCTGTTAATAATCTCCCACATTTCGACAGTACTGACGTTGTGCTGTGTGTTCATCTTATCGATAACCCAGCGTTCTTCTGGTGTAAGGACATGACTTCCTACGCGAGCCAATACTCTGATATGGGAAGGGTTCTGCGCAAACTTCTCAAGGCGCTCAGGCTTCGATGCCAAGGCGTCTGGATCCACCACAACGTAAACATTGTTCTCTTCTTGATCGATGTGGGAAACCAAATTCAGATAACTGGTAGTAATTCCGTTCGGCAGGAAAGACCCTTGGAACATCAAGACCTTGCGTTTTCCGTCTTGGTGGTTGGGTACAAGGCACTCCTCACTTCCGAAGAAGAAGAACTCCAAGACGCGTATGGATGCCTGCCCATCCTCGCGAGGACAAAACTCAAGTTCTTTCTGAACGTCCTCGTCGGTCCTGGATGGTAGATGGGATGACGAAACGGCGTCATTCACTGCCCCAATCACCGCGCCCAGGTCACGGCATACCGTTCCCGGCATGGTGGTGATATCGAAATAAAGACCCCTCTCGCGCTCATAAGACTCTAGGTCGTAGGTGTAATAAATGATCGGGCGCCCAGTCGGAATAAAATCAAAAAAGATGCTGGAATAGTCGGTAATCAATACATCTACAATGGCCAAGAGGTCATTGGTATCTACCGTCGCCGGGACACTGTGCATGTCAAACAATGCACCCTTCGCCCTGTCGCTCGTCATGGTGTGTCCCCTATAAAGGAAGTGCCAATCACCCGCCCCAAGTGCTTCAAGGTCTTGCAGAAGCCGGTCGCTATCGAGACTTCTGTCGGCCAACGAACCCCGCCACGTCGGGGCGTATAGAACCACTTTCTTTCCTAAAGGTATGCCTAGCCTGTCACGCAGGTCCCGGCGCGACTCATCAGTGGCGTTAAGGATGGCATCCACCCGTGGATATCCAGTGACAGCTAGCTTGCCGTTGAACAATCCAGCAACGTCGTACTTATCGATTAAACAGTCTGCAGTGAACTGGTTTGGGGCGATGATATGAGTTGCATGGAGGAAGTTGCGCGCCGCATTCTTGTGGTCCATGAGGCCGCTCTTGATGTCGCGACCCAACGTCTTTATGGGGGTACCGTGCCAAGTGTTCAGGTAGCACTGCTCTTCTCTGCGTATGAAATACGGCGGGAAGGTATTATCGTTGATCAGGTATTTCACTGATGCGAGGTAGCGCAGGTAAAGATCGCTGTCTCTCGGTGCGAAGATAACGTCGCGACGGCCAGCGAGTTCCTCCGGAATATTCTTCTCGCTATTGAGCACCCAAACGTGTTTAAAACCTGAGAACCGTGGATCGTCGATAGCGGCGCGGAATAAGTGCAATGGATTGCCAGCGACTGTTGCCCCGTGACCGCTCTCATAAAGAATAGTATGGTCCTGGATGCTGAGAGTCTCCATGTATTCGGTGTAGAACATCGCCTGCTTCTGCGTCTTGTTCTTCATATATTGGGTTGTGTCGACGGCATGGGGACGTTTAAACTGCCGAATCTCGGCGAAGGCAGAGGCGGCTTCTTCGTGTCGTCCTCCCAACATGTACATACGCCCGACCCTAAAGAACAAGTCTGCGTCATAGTTTGAACTGCGCTCCGCCGCAGCGGCATAAGCATCGGCGGCCGCGATATTGCACCCCAGCGCTTCTGCCCTGACTCCAAACTGTTTCAGATTCTGTGCTGACTGCGTCGACTCAACAATTTCAATATCTCGTGCGAGAACCTGTTCGAGATAGGAATCTCCAAGGCCGCTCGAGGCCGATGAAGCTGGGTCATCCTCCCTGGACAGGTAATAAGCAATCGAAGCCTCTTTGTATTTCCCTTGCTGCCGCAAAACATGGCCGAGACGGTACTTCCAGTACCGACTACCTGGAAGTACACTGCTTAGGGAACGAGAATAGTTCTCCTCCGCTTTCCTCAGGTCGCCCATCCGCTCATAAGAGAGTCCCAAGCGCCAATACAGGCGTTCAGATGCGGGGTTGACCTTGAGGCCCGCTTGGAAAGCGTCAACTGCGCCTTTCCAGTCGTACGTCTTCTGGCGTGCCAAGCCGAGCCGGTAGTACACCTCTGTCGTGTCTCTACCAGAACTCAGGGTTTTTTCATAGCTCAAAGCCGCGAGGGGCCATTGGCCTCTTGCTTCGAAAAATGCGCCTATGCCGACCTCGCGTGCGCTAAAGCGTGCGTCCAGGGAAACGGCTGTTTTATAGGCACTCTCAGAGGAACTCTCGTCACCTGCTAATTGCCACGCCCAGCCCTCTTTGAAATGATACTTAGCTTCCTCAGGGCGGATCCGTGCACATCTTGCATAGGCATCAGCAGCTTGGGCATATCTGCCCATCTTGAAGTGCGCGTCCCCTAAACGTTCAGCCCAACCAGGATCAGCACTATGGGACGCCAGACCTGCTTCCAGTATCTCAGCTACTTGCCAAGTGGGCCCCTTGCCTTTCAGCGCCATATCAAGACGGGACTTCGAAATATGCCCTTCACAAGTCTCGATGCGATGAAGCCAGGCCGTCTGTGTCGGGTCAATCTCCAACGCGCGGCGGTAGTAGCGGATCGCTTCAGCGAAATGATTTTGCCGTTCTAGCACAAATCCCACGCGGTAATGCCAAGCAGCATTTTCCGGTTGAAGAGCTACAGCTCGTGCTAGGAGTGGCTTCGCCTCATCCAGTCTATTCAATCGAAAGTAGGCGTGCCCCAACCGGAACAATACCTTCGGATTCTCATTCTCGCCTCCGCGAAGGAGGCGTTCATAAGCCACGGCCGCTGCTTGCCAATCATTCTTTTTCTCTAAATTCCGTGCATGCGCGTATATTGCCTGCCAACCCAGCATTCTTCCCCTTATCAAGCCTGGTTTGTCTATTCTTGCGCCCCTAAGAGCTCATTAGTCCTGTTGCCGACCTAGGCCTTAACAATCTGCGCGTCTATCATCTCTTGGTTTGCCCGTACCAGGTCTTCTGCGAAATCTACTTCTACAGCGTAGAAACGGCTGATATCCATAGGGACATATTTTGCCCCGTTCTTAGCAATTGCCAGCTCGATTCCCCGTTCGAAATAATCTTGGTCATCCACACTCGCGAGCTGATTTATTAGAAGTAACTTGTCAGTAGATGAGACGTAGTTGATACCGACTGCCTCACCAAGTGCCTGACGGACCTGCTTCGATAGCTGGTTGATGTAGCCGCTTTCGTCTACCGTGTACTTGACCTCTTCGTCTGAGACCGATGAGGTGTCCACTGCGATAAACGACCGATCCTCGTCAATTGCGGCGCGGAGGTACTCAAGCATGCCGGGATCAAACACGACATCCCCGTTCATCCAAAGGACTCCCCCGTCAGCAGAGTTCCGAAGCGCCTTCAAGAGGCTCTTGGAAGTATTCGTCTGATCGAATGCCTCGTTGTAAACGAAAGACGCATCAGGCACATGCTCCAAGATTTGCTCAAGCTTGTACCCGACGACGATGGTAAGCCGAAGCTCATCCCCAAATGCTGCGCGCAGGTTCTCTACCTGCTGCGTCATGATGGTCCGCCCGTCGTCCAGCTGGGTCAGCGACTTGGGATGCGGTCGCGCGAGCCTGGTGCCCATTCCGGCGGCGAGTATTACAGCTTGAACAGTCATTTCATGTCCTGTCGATCAGAGAGGCGTGCTTGGGGGAAATACCCAACCAGTACTCGCAGCTCCCCTGCTGCACGCCGCCAATCGTCAGATGTAACGCGTTCCCCGGGGACAGAATACGCGCAATATGAATAAAGGGTTAACTATTGATGGACGTCGTGCCCTCCGTCAAGCTCCACACAGCATTCACCACCCTAATAGCCGCAGCACCATCATCGGCAGTGAGATATCGGAGCGTGAACTTCCGGTGGCGGCTACGGTATGGCTCCGCGGCGGCTTCCGCAGCCCTAATTGCAGCGACAAGCTCCTCCGTGGTTTCTACCAGTGGTCCGGGGGCCTCAGTCTCCAAATCAATGTAGAAACCTCGCTCGGAGTCGCGGTAACGAGCCAAGTCCGGGGTCAGGAAATACATCGGTTTGCCGGTCACACAAAAATCAAACATAGCCGATGAGTAATCGGTGACCAGCAGATCGGCGGCCAGGTACAGGTCGTTGATTTCCGGATGAGCAGTGACGTCCAGATAAAAATCCTGCCCGGTGGTCTTCCGCTTACCGGCAATTTTGTGGTGTCCGCGGTAGAGCATCAGGTAGTCCTCGCCCAGCCCTGCTGCTGCGGCTTCAAAATCCAGGTAGGGATTGGCTGCGTCTCTGTTATCCCTCCACGTAGGGACGTACAGCAATACTTTCTTACCGCTTTCAATGCCCAGCCGGCGCCGGGCCTCGGCACGCCGGGCGGGCGCCGTGTCAGCAGCCAGGGCATCATTGCGCGGATATCCGAAGACGGCGGGTTCTCCGCGATATCCAAAAGCAGCTGCCAGAGTATCGGCCGCAAACTCGTTCTGCGCCAGCAGCATGTCCCAGACTGCTCCCTCACGCGAGATGAGTGCCCGGTAGGAGGCGGTTGTGCCGGCTATCGGTGTGTCCGTTCCTACGCGTTTGAGCGGGGTACCGTGCCAGGTCTGCAGGTAGAACTGTCCCGGCCGTTTGCGGAAGTAATGCGGGAAGTTGTTGTTGTTGACTAAATAGCCGGCGGTTGCGAGGAGCTTGAACCATTCCGGGCTCTCCCTTAGCACGGGTGTACAGCCCGGCGGCACCGGCACCGAGAAATCGGCAATCGTCCAGTAACGCTGAAGCCGGGGGATCCGCTCGCCGAGGACATTGCTGATCGCCCGCCCGCTGTCGGATGACGACTTCCCGTCGAAGGATTCGAACAGGACGATCTCGCTGTCCACGGGATCGGCGGTTTGGGCATAATCCGCGATCGCCTGGCTGCGGCGCAGCGCCGTGCGGTCGTCGGGGTTTCGAGGTGCCGCTACCCGCAGGACCAGATCCTGTTCATTGCCCTCACCTACGAGCTCCAAGTGCATCAGATCATGCCCCAGATGCAGGGGCAGGGATGTGAGCAGCCCTCCGAGGGCGGGCACCCGGGCAACACCGCCTCCGCATTCCTCTGGTATTCGGTGAAGGACGCGGTAGTGGCCGGGTTCCAACGCAGACTCCCCGTACCCCCATCTATCCTGCACCAACGGAAACTCCGCTTGGAACCGGCCGGCATTATCCAGCCAGCGGGCAGATGATGCGCGCACCTCGTTACGGGCAGTCAACAGCATCAACATCGGAACGGCCGCATCCTTGTGCCCGTACCCTCCACCGGTCTGTCCTTCCAGGATGACTGTGCCTGCGCCGTCGACCATCCGCGCGCTGCTCAATGTCAGTCGAAGCGGACGGAGGGACACCTGCAGGTACCCGTAGCCGGTGCACTCCATGCGCAGCGCCGCCGAGGGCGCCGAAACCGCGGACAAATCTGATCCCGAGCCCGCCCAGCCCACCGGTACTGTCCGGCCGTTGGGCAGAAGTGCCTTAACCGTCCAGCGCTTCTCCTGGTTGCCGGGAACTTCGTCCCTTGACATGTGGAGGGTGAACGTCGGTTCATTGGCTTCCTGCCGAAATTCCTGTGCGTTTTCCCCTTCTGCCTCAAGATAGAGTGCCGCCGGCACAACGTCGCCCGTTCGGCCGAAGCCGACGGTTACTACGTTGCCTTCAACGTGAACCGTGGAAGCAGCGCACGAATAACGGATTGTTTTGAGCCGCAGTCCCTTGTCGGCGTCCATCAGTGCGATCGCCCGGGTGCGGGCGTTCAGAGAAGCCCCTACCGGAAGGCGCCTCGGGACCAGATCCTGGTTCCGGACCCGGATCCTATCCGAAGCAGTGAAATCCTCGGAGAGCAGGGTGACGTGGAAGAACCATTCCGAGGACCGGCCGGACTCCTGCACGCCCGGCAGGGCAGGAGTATCAACCTCAACGGTAAACGCTGCGCCGGCATAGGACCGGAAGCGGTCCGCTGCCGTGGTGTCGACCCGCTGGTCTGTCCCCCTTGTGACAGCGAGCGCCACGGCCGTGGCTGATTCCTGCTGCCTGAGTTCCACCCGCAGCTCACAATCCGCCGGGTTGATCCCGGGCAGATAGGCCCACGCTCCTATGGTCAGCGTCCCCTGCTCTGCCCACTCGAAGCGGGTGAGTTGCGCCTTCACGGGCAGATCAACGGCCCCCAGGCTAAGCAACCGGGAATCAATCGGTTCCGAAAGCAACACAAGGTACCCTGGTGCGGCTGCCCGGCTGCCGGCCACCTGCGGATCTGATGTTGCTTCGGTGCGATAGCTCCTGCCGTTGTCCTGTAAGTCCGCCAGCACCAGCAGGAGGTCGCCGCGCCGTCCATCGGCGGTCAACGAGAGCAGTACTCGTTGGTGAACGCCCAGCGACCTCAGTACCTCCGTGCCGCCTACCCCTTGAATCACTGCGGCGATGAACTTCTGGAGGAGCATAAAATGCTCCTCTCCGCTGTGTTGGAGATACTCCACGTGGGGTTGCAGGTCTTCTAGGCGATCAATACACCATTGCCGGGCCCGGGCTTCGGTTGTTTCCGCGTTCACGGCCTCGGCAATGGCTGCAGCCTCCTGCAGCCACGATGCCAGCGCAGCAGTGTCGGGACCGGGCACTGGGACCGGCGGCAGTTCCGGTGCAACCCACGGTGACGTTGAAGAGACTTCAAGCGTCTGCCGCGGCGCCCGGCCCAAGAGGCCCCTGACACCCTGTTTGAGCCAATGTGTGCCCTTCATACGGACCGCCCTTCGGTGTGCGGCAGTTCTTCGACGGAAACCTGCCGGTTCCAAGGACGTCCAAGATTCTCGACGGCTGCGGTAATCCTGGCGCAAGACCCCGAATCCCAGAAGGGGAAGGTTTCCCGTACCCGGTCCTCGTACAGTTTCTCGCGTCTAAGTTCCCTTTCAACTACGCGTTCGAGTTCGGCCAGTGCCCCGGGTGCGTCCTGTACAACGGGTCCGAAGCCGTGCCGGGCGTAGTCGAAGTACCCCTTGCGGTAAACGTGCTTGCCGCGGAAGATCTCGTCCCCGTCGAACTGCATGTAGATGAGGTTGCTGCCGGCGTAAGCGGCGTCAAAGGCGATTGAGGAATGGTCTGTAATCATGGTGTGCGCCTCGACGAGTTCGGCCTGCACACTGACATCGCGGTACCGGACCGGTTGTACGTATTCCGGCAGGTCCAGATGGGGAACCACGAATTCCAACTCAGGATGCGGCATAAACACAACGTCCAGACCCTGGTTGGCGCTGAGTTCCTTCAGCTCCGGTGAACGCAGCAGCGCCATCCAGGCTGCTCCAAAATCGGTCGATTCGAAGGCAGCAGCGGCTTCCTCGGGGGTGGCGCAGACTTCGATGACCTTCTTCACATACTGGCGCCAGGTGGGCGCAATCAGTACTTTGCGGCGTTCGGATACAGGGCTTTGAAGGGCAGCCGTCCGCAGCGCGTCGTAGCGCGGCAGTCCGGTGAGTTTGGCCTGATGGGTTGACAGACGGTAGACGCTGTTGTTGCCAGCAATGGACTCATGTTCGTCCCGGGTGGTGGTCACCATAATGGAGATGTTCTTCCCGTTGATCCATCGGGACATGTCATCCTTGATAACGCCATGCTGAAGATAAACGAACTTCGCGTTTCCGTCGCCAAACCGCTTCCGGTGCACGGGATACTCCACATACCAGTTGGCGTGCGAAGACAATTTGTAGATGGCGTTCAGATACAGCAGCACCAGCTCATCTGAGCCGTACGGGACCATCCGGAACCCCTCTGATTCCAACCGTGCCCAGTCCGGGCAGTCTTTTTTGATGACGAAGAAAGCGTTGATATCCGGGCGGTGCTTTTTCAGGTATCTGTAGAGGTGCTCAGCATTGTCATCGGCCCGGTCAGTCCTGTCCATGAGCAGCCATGCGTCTTGGTAGAGCGTGCGGGCCTTTTCGCTGTGTGCCTTGCGGATCAGGGCAGCATCAGCCGCAGTCTGTCGTTTCGCTTTGATGCCTGCAAACTGGCGCCGGACAAGCCTGTCGGCAGTCTCGGCCGCAGTCCGCGGACGGGAATGCCCGGTGAGGACCCGCCGGATTGTGAGGCTGGTTCGTGCCCTGGCCAGTTTCCTGCCCACCCGCCCAGTTCCAATCGAAGACGTACCGTTGCGGGCCGGGGTGGCTGCCGCCAGACGAAGGTAGGGCGCAGGTTTGGGTTTGCGTCCGGGCAGCAGCGGCACGCCGCGGTCCGTCGTAACATGCCCCGGTGAGCCATCGAGCGCAATCCTGGTGTCTTTGCCCATCGGGAGCACCAGGATGCGTTCCCGCAGGAGCACCCGTCCAAGCACCCGGTGTTCCAGCACCTTTGCTGACACCGGCACCGCTGGAAGACCGTCTACTCTGAATTCTTCGTCGGGTAAGGAGCCCTGAAAGAGGTAGTGGTAGGTGGTGACTTGCTGGTCCGGGTCCGTAGTTCCCTGCAGGACCGGGTGTTCGGCGTCCTGCAGCCCTTTGTAATAGCCGCGAAGAATGTTGTGGAACAGCCATCCCTGGCTCACCACGCTGAAGGTATCGATGACTTCGAGGTCTATTAGGGCGATGATTCTCTCCAGCAGACGGTGCATGCTTCCCTGCTGCTCAGGTGTGGCGGACCCGGTATCGCTGTGCATCCGCTTGTCATCTATGTAGAACCACACCAGGTCATAAAGCACCATGTACTGTGCCCACTGCGGTATCCGGCCCCGGCTGCGTTGCGTGGCCTCCAGCATCCCCAACCAGCCATGTTCGGGCAGGTCGCTGTACGCACGGGGATCACCCCATGTGCCTTGGACAAGGGATGCTCCGCTGTTGCGCTGACGGCGGTAGTAGTAGCTGGCTGACGCAACCAGCCCGATGACGGGACGTTCGGCTGCAGCCAGATACCGCCCGATCAGGTGTGCGTCCTCGAATTTCGGTCGGATCCGTTCATCAAAGCGAAGCTTGTGTACTTCGAGAACCTCGCGTCGGAGGAAAGTCGTGGGGCCGTGCATATGGATGTACTCGGGGTTGAGGTCCAGATCCACCAGTTGGTCCCCGAGACGGAATTTTCGGTTGAGCAGGTGCCCCTGCGATGTCTCGAGCGAAACGTCGTTAAACTGCACCAGCCGTCCGGCCAGCATTTGTGCGGATTGCTGTGTGTCTCGTGCAATGAAGGCCGCAATCCGCTCAAAATACTCGGGATGGAAGGCATCATCGGGATCGCAGAAGGTTACCCACGTGTTCTTCACCAGATCGAGGGCGACATTGCGGGCGGACCCCGGCCCGCCGTTGACTTTGCGGACCAGACGGACGTTTTCCCGGTTTTCGGCCCACCGGGTCACCAGGGCAGCCGATTCATCCGTGGAACCGTCGTCCACAACAACAATGTCCAAATCCTGCACGGGATAGGTCTGGATTTCCAGCGACTTCAGAAACGTCGGTACGTACTCTGCGACGTTATAAAGCGCTACTACCAGGGAAAATTGGCCTTTAGCCACAATGGTCTCCGGTTGCATTCTTGGGGCAGGCAGCGGCAGCCGTCAGCAGGGCTTCCGCTGCCACCGCAGCGGATACGCCCATACTGATGGATGCGAAATTCGTGTCCGACGTCGGCGCCTGCGACATGGAGTCATACTGGGGTGCCTGTAGCGCCATGACCAACCCAACCGTCGTGGATACTACCGGCAGCCGGCCCAGGTCAGCGGCAGGCTCCAGGTACAACCCCCGGGTCCGACGGTACTCGTCCAGATCAGGGACCAGCAGGCAGGTCGGGCGGTTGAGCACCGCGTAGTCGAAGAGCGCGGATGAATAGTCGGTGACAAGGGCATCCGAAGCGAGGTACAGGTCGTTGAGCTCGGGATACTCCGTAACATCAATGACCGCGGGGTGCGGATCAATATTCCGCTGACCAGCCACGTTGTGGTGCCCGCGGATCAGGAAGCGGTAGTCCGGTCCCAGTAGGCGGCTGGCTTCCTCAACGTCCAGGAAACCTATCCAGTCGGACCGGCCCGCCCCGTCCCGCACAGCGTCCCGCCAGGTGGGGGTGTACAGCAGCACCTTATGGTGGGGTGCAACCCCAAGCAGTGTCCGCACCCGGAGGCGTGTCTCTGCGGCATCCGGGGCAAGCAGTGCGTCGTTCCGCGGATATCCTGCCGTCAGTACTTCACCCGTATAACCGAGGGCCTTCGGGAGGACACCGGCCGCAAACTTGTTCTGCGCCAGCAGCAAGTCCCACCACTGGGACTCGCGTTCCATCAGGTCCCGGTAGGACAGGGAAAGCAGGTGCTGCGGAATGTCCAGGCCTATCTTCTTCAACGGCGTCCCGTGCCAGGTCTGCAGGTAGAACTGGCCTGGTGACTTACGGAAGTACCAGGGGAAGTTGTTGTTGTTGACCAGCACCCGGACGGACGCCAGCTTGTCGTACCACTCCGCAGATCCCTGCAGCAGCGGCACCGCGTACTCCGGCACCGGAACGGACCGGTCGGCCACGGACCAGTACAGCGGCTCGTCGAAACCTTCCCCGGCCAAATAATCGGAAATGGCCCTCGGACTGTCCGTGCAGTTCTTGCCACCGAAGCTCTCAAAGAAGATGCCGGGGCGCGTGCGGCGCACGGCCGCGGGGCCGAAACTTTCCCGCCGCAGGCGGTACTGGTGGAAGGTACCGGTCTCTTCATCGGCCAGCGGGGCGCCGATGCTCACGGCCATCGCACCGGAGGCAGTCCTGAGTCCCCGGACGCGTGCTCCCGGAAGCAGTTCCGATCGGAAGCTTCGGGCGGTGCTTTCATCCACCCGAACGGCCGGATCGCCGGGGCCGGCCACTCCCCCCGTGCGGCTCAGGCGCAGGGTGTAGGAGCCCGACGGCGGTGCCGGCAGTTCCCTCCCCCAGCGTCGGGTGGCCAGCGGCACCCGGAGTTGAAGCGTCCCGTCATGTCCGTCCAGGACTTCGGCCGGAAGGGTGAACCGCGCCGTCGCCAGTGCATACGAGGCATCTGCCGGCGCCCCCTCGACGATGAACCGGAGCTCGTCCACACCGTTGCGGGTCAACACAGACAGCGCGGTCACCGCGGGTCCGGAACCGGGTTGCCGCTTCACCGCCGGTCGCGGAACGGGAACCAACCGTTCCACTCGGTGACCGGCCACCTCGGCGCCTACGATCAGTTCCGCTCCCGGGGCGTTCAACTCCACCGTGAACGCGGAGGCCGCATAGCTGCAGTTCCGGTCCCCGGAGAACAGATCGATGTCAGGATCGGTCCGGCGCGTGAACAACAGGACTTCGGCCTCCGGGGCGGTGACGTGCAGGTCCAGAGTGTTACTGTGCAAATCCACGTTGCGCAGGTAGGCGTGCCCGCTGACCGAGATCCGCCCCGAGACTGCCGGCACGGGTTCGTCCAGCTCCACCACCAGCTCGAGCAGGCTGGGCTGCACCTCCAGGAGGTCCCGGTCTATCGGTGTGGAAATCGCGTCCAGCAGCGGCGGCTCCGCGAAGATCCGCCCGCCGTCAAACGTCAGCGGACTGGCTGTACCGTTGTTGATCCGGTCCACCACGGCGCACCGGATGTCCTCCCTGTGACCGTTGGCTGCAAGAAAGAGAAGCACCCGTGCCTGCGGGTCGATCCGGGCCAGGTGTTTCTGTCCGGCGGCGTAGAGGTCCTGGACGCCGTGGCGGAGCAGCTGCCAAAACTCGTCGGAGGCATCCGGCACCTGCTCAATGTAGGGGACCATGTCGCTGCCCAGGAGTCGCTGATACCAGTGCTCCTGCACCGCAGGGATCCCTTCGGCGCGGAACAGGGCAGTGACGTCCCGGGCCACGGCGAGCCGGTCCTGCAGGTCTTCCAGCAGGTGTTTGGCCTGCGTGATGGAGGACCCGTCCTCACGGATCCGCCACCAGTAGACCACGGGGCGCAGGATGTCGAAGCTCTCGGCCCGGAGGTAGGCGCGGCTGGTGGTTTCCTGGTCTTCGTAGCGTATGCCTTCGGGGATGGGCCCTACGCAGCGGTTCCAGAAGTCGCGGCGGAATACCTTGTTCCACAGGAACACATCATCAATTGCCTCGGGGCAGTCCTCCAGCCGGATCCCTGTGAGCTCCTGCGAATGGATCCGTTCGGCCAGACGCACCGGGGTGCGTTTATTGCCGCGGATCCGCCCGTAGGATCCCACACAGAACTCCGAACCGCTGCGGGCAAGGTGGGCGACCATGGTCGCGTACGCATCGGAGGGTACGACGTCGTCGGCGTCCGCAAAAGTGAGGAACCGGCCGCTGGCGGCACGGATACCCTCGTTGCGTGCGCGCCCGTTGCCGCCGTGCGCCAGTTGTACCAGTGTGATCCGGCCGTCATACCGGGCGTAGCCGGCGGCAAGGGCCGCCGTCCCGTCCGTGGAACCGTCATCCACCAGGATGATCTCCAGGTCCCGGTAGCTCTGCGTCACGAGGCTGGTCAGGCACCGCTCCAGGTACGGGGCAACGTTGTACATGGGCACAATGACGCTTAGCAGCCCGTGCCCCGCCACCCGGTTGCCCGGGGCATCCAGCCGGCGGAGCCGCGCGCGCAGTGCAGGGTGGAGTCTGCCGGCCAGGCTGCTCAGGGCAGGGATGGATGCGTTCGGCATATCAGTTCCGCCAGAAGCCCCGGGTGTCCACGATCTTTTTGCCCGCGAGCTGCTCGGGGGTGATCTCCCGGAATGCATCGTGATCAACGAGAAGAACGACGACACCAGCCTCCTTGACCGCGGTCTCGCCGCTCACCACACTGATATTCCCCAACCCGGCCAATTCCTCCGGCAGGGGCGTGTTGGCAAAAGCGGTACCGGCCAGGATGCGCAGGGACGGGTTGGCCGCAGCCAGGCGGCGCACAATTTCCGCTGCCGGAGATTCCCGGGTGTCGTCCACATTGGCTTTGAACGCCAGGCCCAGGGCTGCAACGGTGGTGGCGCCTGTTTCCGCCAGGGCTGCCTCAACTGCGGCCACCACGTAGTCCGGCTTTGCATCATTGACTTGACGGGCGGTGCGGATCAGCTTGGCGTTTTCGGGGTCGGCCGCCACGATGAACCAGGGATCAACGGCAATGCAGTGGCCGCCGACGCCGGGACCGGGCTGCAGGATGTTCACGCGAGGATGGTGGTTGGCCAGCTCGATCAGGTTCCACACATCGATGCCGAGGTTGTCGCTGATCACGGAGAGCTCATTGGCGAACGCGATATTGACGTCGCGGTAGGCGTTTTCCACCAGCTTGGCCATTTCCGCGGTGGCGGCGTCGGTGAGGTGAATGCCGCCCTGGCAGAAAGTGCTGTAGAGGGCGGCGGCCGTGGTGGCCGCCGCGGGGGTCAGTCCCCCGATGATGCGGTCATTGGTGACCAGTTCGATCATGATGCGGCCCGGCAGGACCCGCTCGGGGCAGTGTGCAAACATGACGGCTGCTTTGCCGCCGTTCGCATCCGGAGCGAGGTCGGGGCGCAGCCCCAGGATGACCTCAGCCAGGTGTTTGGTGGTACCCGGAGGTGACGTGGATTCCAGGATGACCAGGTTGCCGGCCTTGATGCGCGGGGCGATGTTACGTGCCGCTTGCTCTACGTAGACCAGGTCGGCGGTCTTGTCCTCTTTGAACGGTGTGGGTACCGCCACGATGTAGGCGTCGGCTTCGGGAACGGTAGCCTGGGCGACGAGGTGGCCCTGGCTGACGGCGCCGGCCACATGGATCCCGAGATCGGGTTCCACGAACGGCACGCGGCCTTCGTTCACAGCCTCCACCGTGTACGGATTGACGTCGACGCCGATCACATGCAGGCCCTTGCCCGCAAGGATGGCGGCGGTGGGCAGGCCGATGTAGCCCAGGCCGATGACGGCAACGGTGGCGACGGCCGTTGTGGTCTCGCCGGCGCTATATGTCTGTGTGTTCATTCGGTTCCCCATAGAATCGGAGGTCGCCCGAGGCCAGCAGAGTGGCGTCGTCGACCTTCCATGTATGTCCGCTGGCTTCACGGACCTGGTAGTAATTGAAGCGGTCCGCCGAGTAAATCCGTTTTCCGGCGGCGGCAGCCTGTTTCAAGAAACCCGTGTCCTCGCCCAACCCGAGTGATGGAAAGGGTAGTTCACGGGCAAGAGTACGCCGGGTGACAATGGTCGGTCCCATCACGAAGTCCGTGTAGCGGTGTTCGCGGTGTCCGAAGCGGAGGACGACGGCGTTGGAGCTGCGCAGGTGCATGTAGTGGGCCTGCTTGCCCACCACGTCGGCACCCGAATACTCCAGCGCATAGAGCTGGTCGCTGAGGTAGTGCGGCCCGTAGTGGTCGTCGTCGTCCATCTTCGCCACCACCTCGCCCGACGCGGCCTCGACGCATCGGTTCAGGCACTCCCCCAGTGATACTTCGGTTCCGGCGGAGAGCAGTCGGACCCTTTGCAGTCCGGTGGCCGCGGAAAGCTCCTGCAGGCGTTCGGGCGCCAGGACGAAGCCGTGGGTCAGCAGTACCAGCTCCACGTCCACGTCCTGCTGGGCGGCAATCGTGCGGAAGACGTTCTCCAACTGGTGCGGCCGGATGGTCGGAACCAGGGCGGACACCGTGGGACGGGCCAGGGGAACGGACTTCAGCGGCACGGCTGCTGCCACGATGGTTTCGGCGCGGTGAGCATAAGTATGCCCCGACCAGATCCGGCGCTGGGCGCGGTGAACGGTGCGGTCATTGTATTCGGCGTTGCGGACCAGCCCGGCGCTCAGTGCCGCGGCCGCTTCCCGGGTGGCGGCGACGGGTACTTCGTCGGGCGCAAAGAACCGGGCGACGGCGTCGCTGGGCGTACTGATCACGGGAGTCCCCGCCGCACTGATCTCGAAGATGCGCCGGGCACACATGCTCGGTGAATCAACCACGGAGTTGACGTTCAGGAACACCTTGTAGGCCTTGTACGCGGACAGCATCTGCGCATAGGACAGTGATCCGACCACCCGGGAGTCCAGGGGCGCCGGGAACTGGTAGTTGGCGTCCCCGCCAAGTTTCCGGGAGAAGATCTCCAGGCCGACGGGGAGCTTGGCGTCCATCGCTCCGCCAAGCAGCATATCCATCTGCTGACGGCGTTCGGGATACTTGTGCGCGAAATACATGCCCGCGAAGGCAATGTCCCGGGCGTGCCGTCCGTGTTTGGGGCGTGCAGGGTTGTGGATTGCCGGCTGGGCGGCGAACGGAAGGACACCGATGTTGTTGTGTCCCAGATCCCTGCGGTAGTGCTCCACCCGGCGCACATCGGAAGTGAAGACGTGGTCGAACAGCGCCGCCGCAGGGAGGAAATCCTCGTAGTGCGGCGGGTCTTCCTTGTTCCAGAAGACGGTGGGAATACCCGAACTGCGGGCGAAGGCGAGCAGTTCAGCCAGCTGCGGGGCGGGGCCGTTGGGACCGGCCAGCTTGCCGCGCCAGAGCCTGTTGTTGCCGGCCCAGGCAGACTCCACGAAAATCAGGTCCAGCGTATGCTCCCTCAGCTGCTGCCGCCAGCCGGCCGGGTCCAGCGCCACCGTGTTCCACTCGAAGGCGAAGGCCGCGGCGGAGAACTCGTCGAGGATGACGCCAACCGTCAGGTCGCCGCGCCGGGGCAGACGTCCCGGAACGGTGGCGGCGGGGATCGACAACCGACGCCGTGAACCCCGGCCGATCCAGCCCGCCTCCACGCCGCGGGAATTCGCCGGGTCGGCGAATCCCTGTTCCGCCCGCCGGCGCACGTTCCATTCGCGCAGCTCCGCCGGCCCGCCGGAACGCAGGTGCCAGAGGCCGGTGCGGAAATCCTTCAGCGACGCCATTTACTGCACCTTCGCGCTGCGGCGCCCGGTGGAACGTTCCTGGATCCGGGTGACGGTGAGTGCTTCCATCGCGTCAGTGCGGATTTTGGCTGCACTGATGTTGTTGCCCTTGGACAGGTGCCTCGTGAAGTCCTTATAGGCCTTCACCACGTCCCGCGGTTCGCCGTCCATCAGCAGGTCACCCTTATCCATCCACACCACCCGGGAACACATCTCGGTGATGGTTTCGAGGCTGTGGCTGACCAAGAAGACGCAGCCGGCGTTTTCCCGCAGCTCGTCCATCCGCTTCCGGCTCCGGTCTGCGAATTGCGCGTCGCCGGTGTTCAGGGCCTCATCAATCAGCAGGATCTCGGGGTCGATGCTCGCTGCGATGGCGAAGCGGAGGCGGGAGGACATACCGGAGGAGTAGGAGCGCATGGGCAGGTGGATGGCCTTTTCCAGGCCGGAGAGTTCGACAATCGACTCGTACCGTTCGGCGATCTGGTCATAGGTCAGTCCCATGGCAAGGCAGCCAAGGACAACGTTGTGGTCACCGGGAAGCTCGGGGACGAGGGCCGCATTGACGCCCAGCATGATAGGTGTGCTGGAGGCGTACACAGCGCCGGTGTCCGGATTGGCCTGACCGGCGATGAGTTTCATCAGTGTGCTCTTGCCGGAACCGTTGCGGCCGACAATGCCGATCGATTCGCCCCGGACCGCCACCAGGGACATCGGCTTCAGGGCATTGACTGTCACCAGGTTCGGTTTGCCCGTGATGCGTCGCATCAGGCCACCAATGCCGTTCCGGCTCCCAGGGACGGTTTCGCTCGAGGGCACACGGTACCTCATGCTCACCTCGTCGATCACCACGCAGGGCTCCTCCGCGAGGAACTGGAGGTCTTCAGGCGCGTCCATAGCTCTCCTCCGCCCGCCAGAAATACACGGCCCCTACCGCAAGTGCGCCCAGCGCCCAGCAGCTCAGGATGGCCCACGATTGCCAGGACGGGACCGTCGCATAAAGCAGGCAGTCCCGCACAATATCCAGCACCTGGAACAACGGGTTCAGCTCGAGGATATTGAGCACCACGGGGTCGTCGATAAATCGGTCAAAACTGTAGAAGACGGCGCTGGCGTACATCCACGCCCGCAGCGCGAAGCTCAGGAGGTGCACGACGTCGTTGACCTGGGAAATGATCCGGGCCAGGATCAGACCCACGCCCAGGTTGAAAATCCACTGCAGGGCAAGCGCCGGGATCACCAGCAGCCACCGCCACGTGACGTCCTCCGTGGGTGGGACAAGAAGCACCAGCAGCATCATCACAATCAGCACCGGGATGTTGGCCAGCAGCTCGCGCAAGTTGACGGAAATGGGCAGGGTGGCCCGCGGGAAACTGAAGGCCTGGATCACGGCGCGGTTCTGCTGGATGGACCGTGCGCCGTTGGTGATGGCCCGGGAACTGAACTGGAAAAGGAAAATACCGATCACCAGGTAGCCGATGAAGTTCTCGATCCCGCGGCCGGTGTTCAATAACAGGCCGAAGATCAGGTAGTAGGTCAGACCGTTCAGGATCGGGTTCAGGATCAGCCACGCGCTGCCAAGGCGGTCCCTGCGGTTGCCGCTCTGTACCCGAGATTTGGCATCGTAGGCGATGAAGTGCCGGTAGTTCCAGATCTGGACGAGGTAGTCGACAAATCCGGGGCGGGCGCCGACCCGCTGCAGTCCCCTGAGGTCTACGGAAAGAGGCTGAACCGCCGCCAGCGCGTCCTCATTGGTCCGGGCCATTAGGCTGCACCTGCGAGCGCGCGGTACCACTCCGTGGTCTGCTCTGCGGCTGATCCCCAAGTGCGCGTGGCGAGAACGTGGCTGCGCCCCCTGCTTCCGAGGACGGCGCGGTACGCGGGGTCGGACATCAGGGCATCGATCGCGTCAGCCAGGTGCGCCGGATCGGAGGGCCGGACCAGAAGCCCGTTCTCTGCATGCCGAACCAGCTCGCCCAGCGCCGGCAGGTGGCTGGCTATCACCGGCCGTGAGCAGGCCATGGCCTCCACCGGCTTCAGCGGAGTTACCACTCGTGTCACGTTCAAATCCTTCCGAGGCACCACAAAAACGTCGAGTGCCTGATGGTACAAATGGGCCTGTTCCCGGGGCACCCGGCCCGTGAAGATGACGCGGCCGGTTAGTCCGAGTTCGGCGGTGAGCGCCTTCAACCCCGGCGCGGCCGCACCGTCGCCGACAATGAGGCAGTTAAGGTGCCGGTGCTGGCCAGCGACCAGGCCGAAGGCTGCAATGAGGTCATCGAGCCCCTCATAGTCAACCAGACTGCTGACCGTTCCAATTAATTCCGTGTCTGGATCCAGCCCGAGGGCACGGCGGGCCTCGGCGGGCGGCAGGGGTGTTTCGAGGTATCCCTCCCCCACGGCGTTGGGGAGGAGGCGGATCCGCTCCCGCGGAACTCCGCTGCTGGAGATTTGTTCGGCCATGACGGTTCCGAGCGTGGGCACCAGCGCGGCCCTGCCCATCACGTCCGCTTCCCGTTCGCGGAAGAGCCGGTACCGTTCGCTGCGGCGTGCTTCCTCCGGGCGGGTCGAGGCCCACGTATCTGCGAGCTGGCCGCGGACCTCGTAGATCCAGGGAATACGGAGGGCCTCGGCAACGGCGGCAGTCACCAGTCCGTTGACGAAATGCGTGGTGGTATGCAGAATCGCCGGCCGCGTCTTCAGTGCCAGCGCGAGCGTCAATTCCGCCTGCTGCTGCAGCCGTTGCTGCATGCCAAAGGGTAGCCGCGCAGGCAGCAACCTGTTATAGGTGACGCCGTCAATGCTGTCGATGTCCCGTGCCAGCAGCTTGCCCACCTGCACGGGGTAGCCTGGCCGGGTGACCGCATGGACTGACCAGCCCCGCTCGGACTGTGCCTTCAGGATTGAGTGCGTGCGCTGGGCATAGCCGCTTCCGGTATGCGGGAGGCTGTTGGTGAGAACGTGCAGTACAGTCTCGGGGTTCGGGACGTAGCCCTTCACCGGATCCAGAATCGGCTGCCATCCTTCAAAAACGGCGAGCTCCGAGGCGAGCCGGCGCTGCTGTCTACGCTCCGCCCGGCTCCCGGACTCGAGTACCTCCACAGCACCGGTCATGTCGCCGTCGTACCATCGGCGGCGCGCGAGCGTCCCGGGCAAACCGCGGGTGCCGGGTTCCGCTGCGGTAATGAGCCGGTCAGCCAGGTCCCCGAACCCGGCAGCCGTAGCAACGTCCGCGAAGTGCAGGGCCCGCCGGCCTGCAGCCCCTTCGGATAAGGCCGCGGTAAGCCTGCGTTCGGCGGTTTCCTTTTCACCCCGTACGACGGCGGCCAGCGGTCCCAGGACTGTCCCTGCTGCAACTCTTTCCACTGTGCGTACCAACGGATCCAGCACCCGGCCGGGTATTCGTCGGGACACCTGCAGTCCCAGGACCACCGGGTCATCGCCCAGATGCTCAAGTACGGTGCCCGCCGCTAGGGAGGCATTACGGGCCGCTGTCCGAAACTTCATGCTTGCGGCCGGCCTGCCGCCACGCTGCGCAGCAGATCAGCATAGGCCACCGCCAGTGAATCCACGTCGGCATTGTCCTGTACCCAGTCCCGACCGGATGTACCCGTAAGGAGCCGGCTCCTGTCACCGTGGAGTTCCTTCCACAGCTGGGCTATCGATTCAGGGGAAGACTCCACAACGTCGCCGGCGCCCGATTCCTCGATGATCGAACGTGCCTCGCCGCGAACGACGGCGGTGACGTGCCTGCCTACAGCCAGGACTTCGTAGGTCTTGGAAGGGATGGTGGTTTCAAATGATTTCCAGTCATCGCGGAGGGAGACCACGCAGGTGTCCGCCGCCCGGTAGTACTCCATGACTTCACGCCGCCGGGCCGGGCCATGGAAGCTCACGGGTGCATCGAGTTCCCGCGCCAGCGCCATCAGCTGCCGGCGCTGGACGCCGTGGCCCACCATCGTCAGGTGGACGTAGTCACGGGCCAGCGCAGCGGCCCGGATCACCAGGTCCAGCCGCTGGCTTTCACCGTGGTTGCCGAGGTAGAGCACCTCCAGCCGCTCCCGGTTTTCCGGCGGTGGAGGCAGCAACTCCCGTACCGAAATATCGACGCCGTTAACAACCGTGGCCACGTTCTTCAAACCGCGTTCCCGCAGGGTGGAGGCGAAGCCGTAAGTCACGGTCACCACCAGGTCGGCACGTTCCTGGAACGTGACTACCGCCCGTTCCGTCAGGCTCTTGGCACTTCCCCGGACAATCCGGGCATCGCGGGCAATATCCGGCCATGCATCGCGCATGTCCACGACGAAGGGAACACGTCTCAGCCGGGACAGCAGGTATCCGGCGCCGAGGATGGGGAGACTGGGAACAGTAACAATGACCGCGTCGGGCCGCCGGGTCAGCATGCCGGCCGCTACTGATGCCGCAGCGCTGAAACAGTGGTCCATCAGCCGCCCCAGCCGCGTGGTGCGGTGCCAGAGATAGGGAACCCGCAGGATCCGTTCACCAAACATGCCCACGTCCCAGCGGAACGCACGCCCGGCTTCAGATTTGGGGAGTGTCCGCCGACCGTTTGGTGCGTGGGCAACCGGCGTAATAACTAGAACCTCCCAATCGAGGCTCCGGAAATATCGGTTGAATTGCGTCCAGCGGCGCTGGGGCGGGCTGTGTTCCGGCGTATATGAATGGGTAAGCAACTGAAGCCGCACCGATATTTCCCCCATACCAAAAAGTCGCCGCGTGCTTCACGACAGAAAGACGGAGCCAATTCTACTCCTCGGTTTTACCTGTCCGGACCGGAACCGCCGGGCCCGATCCTCGAAGTTTCAGATAATACAGCGCTCCCGCTCCAATGAGGAGAACAACGACGCCACCCCTCATCGCCCATCCGTTTCCGCCGCGGGAATTTGCAACCTCGGCTGAAAGCCCCGTAGCGCTGGGTGAGGCGGTAGGGCCAACCGCAGCGGTGGCACTGGGTGAGGACGAGGGTGAAGTGGAAGCTGTCGGTGTGGCCGACGGGGTGGGAGTGGGCGAGGGCTCTGCGCTGGGGTCGCGGGCTTCTCCGGTCTCCGGGTCCCATATCAGGCCGGTGTACTCCCAGGTCGTGGGGTTGACCAGGTTACCGGTAACCGGCTCAATCAAGTAGCCGGTGCCCGGGTGGATGAGGTAACCGGTGGAGGTATCCACTTGATAGCCGGTCACGGGATCCGTTCCGCGGGGCGCCGGAGCCTGCTCCGACGGAGCCGAAGGGTTCACAGGAGCGGGTTCGGGGTTACCAGGATTTGGGGCTGGCTGCTGAGCCGGTGGCACAGGCGTGGCCGGCTGGGGTGCAGGCTTCGTCATGGGAGGGGGATCGACCGGCTGTTGGCCGCCCTCATCCGGCGTTTCCGGAGAAGGGACCACCGGCTCGGAGGGAGGTTGCTCCGACCCCGTTGCCGAAGCCGGGCCGGCTCCAAGGAGACCGGCGATGATCACCGCCGCCCATACTGCCGCAACACCTTCCCTGCGCTTTCCCATGGTTTTTAGTTCCGGTTCTCGATGGTCTCCAGGTATCCCGCCATGTCATCTGCATCCAGAGCGGCCGCTATGTCAGCAATGGCATCGGTATCCGGAACAATGATCGACTGGCCGTCTGCCGAGGTGCCCACCCCGGAATTGGGCAGCGTAAACATGGTGATGTCGGAGGACCTGACGTTCCGCAGGCTGAAGCCGAGTGAACCCGCCGCAACGGAATCCAGGTCTTCATCCACGCTGAGATACGGCGAAATCTGGCCGACAATATTGCTGATCTTCACGGGATCGGTCAGCGTTCCCTTATTCAGGACCCCGGAGATCACTCCCCGCAGGAATACCTGCTGGTTGCGCACGCGCTGGTAGTCTCCGTCTGCAAAGGCGTACCGCTCACGGACAAATTTCAACGCCGATTCGCCCTGCAGACTAATGCTTCCGGCCTCAAAGTACTCGCCCTCTGCACCGGAAGACGTGAAGGCAACGTTGTTGCTCACGGTGACACCGCCCAGGGCATCCGTCAGGCCTTTAAATCCTTCAAAATCGATGATGGCCACGTGGTCGACAGGAACATCGAACAAATCCTGCACGGTCTCGACAGTCAGGGCAACACCGCCCAGCGCCATTGCCGCATTGATCTTGTGCTCTCCCTGCCCCGGGATATCCACCCAGGTGTCGCGCATGATGGACATGACGTAGACCCCGCTGCGGTCACCGGGGATATGGACCAGCATCATGGTGTCACTGCGGGCATTGTCCGAGTCCGGGTTCCGGGTATCGCTGCCGATCAGGAGAATGTTCCGGGACTCGCCGGCAGCGGGATCCCTGTCCGGCGCGTTCGCAGGCAAGGCGTTCGCGATGGTACTTGTACCCTTGTCGAAGGTCCGGGCAAGGTGCCAGACATAACCTCCGGCAGCCAGCCCCGCTGCCAGGACAATGGTGACCATAATAATCAACGTGGTCCGGACAGGACGGGATTTCCGCCCTTGGGCACGCCGGGAGACGCGGCCCTCCTCGGCAAACAGGTTCTCGCTCAACTATGGTCCTCACTCGGTTGGGGCGGTTGGGGCGGTTTGAGTCTATACGGCGTCCCCCTCCTCCGATTCCATCGGTTCAGGGCGCGCCGGATACGCTTGTTCCATGAAGCTCTACCGTTTATCCGCGGCCTTCCTGCTGGCCGCCGTCGCCGTCGCCGTCGCAGGCTGCACCCCGGCGGCCGATGTCGATTCCGCACCGGACGCGGCAAATCCGGAGTGTGCTGCCGTGATGGTTGCCTTGCCGGGGGAAATGGCCGGGTACGAGCTAAGGGACACTGACAGCCAGGCGACGGCAGCATGGGGCAGCCCCTCCAAGGCCATCCTGCGCTGCGGAGTTCCTGTGCCTGGTCCCACGACTGACCAATGCGCCACAGTCAACGGTGTGGACTGGATACTCCGTGAGGGTGAGGAAACCTGGACGGCCACTACCTACGGCCGGGATCCCGCTGTGGAAGTGATTTTCAACCCGAATGAAGTTGCCTCGTCGACGGTGCTGGTTCAGCTGCAGAACGCTGTATCCAATATCGAGCCCACTAGGGAGTGTCTCAGCCCCGAAGACACGCTGGAGCTGGAAGGCAGTTAGTTCCTCACCCGGGGTTAGCGGGCCGACGCCGCTGCGGGCAGATATCCTCCCAGATTGTCCACCGCAAGAGCAGCGGATATGTCCTCCACTGCCGTCGGGTCCGGGACCGCAGCCAGGATTCCCCCAGCAGATCCTCCCTGACCTTCGACAGGCAGCGTGTACATGTGCACGTCCGCGGGCCTGATCTGTCTCAGGCTGAATGCCAGAGTCCCTGCCTCCTTCGAATCGAAGTTCTCATCCACGCTGAGGTAGGGGGATATTTCGTTGACAACCCCGCCGACTGTTCTCGGGTTGGTGAGCGTCTCGCGGTCCAGGAGTCCGGAAAGGATACCGGCAAGCAGGGCCTGTTCATTCCTCATCCGCCAGGGTGCGCTATCGAAGCCTTGCTGTTGCCGGCTACGGACGTAGTTGAGCGCTGATTCCCCTTGGACCGTAATCCGCCCCGCAGCGAAGAACTCGCCGTCAACTCCGTCGGAGCGGAAGGGTTCATCGTTATGCAATGTGACCCCTCCCAGCGCAGTGGTCAGGCCTCGCAGGCCTTCGAAGTCGACGACGGCTACGTGGTCAATGGGAACGTTGAACAGGTTCTGCACCGTCTCTACAGTTAGGGAAACGCCGCCAAGCGTCATGGCTGAGTCAATGGGCCGGCTGCCGTGGCCCGGTACGTCCACCAACGTGTGGGGCAGGATCGACAGCACATAGACACCGCTGCGGTCCCCGGGAAGATGCAGCAGCATCATCATGTCCGGTGTGGCATCCCCGCTGGCCGGGTTCCGCGTGTCGCTGCCCATCAGGAGAATGTTCCGGGCGTTCTCTGCGGCTTCTGTCCGGGGTGGTTTATCCACCGGAAGCGCCCCGGCGATGGTGGTCCTGCCCTCATCGTAGGCAGTGCCCAGGTACCAGAGGAATCCTCCGGCGGCGACAGCTACGGCCAGCACCACACCCAGCATTGCCAGGGCGGTATTGCGGATACGCTTCCTTCGCAGGCCCATCCGCCGGCGCCCGTGTTCCGGAGGGGGCGGCGTGGTTTCCGGTGAAAGGCGCTTGCGCATGCCGGGTCCTTGCATCATGTCCGGTCCTCGCATCATGTCCGCGGTCAGTCCTAGAGGCCTGAGTGTAACCGTGCGGGGACTGCCGGACAGAGGAACCTGCAGCGGGAGGAATACCCTAAAAGACCGGAGCCCTACGCGCTCCGGAGCCGGTCTTAGCGCAGCCCGGTGGGCCGAGCAAGTGCCAGCGAAATAAGTTCGTCGATCAGCTCGGTGTACGGCAGCCCGGATTTGGCCCACATCTGCGGATACATGCTGATGGGAGTGAACCCGGGCATGGTGTTGATCTCGTTGATGATCAGCTCGCCGCCGGGGGTATAGAAGAAGTCCACGCGGGAGAGTCCTTCGCCGCCCACGGCGTCGAAGGCGACTCCTGCCAGCCGGCGGACCTGTGCGGAAATGTCCGGCGGCAGATCGGCCGGGCAGCTCAGCTCCGCCGCAGTCCCGTCAACGTACTTGGCTTCGAAGTCATACCACTCGTGTCCGCCGTCCTGGACGGCGATCTCGCCGGGCTGGCTGGTGCGCGGATCTTCCGTCCCGCGGCCCTGGAGGACAGCAACCTCGATTTCGCGGCCGACTATCCCGGCTTCTACGACAACTTTGGGATCGTGCAGGCGGGCGGTTTCAATGGCCGCCGGCAGCTGCGCCGGATCCGTCACCCGCGTGATGCCCATGGAGGATCCCGCCCGGGCCGGCTTCACGAACAGCGGGAAGGCCAGAGAGCCTGCACGGTCAAGACAGGCCTGCGGATCCCGCAGCCACTGCCGGTCGGTGATGACTTCGTAGGGTCCCACCGCCAGGCCGGCCGATTCAAAGACAACCTTCATGTAGTGCTTGTCCATCCCCACCGCGGAGGCCAGCACGCCGGCTCCCACGTACCGCACGTCAGCCATTTCGAGCAGTCCCTGCAGGGTACCGTCCTCGCCGAACGGTCCGTGCAGCAGCGGCAGCACAACGTCGATCCGGCCCAGGCTGCGCGGCAGGCTGCCGGGGGCGTGGGCCACCAGTTCACGGCTGTTGTCCTGGGATGAGAGCACCACCGATTCCTCGGACGCAGGAACTTCGGGCAGGGTTGCGGAGCGCAGGGACCACTGCGCAGGATCAGCCGAGACGAGGCTCCACTGCCCGTTTTTCGCAATGCCGATGGGAACGACGTCGTACTTGGCGGTATCGATGGCCTGCAGCACTCCCGCTGCAGTCACGCAGCTGACCGAGTGTTCGCTGGAGCGGCCGCCGAAGAGCACGGCTACGCGCGGCCGGTTTGAAGCGCCGGCCGGAGCGGCAGCAGATGGGAATTCAACACTCACTGGGCGGACACACCTTCGGATTTCAGTTCGCGGGCCAGCAGCCGCGGGCCCAGTTCATCCACACTAATTGCGCCCTGCAGTACGGCGACTACGTTTTCGGTAATGGGCATGTAGACGCCCAGCTGGGTAGCGCGGTCCAGGACGGCCTGGGCTGATTTGATGCCTTCTGCGGTCTGCGTCATGGACGCGTTGACCTCGTTGAGGCTCAGGCCCTGGGCCAGCAGGGTCCCCGCAGTGTGGTTACGGGAGAGCGGCGAGGAGCAGGTGGCAATCAGGTCACCCATGCCGGCCAGGCCGGACATGGTTTCAGCGCTGCCGCCCAATGCCAGTGCCAGCCGGGTGGTCTCGGCCAGTCCCCGCGTCATCACCGACGCCTTGGTGTTGTCACCCATTTTTTTGCCGTCACAGATGCCGACGGCCAGGGCGATCACGTTCTTGACGATGCCGCCGATCTCCGTCCCCACGACGTCGGTGTTGGTGTACGGCCGGAAGTAGGGGGCGGTGCAGGCTTCGGCAATCCATCCGGCGGTGTCCAGGTCCGTGCAGGCCACCACGGAGGCAGTGGGCTCCTGGCGGGCGATTTCCATGGCCAGGTTGGGGCCTGAAACCACCGCAATCCGGTCTGCCGGCATACCGAGTTCCTCGGCGATTACCTGGCTCATCCGGGCATCGGTGCCCCGCTCCAGCCCCTTCATCAGGGATACAACGACGGCGTCATCCGGAATCAGGCCGGCAACGTCCCGCAGCTGGGCACGCAGGGACTGTGCCGGGACGGCGAGGACCACCAGATCGGCGCCGGTGAGCACCTCCGCCAGATCGGTAGAGGCACGCAGGTTCTCCGGAAGGACGGTGTCCTTCAGGTACTGGGTGTTGCGGTGGCGGCCGTTGATGTCCTGGGCCACTTCGGGGCGGCGGGCCCACAGCCGTACGTCAGTGCCGCGGCGGGCACCGGAATCTGCGGCAATCTTGGCGAAAGCCGTACCCCAGCTTCCTGCGCCCAGGACGGCGACAACGGCGGGGTGTTCACTGCGGGCGGTCACTTTGGAGCCTCCGGTTTGATGTGTGTGGTTGGTGTGCCGGAGACGTTGCCGCCGGTCTCGAAAGACCGGCCGATCTGCCGCTGGCCGTTTGCCACCGGATCCCAGCGGGCCTTGGGCGGCTCGGCTCCGCGAAGTTTGGAGACCATGTCGGTCAGGTCCGACATGATCCGGTCGGTGGCTGCGTCCAGGACGGCCTTACTCAGCGGCTGGTCCGCGAAGTCGGACAGGTCCACCGGCTCGCCCACCACCAGCTGTACGTGTTTACGCGGGAAGAGTGAGGGACGCTTGGCATAGCGCGGAAGCAGTTCCTGGTCTCCCCAATGGGCGATGGGGATTACCGGTACCCCGGTGGTGAGGGCAAGCCGTGCCGCACCGGTCCGGCCTTTCATGGGCCAGAGATCCGGATCGCGGGTCAGGGTGCCTTCGGGGTAGATCACCAGGGCGCGCCCGGCCGCCAGGGCCTCTCGGGCAGCGTCCAGGGACCCGGCTGCACCAGCGGTCACGCGTTCCACCGGAACCTGGTTCGTGGACGAGAGCGCAGGCCCCAGCACGGGGACCTTGAACAGCGACGCCTTGGCCAGGAAGTGCGGCGGGTGGCCCTGGTTGTAGAGGAAATGCCCCACCACCACCGGATCGATTTCAGTCACATGGTTCGGGCAGACAATAAACCCGGTGTCCTTGGGAAGGTTCTCCGCGCCGTGCCACTGCTTTCTGAGGAAGACATTAAACACCGGGCGCAGGGTCCCGGCGAGCAGCGCGAAGACCACCCGTGACCTTCTCGATTCCTTCATGGCGTCAGGCTACCGGAGTCCGGCGGATACGCCGGAAGCCACGTCAAAGTCAGCGCCGAGTCCCTCCAGCTTGCCCTGGAAGTGTTCGTAGCCGCGGTTGATGAGCTCGATCCCGGTGACACGGGACGTGCCCTCGGCTGCCAGCGCGGCTATCAGGTGGCTGAAGCCACCGCGCAGGTCCGGGATGTCGATTTCCGCACCGCGCAGCTGCACGGAGCCTGCGATGACCGCCGAGTGCAGGAAGTTCCGCTGCCCGAAACGGCATGGGACGCTGCCCAGGCATTCACGGTGCACCTGGATATTGGCACCCATGCGGACCAGGGCGTCGGTGAAGCCGAAGCGGTTCTCGTACACAGTCTCGTGCACGATGGAGACGCCCTCCGCCTGGGTCAGCGCCACGACAAGCGGCTGCTGCCAGTCGGTCATAAAGCCCGGGTGGACGTCGGTTTCCAGCACCAGCGGGTTCAGCGCGCCGCCGGGGTGGTAGAAGCGGATGCCGCCGTCGTCGACGTCGAACGCCCCGCCGATCTTCCGGTAGGTGTTCAGGAACGCGGTGAGGTCCTTCTGGTCCGCGCCTTCTACGTAGATGTCTCCCTTGGTGACCAGGGCCGCCGAGGCCCAGGACGCGGCCTCGTTGCGGTCGGGAAGGGCACGGTGGTTGTACCCCGTCAGCTCTGCGACACCTTCAATGCGGATGACCCTGTCCGTCTGCACGGAGATGATGGCGCCCATCTTCTGCAGGATGGCGATCAGGTCAAGGATTTCCGGCTCCACGGCTGCGCCGCGCAGCTCGGTGATTCCCACAGCCTTCACGGCCGTCAGGAGAACCTGTTCGGTGGCGCCGACGCTCGGGTAGGGCAGTTCCAGTTTGGCACCGGTCAGGCCCTTGGGCGCGGAGATGGAAATGCCGCCGGGGCGCTTTTCCACCACGGCACCGAAGTTGCGGAGCATCTGCAGGTGATAGTCAATGGGGCGGTCGCCGATTTTGCAGCCGCCCAGGTCCGGGATGAATGCCTCGCCCAAGCTGTGCATCAGGGGTCCGCAGAGCAGGATCGGAATACGGGAGTCCCCGGCGTGGGCGTCGATGTCCTTGGATGCCGCCGTCTTGGCGTTCTTCGGATCCATGGTGAGGTCACCGGTGACGGGGTCCTTGGAGACCTCCACGCCGTGCAGCTTCAGCAGCGATGTGACAACCTCGACGTCCTTGATTTCCGGAACGTTGCGCAGCAGGGAAGGGCCGTTGCCGAGCAGGGCGGCAACCATCGCCTTGGGGACAAGATTCTTCGCCCCGCGGACCGGCACCTTTCCGGAGAGAGGAACCCCGCCTCGGATCGTAAGGACGCTACCCATGAACACCTGATTTCTTAACTAGATTGGCCCCGAACGCAATAAGAGACTGCAACCAAGCATAGGAGGAAGCGCCTACTTACTGAAATGACTCCGCTCCCCGACGGGGGCCGTGCCGGGGTGATTCCGGTCATGGCTGGCGGAGTGGAAAGCAGATAGGCCCCGCCGTCGCGGGGCCTATCGATTGTATCGAGATCCGGGGACGCCCACGAAACCGGGCGGGGCGCAAATCAGCAGTACCCTGCTGAACAGTTAGCCGGGAAAAACGCCCTGGTAAAGGGCAGGAAGCGTGGTCGGCTTGTAGGACGGGCGCTGCGCTTCGAAGCTGGTGATTTCCGACTCATGCCGCAGGGTCAGCGCGATGTCGTCCAGGCCTTCGAGCAGCCGCCAGCGCGTGTACTCGTCAATGTCGAACGGCGCGTTGACGCTGCCGCAGACCACGGTGCGGGCCTGCAGGTCAACGGTGACTTCCGTGCCCGGCGCCTCCTCCAGCACCTTCCAAATGAGCTCAATGTCATCCTGGGCCACTTGGGCGGCCACCAGGCCCTGTTTGCCGGAGTTGCCGCGGAAGATATCGGCGAACCGGGAGGAGAGGACGGCGCGGAACCCGTAGTCCTTCAAAGCCCATACGGCATGCTCGCGGGAGGAGCCGGTACCGAAATCCGGTCCGGCCACCAGCACCGAGCCGCGGCTGTAGGGCTCCTGGTTGAGGATGAATTCCTCGTTCTTCCGCCAGCCGGCAAAGAGGGCGTCTTCGAAGCCTGTCCGGGTGATCCGCTTGAGGTAGACGGCGGGGATGATCTGGTCCGTGTCCACGTTGCTCTGGCGCAGCGGAACACCTATGCCGGTGTGTGTGGTGATCTTTTCCATAACAGGTTCTCCTATGCAGCGCTGACGGCGTCGACGGCGGCACCCGGCAGCGGGTCCAGGTCAGAGGGCGAGCTGAGGGTTCCGCGGACGGCCGTGGCGGCTGCCACCACCGGCGAGACCAGGTGGGTCCGCCCGCCCTTGCCCTGACGGCCTTCAAAGTTCCGGTTGGACGTGGAGGCGCAGCGCTCCCCCGGCTCCAGCTGATCCGGGTTCATGCCCAGGCACATGGAGCACCCGGCGAAACGCCATTCCGCGCCGAATTCCTTGAACACCCGGTCCAGGCCTTCGGCCTCCGCCTCCAGCCGCACCCGCGCAGAGCCGGGCACCACCATCATGCGGATATCCGGATCCTTCTGCCGGCCGCGGATAATGTCGGCGGCAATGCGCAGGTCCTCAATGCGGCTGTTGGTGCAGGACCCCAGGAAGACAGTGTCCACCCGGATCTCCTTCATGGGCGTACCGGCAGCCAGGTCCATGTAGGTCAGGGCCCGTTCGGCCGCGGCACGGGCGTTTTCATCCGCGAAGTCCTCCGGGGCAGGCACGGCGTCGGAGAGTGAGACGCCCTGCCCCGGGTTTGTTCCCCACGTGACGAAGGGCTCCAGCTCATCGGCGTCCAGGAACACCTCGGCGTCGAACTGTGCGTCTTCATCCGTTGCCAGGGACCTCCAGTGCTCGACGGCGGCGTCCCAGTCCCGGCCCTGCGGTGCGTGCGGACGTCCTTTGAGGTAGGCGAAGGTGGTGTCATCCGGCGCCACCATACCGGCGCGGGCACCGGCCTCGATGGACATGTTGCAGATGGTCATCCGTGCTTCCATGGACAGCGAGCGGATAGCAGAGCCGCGGTATTCCAGCACGTAGCCCTGGCCGCCGCCGGTGCCGATCTTGGCGATCACGGCAAGGATGATGTCCTTCGAGGTCACCCCGGGACGCAGAGTCCCCTCCACGTTGATGGCCATGGTCTTGAACGGCTTCAGGGACAGTGTCTGGGTGGCCATGACGTGTTCCACTTCAGAGGTTCCAATGCCCATTGCCAGAGCGCCGAAGGCTCCGTGCGTGGAGGTGTGCGAGTCTCCGCAGACCACCGTCAGCCCGGGCTGCGTCAGGCCCAGCTGGGGGCCGACCACGTGCACAATGCCCTGCTCGGCGTCGCCGAGGGGATGCAGCCTGACTCCGAACTCGGCGCAGTTGGCCCGCAGCGTTTCAATCTGAGTGCGGCTCACCGGGTCTGCGATCGGCTTGTCGATGGCCAGCGTGGGCGTGTTGTGGTCCTCGGTGGCGATGGTCAGGTCCGGGCGGCGCAGCCCCCTGCCGGCCAGGCGCAGCCCTTCAAAGGCCTGCGGGGAGGTCACCTCATGGATAAGGTGCAGGTCAATGTACAGAAGGTCGGGGGCGCCGTCCTCACCCTTGTGCACTACGTGCTCATCCCAGACTTTCTGTGCAAGCGTCCTGCCTGCTACATGCTCAGCCATGCCGGTACCCCTCGTTGAGATCTTGTGCTGCGTTCCTTAAGGGAACCAGCCCGCGGAGCCGGCGGTCCAGCTTTTCAACTTGCATCTCAGATAGTGAGACGGCAGTATCAGTGTATGGACACTGCAAGCGGGGTAGGCGTTATCGACAAGGCGGCAATGGTGCTGGATGCACTTGAAGCGGGACCGACCACCCTTGCACAGCTGGTGTCTGCCACCGGGCTTGCCCGCCCCACCGTGCACCGGCTGGCATTGGCGCTGGTCCACCACCGTCTGGTGGGACGCGATATCCAGGGCCGCTTTGTCCTGGGCGGACGCCTCGTGGAGCTGGCCTCCGCCGCCGGAGAGGACCGGCTCATCGCCTCCGCCGGGCCCGTATTGCTGCAGCTGCGCGATATCACCGGCGAAAGCTCTCAGGTATTCCGCCGGCAGGGTGAATGGCGGGTGTGTGTCGCCTCAGCAGAGCGGCCCATCGGCCTCCGCGACACCATCCCCGTGGGCACCCAGCTCTCCATGAAGGCCGGCTCGGCCGCCCAGTGCCTGCTGGCGTGGGAGGACCACGACCGCCTGCTGGAGGGGCTGCACAATGCCCGCTTCACCCCCACCGTGCTGGCCGGCGTGCGGCGCCGCGGGTGGGCCCAGAGCCTGGGCGAACGCGAACCCGGCGTTGCCTCGGTTTCGGCTCCCGTGCGTGGACCGTCCGGCCGGGTGATCGCCGCTGTGTCGATTTCCGGCCCGATCGAACGCCTGACCCGCCAGCCCGGACGTATCCACGCCGAAGTGGTAGCCAAGGCCGGCGCCCAGCTCACCGAGGCGCTGCGCAAGAACGCGGACTAGGCCTATTCTGGGAGCCTCCAATGCACGGGAGGCACCATGAAGCGGATGCGTGTGCTGTGGAACATTGTCCGGGTGACCAACGCGGATTACGTGCTCTACGGCTTCCTGATTGCCCTTGGCACCGCGGCTTTGTTGCTGCCCCGGTTCGAGCCCGGCATTCCGGATTTCGGGGACAGCCTCTGGTACCTCTTCAGTTCCTTTACCACCATCGGGTTCGGAGACTATGTAGCGGTCACCTTTGCCGGCCGGCTGATAACCGTAGTGGTGGCGCTCTACGGCATCCTGGTGGTCGCCCTGCTGACCGGCATCATTGTGGGCTTCTACAATGAACTGCTCCGAATCCGCTCCCGAACCTCGCTGAACGATCTCGTGGATGAGCTTGAGCACCTCCCGGACCTGTCCCGGGACGAGCTGGAATCCCTGGCCCGACGTATCCGGGAGCGGCATATCCTGCGCTGACCGGCTGGATCAGTTTGGCCCGGAAGGATCATCCGGCGAAGTGGTCCCAGCCCGTGGTCTGTGGAGCCACGCCGCCTACCGTTACACCGCCGCCGTCCTGCACAATGCCCATCCGGACAAATCCTTTGGGCAGCACGGCACCGGGCGGGAATGTGGCCAGCAGGCCATGATCCTCTCCCCCGCCCAGCACCCAGTCCAATGGATCGGCTCCCAGCCGCGCTGCTGCGGGGGCGAGCAGTTCGGCACGGGTACGGACGTACTCCGCGTCCAAGTCGATTCCGACGCCCGATGCCAGGGCTATTCGGCCGGCGTCCCGCACCAGCCCGTCGGAAACGTCCAGCATCGCCGTTGCGCCCGCCGCCGCCGCCCGCGGGCCCAGGTGTATCGGCGGATGCGGCCGGTTCTGGGACGCGACCAGGGTGGCAAGAAGCTGGTCCGGCTCTTCCCGGACGGTTGAATAGTCCAGACTGCTCTCCAGCACCGCCAGCCCACCGGCTGCGGCCCCCAACGCTCCGGTAAAGGCCAGGACGTCGCCGGGCCTCGCTCCGGAGCGAAGGACGGGTGCCCGCCCTTCGAGGTCACCGGTCACGGCTGCGGTGACAACAATCTGGCTGCCGCGGCCGAGGTCTCCGCCCACAACCGAGCACCGCCCGGTATCGAACATCAAGGACGTCACTGCCCCTGCGAGGCCGCTGGCCAGGTCCTCCACCCACGCGACCTCAGTGCTTCCGGGCAGGGTCAGGCTGACCACGAGGGAAGTGGGCACAGCACCCATGGCATTGATGTCGGAGAGATTCTGGGCTGCGCATTTCCAGCCGACTGTGTATCCGCCGGTACGGTAGCCCGAGGGCCACAGCAGGCGGAAATCCGCATCCTGAACCAGGGTGTCGATGGAGATCACCGTACGACCGTCGGGGGCGGCGATCACCGCGGCGTCATCGCCGGGACCAATGAGGGCGGTGGTGGGACCGAGCCTGGGGAAGATCCGTTCCAGCAGTGCTTTCTCATCGAGCTGCTCCACGGTCAGGATGTCAGACGGCACGGGCTCTTCCTTTGGTTTCCGCCGGGGTTGGTCTTTGAAATTACCATGGCGGCTTAACGAAAAAGCCGGCCCCGGACATGTTGTCCGGAACCGGCTGATGGTGACCCCAGCGGGATTCGAACCCGCGTTATCGCCGTGAGAGGGCGACGTACTAGGCCGCTATACGATGGGGCCGGGTACAGTGCTCCAAGCACTCCACGCGTCCGTCTTTGATACATCGGACGGGAGTGAGCCTGTGCACTTCCTTTGCCGGTTTCGAAGAACCGGCCTGAAGAGTATTTCATATTCTTCAGATGGACACCAATCGGGCATTTTGCCGCGTATTGGTTACCGCTGGGATACCAGGACTCGAACCTAGAATGACGGTACCAGAAACCGTTGTGTTGCCAATTACACCATATCCCAATGTGCTTCAAGCTACGCTCTTGCGGGTTTCCCCGCGGCGTTCCTTTGGGGTTCAACCCCTCAGCACGAGTTATTACTATACACGGCTTTCGGAGCAAGTACAAAACCGGCTCCTTGTCCGATCCGGGGCACCTGTCAGAGCAGGCCAAGAACCTCCATCAGCGTGCCAACCGTGAACACCCCGGCGGGGACCGCCGTATTGTCTCCCCGCACCGGTGAGGGGTTGTCCTCGCGGTCCAGCCAGACGCCGGTCAGGCCGGCGTCGTGGGCGCCGATGGCGTCCACAATCAGGTTGTCCCCCACATACGCCGTCCGTGCCGGCAGGCTGCCGACGAGCCGCGCTCCTTCGTGGAAGATAGCCGGGTCCGGTTTGGCGGCACCAACGGTATCGATGCCCACCAGCACCCGGAGCCGCTCCAGTCCGGCGGCGTCCAGCTTGGCACGCTGGTAATCGTGGACGTTGTTACTGACCGCCCCATAGGCGATGCCCCGTTCATCCAATGCGTCCAGCAGCGGAACCACGTCATCAAAGGCGCAGAAATGACGGGGAAGTATCTGCTCATAGGCATCGTTCCAGGCCCTCGCGGCATCGCTGTCCAGCGGTGCCAATCCAGCCCGTTCGCGGGCATGCTGCAGCCGGAGCACCCGCTGGTCGGCGAAGCTCAGGTGCCCGGCAAGGTAAGCGTCGTAGTGACCCTGCGGGTCGGCGGCGAACAGGGACGTATACGCGTCCCAATCCGCCGCCGTGAAATGTGCCAGGTCTTCCGCACTGACTGCCTGCAGCGTGGTGCCCATGGCAGCCTGCAGGTCCACCAGTGTTTCATCAATGTCGAACAGCACCGCGTCGACAGACCTGGCCATCCTCATGTCCCTACGCGGCGGCGCGGAAGGAACGAATCCGGGCCAAGGAGGAGTCCCGGCCAAGGATAACCATGGACTCGAACAGCGGCGGTGAAATGCGGCGTCCGGAAATGGCAGTACGCACAGGTCCGAAGGCCAGCCGCGGCTTGATGCCCATCTCTTCCACCAGAGCCTGGCGCAGTGCCGCCTGGATGTTTTCCGCGGTCCACTCCTCCACTCCGTCCAGAGCGGTCAGTGCCGCATCTAGCACCTCGGCCAGGTTAGCCGGGAGGCCCTTGCGCGCGTCGTCGGCAACGTCAACGGCGTCGTCGGCCTTGAAGAGGAACCCGAGCATGTCCGGAGCCTCGCCGAGCAGCGTGATCCTTTCCTGGACCAGCGGGGCGGCTTCGGTGAGGATTTCCTCTTCCCGGGCGGTCAGAGTCTCCCCCACCAGGCCGGCGTGCTGCAGGTACGGGACCAGCCGGTTGCGGAAGTCTTCGGCCTCGAGCATCCGCACGTGTGTGCCGTTGATGGCTTCGGCCTTCTTCAAATCGAACCGCGCCGGGTTGGCCAGCACGTCGTGGATGTCGAAGTTTTCCACCAGCTGCTGCACGGTGAAGATATCCTCATCCGCGGACAGCGACCAGCCCAGCAGGGACAGGTAGTTCAGCAGGCCTTCGGGGATAAAACCGCGTTCGCGGTGCAGGAAGAGGCTGGACTCCGGATCGCGCTTGGACAGCTTCTTATTGCCGGCGCCCATCACGTAGGGCAGGTGCCCGAACAGCGGCATGTATTCGGCAACGCCGACGTCGATCAGTGCCCGGTAGAGGGCAATCTGGCGGGGCGTGGAGGACAGCAGGTCCTCGCCGCGCAGCACGTGGGTGATCCCCATCAGGGCATCGTCCACCGGGTTCACGAGGGTGTAGAGCGGGGCACCGTTGGCGCGGACCACCACAAAGTCGGGAACCGTGCCGGCCTTGAACGTGATGTCGCCGCGCACCAAGTCAGTGAAGGTAATGTCCTCGTCCGGCATCCGCACGCGCAGCACCGGGGAACGGCCTTCGGCTTTGAAGGCTTCGATCTGTTCGGGCGTCAGATCGCGGTCATAGTTGTCATAGCCGAGCTTGATGTCGCGGCCAGCAGCACGGTGGCGCGCCTCAATCTCCTCCGGCGTGGAGTAGGACTCGTAGACGTAACCGGCGTCGCGCAGCTTGGCAATAACATCCTGGTAGATCTCACCCCGCTGGGACTGGCGGTACGGCTCGTGCGGGCCGCCCACTTCCACGCCTTCATCCCAGGTGATGCCGAGCCACTTCAGCGCGTCGAGGAGCTGGAGGTAGCTTTCCTCGCTGTCACGGGCGGTATCCGTGTCTTCGATGCGGAACACCATGGTGCCCTTGGTGTGCTTGGCGTAGGCCCAGTTGAACAGGGCGGTCCGGATCAGGCCGACGTGCGGGGTGCCCGTGGGGGACGGGCAGAAACGCACGCGCACGGGCGTGGCATCGGTAACGGTGGGAAGGTCAGCTAAGGGTGTGGGCGCATTAGTCATGATGCTTCCCAGTTTAGTCTCTTCTGCCTCTACGCATGGCCTAACGTGCGTAGGCGAGGAGCCAAAGGAAGATACCGCCGCCCGCCGCGGTGCCGGCGGCTGCCCCGGCAAGGTGCTGCAGCGGAGATCCTGCCCGCGCGCGCCGCAGGATCACGACGAGCAGTATAAGGACCACGGCAGCAGCCAGCGCTGTCCCCACCGGCCCTGTGAAGAGCAGCGCGGCCAGCGACCCGAACATGACGATGCCGGCACCGAGCGTGACATCCAGCCATGACCAGGCGGTGAATGCGTTGGCCACCAGCAGCACCATAGCGGCCGCCAGCAGCGCAAACACGGCTGCGGAAAGCGCCAGCGGCCCGTCCAGCCACAGAATGAGCCGCTGGAGCATAAAGCCCAGCGCGGCCGCGCCCAGCACTACCGGAGGCAGCGACGACGGACCGAACCGGCGCAGGTCATTGCGCTTTTTCAGGTATGCCACCAGGACCGGTGGAAAGACTCCCAACAGCAGGGCAGCCCCGAGCCCCCAGGGAAGCGCCTGCGCCGGCGCAAAGCTGAGGAACGGAACGGCCAGGAGCGCGGCCGACCATATCAGGGCAGCCGGCGTTGCTCCGGCATGAAGCCGATGCCGGTCCCTGCCCGCTCCGCGACGCATCAGCTGCGGACGGTGTTTACCAGCCGGCCGATTCCTTCAATGTCGACCTCAAAGCGCTGTCCGTCGCTGATGATTCCGACGCCGGCAGGCGTGCCGGTGAGGATAACGTCGCCGGGCAGCAGGGTGAAGGCCTGGGAAACGTAGGAGACCAGCTCCTTGACACCCCAGATCATCGAACTCGTGTTGCCGTCCTGCACCAGCTCGCCGTCCAGGTAACCGCGGACCTCGGTGTTCTCCGGGTCCAGTTCGGTTTCAATCCACGGACCCAGCGGGCAGGAGGTATCAAAGCCCTTGGCGCGTGCCCACTGGTCGTCGGTCCGCTGGGCGTCGCGTGCCGTCAGATCATTGGCGCACGTGTAGCCGAAAATCACTTCGTTCACGCGTTCAACCGGGACGTCCTTGCAGATACGGCCGATGACGACGGCGAGCTCGGCTTCATAGGACACCTCATCCGAGAACGAGGGCAGCACCACGGGATCGTTGGGTCCGATGACCGAGGTGTTGGGCTTGAGGAACATCAGCGGCGCCGGAGGGACGTCGTTGCCCATCTCCGCAGCGTGGTCGGCATAGTTGCGGCCGATACCCACCACCTTGCTGCGCGGAATAATCGGGGCCAGCAGACGTACGTCCTCGAGCTTGTGCCGCTCCCCCGTCAGCTGGACACCCGAAAAGAACGGGTCTCCCTTGATAACGGCAATTTCTTCGTTGCCTTCTTCTCCGCCGACCACGCCGTAGGCGGGGTCACTGTCCTGTACAAATCGAGCAATACGCATGCTTCTAAGCCTAGTGGAGAAACTGCGCCGGCATGCAGGTACGGCCACGCACACAGGACCCCTCCAGCAGAGAAGACATTCGTGATTTTGCGCACCAGGGCCGCCGGCATCCCTGGTGTGGGGTTAAACAAGTGAGGCCCGTACCAACACTGGTACGGGCCTCACCCTTCACAATTTGTCCGGCGGTGACCTACTCTCCCACATCCTCCCGGATGCAGTACCATCGGCGCTGTGGGTCTTAGCTTCCGGGTTCGGAATGGGACCGGGCGTTTCCCCCACGCTATGACCGCCGTAACCCTACTACCCGCACCCGCACAACCACCGGCCAAAAAACCGGGTGTGCAGAGGGGAAAACATTGGGTCACGAACGTCCTTAGACGAAGTGATATTCAGTTTTTTTGTTCCACGGCCAACAACCAGGGTTGTTATCCGGGAACCACATAGTGGACGCAAGCAGCATGATCAACAACACCCTGTACGTTGGGAAACCGTTTGAAGTCGTGTTTCCCCAGATGTTGGTGTGGTGTAAGTTATCGGCCTATTAGTACCGGTCAGCTTCACGGGTCTTTAGTCCCCGCTTCCACATCCGGCCTATCAACCCAGTGGTCTGGCTGGGGGCCTCTCACACACAAGGTGTATGGAAATCTCATCTCGAAGCGGGCTTCCCGCTTAGATGCTTTCAGCGGTTATCCCATCCGAACGTAGCTAATCAGCGGTGCACTTGGCAGTACAACTGACACACCAGAGGTTCGTCCGTCCCGGTCCTCTCGTACTAAGGACAGCCCTTCTCAAATTTCCTGCGCGCGCAGCGGATAGGGACCGAACTGTCTCACGACGTTCTAAACCCAGCTCGCGTACCGCTTTAATGGGCGAACAGCCCAACCCTTGGGACCTACTCCAGCCCCAGGATGCGACGAGCCGACATCGAGGTGCCAAACCATGCCGTCGATATGGACTCTTGGGCAAGATCAGCCTGTTATCCCCGAGGTACCTTTTATCCGTTGAGCGACGGCCATTCCACAATGTACCGCCGGATCACTAGTCCCGACTTTCGTCCCTGCTCGAGATGTCTCTCTCACAGTCAAGCTCCCTTGTGCACTTACACTCGCCACCTGATTGCCAACCAGGCTGAGGGAACCTTTGGGCGCCTCCGTTACTCTTTAGGAGGCAACCGCCCCAGTTAAACTACCCATCAGGCACTGTCCCTGACCCGGATTACGGGCCGAAGTTAGATATCCAGTATGACCAGAGTGGTATTTCAACGATGACTCCACCCGAACTGGCGTCCGGGTCTCACAGTCTCCCACCTATCCTACACAAGCCACACCGAACACCAATACCAAACTATAGTAAAGGTCTCGGGGTCTTTCCGTCCTGCTGCGCGTAACGAGCATCTTTACTCGTACTGCAATTTCGCCGAGTTTATGGTTGAGACAGCGGGGAAGTCGTTACTCCATTCGTGCAGGTCGGAACTTACCCGACAAGGAATTTCGCTACCTTAGGATGGTTATAGTTACCACCGCCGTTTACTGGGGCTTAAATTCCCAGCTTCGCCCGTAAGGGCTAACCGGTCCTCTTAACCTTCCAGCACCGGGCAGGAGTCAGTCCGTATACATCGTCTTGCGACTTCGCACGGACCTGTGTTTTTAGTAAACAGTCGCTTCCCCCTGGTCTCTGCGGCCCCGATCCCCTCCGGACAGCAAGTGTCCATCAAGGTTGGGGCCCCCCTTCTCCCGAAGTTACGGGGGCATTTTGCCGAGTTCCTTAACCATAATTCTCTCGATCGCCTTAGTATTCTCTACCTGATCACCTGTGTCGGTTTGGGGTACGGGCGGCTGGAACCTCGCGCCGATGCTTTTCTAGGCAGCATAGGATCACCGGATCCCCCCGTGAGGGGGTCCCGTCGGATCTCAGGATCGTCATCAAAGACACCGTGACGGATTTACCTATCACGGACCCTACATCCTTAGACCAGGTCAACCATCGCCTGGCCCGGCTACCTTCCTGCGTCACACCTGTTAATACGCTTACCTCCCAGGATCAGGTCCCGTGCTCGGCCAAAACCCTCACACCACAAGGATGCTCGGGCAGGCTCCGGACGGTTAGTGTCCCCTGCTTGGTATGGGCGGTTCTTCGCCGGTACGGGAATATCAACCCGTTGTCCATCGACTACGCCTGTCGGCCTCGCCTTAGGTCCCGACTTACCCAGGGCAGATTAGCTTGACCCTGGAACCCTTGATCATTCGGCGGACGGGTTTCTCACCCGTCTTTCGCTACTCATGCCTGCATTCTCACTCGTGTAGGCTCCACCACTGGTTTACACCGCAGCTTCACTGCCCACACGACGCTCCCCTACCCATCCAGACGACTGAACCACGAAGGCTTATCTATATCTGAATGCCACAACTTCGGCGGTGTACTTGAGCCCCGCTACATTGTCGGCGCGGAATCACTTGACCAGTGAGCTATTACGCACTCTTTCAAGGGTGGCTGCTTCTAAGCCAACCTCCTGGTTGTCTGGGCAACTCCACATCCTTTCCCACTTAGCACACGCTTAGGGGCCTTAGTTGGTGGTCTGGGCTGTTTCCCTCTCGACTATGAAGCTTATCCCCCACAGTCTCACTGCTGCGCTCTCACTTACCGGCATCGGAGTTGGCTGACGTCAGTAACCTTGTAGGGCCCATTAGCCATCCAGTAGCTCTACCTCCGGTAAGAAACACGCAACGCTGCACCTAAATGCATTTCGGGAGAACCAGCTATCACGGAGTTTGATTGGCCTTTCACCCCTACCCACAGCTCATCCCCTCCATTTTCAACTGAAGTGGGTTCGGTCCTCCACGACGTCTTACCGTCGCTTCAACCTGGCCATGGGTAGATCACTCCGCTTCGGGTCTAGATCACGCCACTGCAACGCCCTGTTCAGACTCGCTTTCGCTACGGCTTCCCCACACGGGTTAACCTCGCGACGTAACACTAACTCGCAGGCTCATTCTTCAAAAGGCACGCTGTCACAGCTACAAGGCTGCTCCAACGGTTTGTAGGCACACGGTTTCAGGTACTATTTCACTCCCTCCCGGGGTACTTTTCACCTTTCCCTCACGGTACTTGTCCGCTATCGGTCATCAGGAGTATTTAGGCTTACCAGGTGGTCCTGGCAGATTCGCACGGGATTTCTCGGGCCCCGTGCTACTTGGGATCCTCTCCAAGCGGCAGCATACATTCCGGTTACGGGCTAACACCCTCTACGGCCTGGCTTTCAAACCAGTTCACCTATGCATCTGCACTCACCACCGATCCGGCAGAATCGGTACGGAAAGTCCCGCAACCCCAGTGATGCAACGCCCGCCGCTATCACACACCACTGGTTTAGCCTCTTCCGCGTTCGCTCGCCACTACTACGGAATCACTGTTGTTTTCTCTTCCTGTGGGTACTGAGATGTTTCACTTCCCCACGTTCCCTCCACGCACCCTATGTGTTCAGATGCGGGTCACCCGGTCACTCGCGCGCCGGGCGGGGTTTCCCCATTCGGACATCCTGGGATCAAAGTTCGGTTATCAACTCCCCAGGCTTATCGCAGATTCCTACGTCCTTCTTCGGCTCCTGATGCCAAGGCATCCACCGTGTGCCCTTAAAAACTTGACCACAAAGATCAATAATTAATTATCGCTATCGAGAAAACCACGGTCACACCCCGCCACCGCCCCGCAAGGGGACAGCACCGGGATCTACCAGGTTTTTCTGAAATTGCACTTAATAATTTTTAAGATGCTCGCGTCCACTATGTAGTTCTCAAACAACAACCCCGTCACACCCATCCACACCCGGACACCCCCGCAAAGAGGCGAAACCCGTGATGTATCCGGCATGCGCAGGAACAAACAGAAACAAACCACAACCATGAACAACCACCCCGGCCGCAAAGCCCGGATCATTACCCACGGTCCTGTTGTCTCAGGACCCAACAGTGTGCCAAACGGTCAACCGGCATACCCGCCCGAACCAACGCTTTCCAGGACCCCCAAGGGGAAGACCGTACTCACCGATCCGGGCATCACGCCGGCGCCTATCCATTGATATTCCACCCTTGAGCACCCACCGGAGAACAGATGTCTCCGATATGGGCATCTCCTGCAGGAGACACATCCGACGCTGTGGCCGGACATACCGTCCTGAGGTGCTCCTTAGAAAGGAGGTGATCCAGCCGCACCTTCCGGTACGGCTACCTTGTTACGACTTAGTCCCAATCGCCGGTCCCACCTTCGACGGCTCCCTCCCACAAGGGGTTAGGCCACCGGCTTCGGGTGTTACCAACTTTCGTGACTTGACGGGCGGTGTGTACAAGGCCCGGGAACGTATTCACCGCAGCGTTGCTGATCTGCGATTACTAGCGACTCCAACTTCATGAGGTCGAGTTGCAGACCTCAATCCGAACTGAGACCGGCTTTTTGGGATTAGCTCCACCTCACAGTATCGCAACCCTTTGTACCGGCCATTGTAGCATGCGTGAAGCCCAAGACATAAGGGGCATGATGATTTGACGTCGTCCCCACCTTCCTCCGAGTTGACCCCGGCAGTCTCCTATGAGTCCCCGCCATAACGCGCTGGCAACATAGAACGAGGGTTGCGCTCGTTGCGGGACTTAACCCAACATCTCACGACACGAGCTGACGACAACCATGCACCACCTGTAAACCGGCCACAAGTGGGGGACCTGTTTCCAGGTCTTTCCGGTTCATGTCAAGCCTTGGTAAGGTTCTTCGCGTTGCATCGAATTAATCCGCATGCTCCGCCGCTTGTGCGGGCCCCCGTCAATTCCTTTGAGTTTTAGCCTTGCGGCCGTACTCCCCAGGCGGGGCACTTAATGCGTTAGCTACGGCGCGGAAAACGTGGAATGTCCCCCACACCTAGTGCCCAACGTTTACGGCATGGACTACCAGGGTATCTAATCCTGTTCGCTCCCCATGCTTTCGCTCCTCAGCGTCAGTTAATGCCCAGAGACCTGCCTTCGCCATCGGTGTTCCCTGATATCTGCGCATTTCACCGCTACACCAGGAATTCCAGTCTCCCCTACATCACTCTAGTCTGCCCGTACCCACTGCAGACCCGGGGTTGAGCCCCGGGCTTTCACAGCAGACGCGACAAACCGCCTACGAGCTCTTTACGCCCAATAATTCCGGATAACGCTTGCGCCCTACGTATTACCGCGGCTGCTGGCACGTAGTTAGCCGGCGCTTCTTCTGCAGGTACCGTCACTTTCGCTTCTTCCCTGCTGAAAGAGGTTTACAACCCGAAGGCATTCGTCCCTCACGCGGCGTCGCTGCATCAGGCTTTCGCCCATTGTGCAATATTCCCCACTGCTGCCTCCCGTAGGAGTCTGGGCCGTGTCTCAGTCCCAGTGTGGCCGGTCACCCTCTCAGGCCGGCTACCCGTCGTCGCCTTGGTGGGCCATTACCCCAACCAACAAGCTGATAGGCCGCGAGTCCATCCAAAACCGCATAAAGCTTTCCACCCCCATGGCATGCGCCAGGAGGTCGTATCCGGTATTAGACCCGGTTTCCCAGGCTTATCCCGAAGTCAAGGGCAGGTTACTCACGTGTTACTCACCCGTTCGCCACTAATCATTCTGTGCAAGCACAGAAGTCATCGTTCGACTTGCATGTGTTAAGCACGCCGCCAGCGTTCATCCTGAGCCAGGATCAAACTCTCCGTAAATGTTTTACAGACACAATGCCGGGGCCAAGGAAAATTGGCCGCCAGGCACTGCACTAAATTCGAAACCGGCTAAAAAAACCGTTCCATACCCACGGGGTGGGCGGACACGGTCGATTCAACCAATCAAAATAAATTGGTATCAATAAACTTGGCACACTATTGAGTTCTCAAACAACAGACGCAATCCGAAAATACTCGGGAAAACAATGTTTTCCTTTTCTTCTTCGCTGCAATGTTTTATTATCTTATTCCATTCCGGCGTTATTTGCAATTCGCGGTTTTCCTGTCGGAATCCCGTGAAAAGCGTTTGTACCGCCGTTCCGGCCCCAGCGTGAACCGGAGTCTTTTCCGCCGGCCCGGTGAAGGGCACGGGAGTTGGACTCTGATTTTCGAAGGGGTTTGGCCGCCATGCTCGGGCGCTTTCTCAGCGTCCCTGCCGCGGCGACTTCAATTACTTTACACACCCCGCCCGGTCCTTGCAAACCGGATCGAAGTGACCTGCCGCACGCTGTCCGCAACACTGCAAATCCGGCTGTGCGGGCCAGTGTTTCGGCCGGTGTATCCATCGTAAAACCTGCAGCTCCCCTCTACGCAAGCCGGTACCCGGTCAGCCTCGTCACATTAACCCTCGTCGCATAAACAGGCCGGCCACCGGACGGCAAAGCGGATCATCTGGCGGCCGGGTCCCATCCCCTGCCGGGCGCGCGCCCATCCCCTGCCGGGCGGGTGCCTATCCGTTGCCGCGGAGGTACGCCAGCTGTGCAGCCACCGACAGCTCGGCGGCGGCACGCACGTTGGCCGGCACATCCGCGTAGACCAGGTCTGCGATGTCCCCGGCGCCGGCGTTGGAACCGATGTGGTCCAGGGCGGTACGAATCTGTTCCAGCCGCTCTTCCCGGTGGTCCCGGTAGGTCAGGACCAGTGAGCTCAGATCCGGTTGAACGGGCCCGTGTCCGGGAAGAACCGTGGCGGCACCGAGGTCAGCCAGCATCTCCAGTGTCTGCAGGTAGTCCCCCAGGGTCCCGTCCGGATAGTCCAGCACCGTGGTCCCCCGCCCCAGGATGGTGTCTCCGGTAAGCACGGAGCCGTTGCCGCCGTCGTCGGGAAGCCAGAAACACACCGAGTCCGAGGTGTGCCCGGGCGTCGCCAGGACCCTGATCTGGAGTCCGGCGGCCTTAATGCTTTCATCGGCGCCGAGCGGATCCGCTCCGATGCAGTACTTCGGATCAAGTGCGCGGACCGGTGCACCCGTCAGCTCCGCGAACCGCCGGCTCGCCTCGGTGTGGTCAGGGTGCCGGTGGGTAATCAACACCAGTTCCACGGTTCCGGCGCCGGCCAGGGCCTGCAGATGCTCCTCGTCCAGCGGACCCGGGTCCACCACCACCGTGCTTCCGGATCCCGGGGCAGCCAAAACGTAGCTGTTGGTGCCGTCAAGGGACATGGGCCCCGGGTTCGGGGCGAGCCGGACGCGGCTGAGCTCGCTGCTGCGGACCAGCCCGGAATCCGGAAGCTGTTCGGTGGTTGACATGGGTTCCTAGGCCAGGCGGGTCAGCCAGCCGTGGGTATCCTCCACGGTGCCGGTCTGGATGCCGAGCAGCTGCTCGCGGATGGACATGGTGACTTCTCCCGGCTTCGCGTCCGCGGATCCGATGACCTCAGTTTCAGACTTCAGCTGGCCCACGGGAGTGATGACCGCTGCCGTGCCGCACGCGAAGACTTCGGTGATTTCACCGGAGGCAACGCCGTCGCGCCATTCATCCAGGGTGATCTTGCGTTCCTGAACGTCCATGCCGCGGTCCCGGCCCAGCTGCAGAACGGAAGAGCGCGTGATTCCGTGCAGGATGGTGCCGGAGAGTGCGGGGGTGACCAGGCGTCCGTCCTTGAAGACGAAGAAGACATTCATGCCGCCAAGCTCTTCCACGGCGTTGTCGTTGAATTCATCCAGGAACAGCACCTGCTTGCAGCCGTTGGCTTCGCCTTCCATCTGGGCGATGAGTGAGGCAGCGTAGTTGCCGCCGCACTTTGCTTCACCGGTGCCGCCGCGGCCGGCGCGGGCGTACTTGGAGGAAAGCCAGATGGAAACCGGCTTCAGTTCCCCGCCAAAGTAGTTCCCCGCCGGCGAGGCAATCACGCGGTAGGACACCTCGCGGGCCGGACGGACACCCAGGAACGCCTCGGTGGCGATCATGAACGGGCGCAGGTAGAGCGCGGCGCCGTCGCCGTCCGGGATCCAGTCCTGGTCCAGGGCCACCAGCCGGCGGATGGACTCCAGGAAAAGTTCCTCGGGAAGCTCGGGCAGCGCAAGCCGGCGGGCGGAGAGGTTCAGGCGTGCAGCATTGGCTTCGGGGCGGAAACTCACCACGGAACCGTCTGCGTGCCGGTATACCTTCAGGCCCTCGAAGATCTCCTGCCCGTAGTGCAGGACGCCGGCTGCCGGATCGATGGAGATGGGTCCGTAGGGCTCAATGCGGGCGTTCTGCCACTGGGCTTCTCCGCCTTCGGCCGCCTTCCAGTCAATGACGGCGGTGTGGTCGGTGAAGTAGTCGCCGAATCCGGGGTTCGCCAGGATGGTGGCCCGCTCGGAGGCGGACTTCGGGTTGGTGGAAAGCTCCTGGGTGAATTCCAGTGCGCTGACGGTCATGATTCCTCCACGGTGAACGGCAAAAACCCGTTCGACGACTACTTATTGGCTATGACTGAGCTTATGACACCGCGGCGGCGATGGCATCGCCCACTTCGGCGGTGGTACGGCGTTTTCCGCCCCGGTTGGCGAGATCCGCGGCGACGGCCTGCTGTATCCGCGCGGCTTCATCATCGAATCCCAGGTGCTCCAGCAGCAGGGCAGCCGAGAGGATGGCTGCGGTGGGATCAGCTTTCTGCTGCCCGGCGATGTCCGGGGCAGAGCCGTGTACGGGTTCGAACATGGACGGGTAGGTGCGGTCCATGTTGATGTTGCCGGAGGCCGCCAAACCAATGCCACCGGTGATCGCGGCAGCCAGGTCGGTGATGATGTCGCCGAAGAGGTTGTCCGTGACGATGACGTCGAACCGTGAGGGATCACTCACCATAAAGATGGTGGCGGCGTCCACGTGCAGGTAGTCGTGGGTGACCTCGGGGAATTCCGCGGCCACCTTTTCCACGGTTCGCTTCCACAGGCGCCCGGCGTTCACCAGCACGTTGTGCTTATGCACCAGCGTCAGCTTCCGGCGCGGCCGCTGCGAGGCCCGGCGGAAGGCATCACGAACCACGCGCTCGACGCCGTAGGCGGTGTTGAGCGAAACTTCGGTGGCGATCTCCTGCGGGGTTCCCTCACGGAGCACTCCCCCGTTGCCGGCATATGGCCCCTCGGTTCCTTCGCGAACCACGATGAAATCGACGTCTCCGGGATTGGCCAGCGGGCTGTCAACTCCCGTGTACAGCTTGGACGGGCGGAGGTTTACGTAGTGGTCCAGGCTGAAGCGCAGCTTGAGCAGCAGCTCGCGTTCAATCAGCCCCGAGGGCATGCTCGTGTCCCCGGGCGCCACACCCACGGCTCCGAAAAGAATCGCGTCATGGCCCTTGAGTGCGTCCAGTGTCTTATCCGGCAGGGTCTCCCCCGTTGCCAGCCAGTGCTCAGCCCCGAGCTCATACTCGGTCAGGTCAAACCGGGCTGGTCCGCCCGCGGTGACCTTGTTCAGCACCTTCACTGCTTCGGCCGTAACCTCCGGGCCGATTCCGTCGCCCGGGATCACGGCCAGGGAAATGACTTTGGACTGTTCTTCGCTCATAACGCCCATCATAGAAAGACGGTCCGGATGCCGGACAACCCATCTCACATGCTGAACACTGCGGCGAGAATTCCACCCCTGGCATGACGCGCCGGAGGAACGAGGGGCCTAAAGTTGTTGTCCATGCTCCTGCACCGACGTATCTATGCCTGGATGCAGGCAAACCCCGCCAAGGTGGACCTGTGCTCCGCCCTGGGCTTCACCCTGTTCCTCGCGGTGCCGGTCCTGCTCATCGGCCGCTGGCAGCCGGTCGAATTCCTGTTGTCGACAGCCATCTGCATGAGCATGGCCTGGCGCCGCACCAGGCCCGTACCGGCAGCGGCGGTCCAGGCCACCGCCTGCATCCTCTCCCTGTTCCTGGTCCCGGAGACGGGGTTGCCGGCTGACATTCTTGTCCTGGGCATGGTCTACTCGCTGGCTGCCTTCGCTCCACGGTGGGCAAGCCTGGCCGGGCTGGGGCTGGCGCTGGCTGGCGGCATGGCCTTTGTGCTGGTGTATTTCATTGCGCCGGCCATGGGAGGCAGCCTTCCCGGGACTACCGGGTTCATCCCGATGCTCATATTGGTCATCGCCGTTGATGCGGTGGTCCTGGTCTTCTGGACCTTCGGGGACCTGGCCCGCACCCGGCGCCTGGCGATGCAGGCGCTCCAGGACCGCGCCCACCGCCTGGAGATTGAACGCCAGCAGGAGCGGGACCTGGCCGCCGCGGACGAACGCAGCCACATTGCCCGGGAGATGCATGACATTGTGGCGCACTCGCTCTCGGTGATCATTACGCAGGCCGACGGCGCGCGGTATGCAAGCGCCGACGATCCGGACGTCGCCCCGCGCACCCTGGGCGTGATCGCCGAAACCGGGCGGAGCTCCCTGCGCGAAATGCGCCGCCTGCTCGGCGTGCTCCGCGGCGACGAAGCAGCCTCCACCCGCCCCCTGCCCTCTCTGGCAGATGTTGATGCGTTGGTGGACTCTGTCCGGCGCGGCGGGGTGGATGTTTCCGTGCAGGTGGACGGCGCGCCCCGCCGGCCCCTGCCGCCGGGCGCTGAGCTCAGCGCGTACAGAGTCATCCAGGAATCCCTGACCAACGTGCTGAAGCATGCCGGTCCCAGCGCCCGGGCGGCTGTTGACCTCCAGTGGTCACCGCGGGGGCTGGCCCTCACTGTCACGGACAACGGGATAGGTGCCGCTGCAGCCATCGACAGCGACGGCGCCGGACAGGGCATCAAGGGGATGGGCGAGCGGCTGGCGCTTTACGATGGAACCCTAAAGGCTGCTCCGGCGGCCGGCGGAGGATTCCGCGTTGAAGCATTCATCCCCTACACGGAGGCCTAGGCATAGTGCCGGATTCCCCCTGGACCGCAGCGTCCGAAACACCGCTCCCTTCCGCCGACCCCATCCGGGTGGTCCTGGTGGATGACCAGCAGCTGGTGCGCGGAGGTTTCCGCATGCTGATCAATTCACAGCCGGATCTCGAGGTGGTTGCCGAAGCCGGCAACGGACACGAGGCACTGGCCGCACTGGCCGCCGTACGGGCCGACGTTGTGCTGATGGACGTCCGGATGCCGGGAATGGACGGCATCGAGGCCACCTCCCGGATCCTCGACGCCGGAAACGGCGGGGAGCGTAACGAAGACGTGAAGGTGGTGGTGCTGACCACCTTCGACCTGGATGAGTACGCGCTTTCCGCCATCCAGGCCGGCGCCAGCGGCTTTCTGCTCAAGGACGCCCCGCCCGAGGAGCTGTTGGAAGCCATCCGCACCGTGCACCGCGGTGACGCGGTGATTGCGCCGTCCACCACCCGCCGCCTGCTGGACCACGTTGCCCCCATGCTGCGCACCGCCGGAACACCCGGAAGCCCGCATGCCGCCGCCGTCGAAACCCTGACGCCGCGCGAACACGAGGTTTTCACCCTGATAGCCCAGGGCCTCTCCAATCCTGAGATCGCAGCGAAGCTCTTCCTCTCGGAGGCAACGGTCAAAACCCACGTGGGCCATATCCTGGCCAAGCTGGGCGCCCGGGACCGGGTGCAGGCCGTGGTTATTGCGTACGAGACGGGCATAGTCGCACCCTAGGGGCATGGAACGGGGACGGCGCACGGCCACTGTCGAGGACGTCCGTCAGGTCTGCCTCTCCCTGCCCGGCGTCTCGGAACGGCTCAGCTGGAAGCAGCCCGCCTGGTTTGCCCGCACGCTGATGGCCCGGATGTGGGATGAAGACTCCCTGACGGTCAAAAGTGCGGAACGGGAGGCACTGGCGGCGCTGCACCCGGACATCTACTTCTGGACCCCGCATCACGAGTCCTCTCCGCTGCTGGTCCTGGTGCGGCTGGCATACGTTCCGCAGGATGAGCTGGCAGAAATGCTGCACGAGTCCTACCGGCTGGCCGGCGCCCTTCCACCCACGGTATGAGGCCGGTTCCCCGGGAACCGTCCCCCGGCTCGATGTGGCCCATGACGCCGCGGGCATAGCGTGGGAACCATGACAACACTCGCACAGCAGAATCCTGTCCCCGGCACGGGGAAAACCCGCCTGGCCGCAGCCGCGCAGAAGCTGAACAAGACGTACGGCACCGGTGAAACCCGGGTCCACGCCCTTCGGGATGTGGACGTGAGCTTTGAAACCGGCACCTTCACGGCCATTATGGGTCCGTCCGGCTCCGGAAAGTCGACCCTGATGCATTGCCTGGCCGGCCTGGATACCTCCGACTCGGGACGCATCTGGATTGGCGGCACCGAACTCACCGGACTTAACGACGCCGCACTGACCCGCCTTCGCCGGGACTCCGTGGGCTTCGTTTTCCAGTCCTTCAACCTGGTCCCCACGCTTACCGCCGAACAGAACATCACCCTCCCCGTCGCGCTGGCCAACGGCAAGGTGGACCGGGCCTGGCTGGAAAGCATCACCGAAACCCTGGGCCTCACCGGCCGGCTGAAGCACCGGCCGCATGAACTCTCCGGCGGCCAGCAGCAGCGCGTGGCCGTAGCCCGTGCCCTGCTGACCCGCCCGGACGTGCTCTTCGGAGACGAGCCCACCGGCAACCTGGATTCCAAGTCCGGAGCCGAGGTCCTTTCCCTGCTCCGCCGTTCCACCAAGGAGATGGGCCAGACCATCATCATGGTCACCCACGATCCCGTGGCCGCTTCCTACGCGGACCGGGTTGTGCTCATGAATGACGGCGCACTGGTGGGCGAACTGGCGAATCCCACCCCGGACACCGTACTGGCCGCCCTGACCAAGCTGGGGGCGTAAGGCATGTTGCAGGTAGCGCTGGCGCAGGTGCGCCTGAACGCCCGCCGTTTCATAGCGGTCTCCCTGGCGGTCCTCATCGCCGTCGGCTTCCTGACGGCCACTCTGATCATTAATTCCTCCTCCAAGGCCTCGCTGACCCAGAGCGTCGGCCAGAGCTACCGCAACGCGGATCTGATCCTCAACGGCAACCTGTTCCGGTCCGATCCGCTGGTGCTGGACGAGGACACCGCCGCCATTGTCCGTGACCTCCCCGGAGTGGCGGGAAGCTACGAGGTGCAGCAGGGATACGTCAGCTTCGGCACGGGCCGGGACACGGTGTACGGCAAGCTGGACAGCATTCCCGAGTACACGGGGCTCTTCCCCGGAAAGGTCACCGACGGTTCGCTGCCGGTGTCCGACGGCGAGGTGGCCGTGGACAGCGACACCGCCGAGCGGGCGGGCCTGTCGAAGGGCTCCGTACTTAGCCTCACCGGTGGAACGGACGATTCAGCTGCCGTGGAGCTGACAGTCACCGCACTGGTAGCCCCGTCCGATGACCCGACCAGCATGGGCAATGCCCAGCTCTATGCCACCGGCGCCACCGCGGCATTATTCGCCAACGCGGAAGACGGCTTCGACACCATCCAACTGGCGCTGGCCGACGGCGCCGACGTGAACGAGGTGCGGGCCGCCGTGGAGCAGGAGCTTTCCGCCGCGGGCATGGGTGAGGTGGTTGTCCGTACCGCTGCCGAGCAGACCGATGTCCTGGTGGCCATGTACACCGGCGGAGACGATGCCCTGACCATCATCCTGCTGGCCTTCGCCGCGGTGGCGGTGCTGGTCTGCGCGTTGGTGGTTTCCAACACCTTCTCCGTGCTGGTGGCCCAGCGCACCCGCGAACTTGCCCTGCTGCGCTGCATCGGTGCCGAACGTTCGCAGATCCGCCGCTCCGTCATCGTGGAAGCCCTGATTGTGGGCATAGTCGCATCCGTTGCCGGTGTCCTGGCCGCCGTTGCCCTGGTGGGCGGCATCATTGCCTACCTGCAGACCATTCCCGAAAGCGGCTTCGCCACACTGGCGGTCTCCCCCGGCTCGGTAGTCGCCGGACTGGTGGTGGGTGTCCTGCTGACCGTCCTGTCCGCCCTGGTTCCGGCCCGGGCCGCCACCGCGGTTGCCCCGCTGGCTGCCCTGCGCCCTGCCGAAGATGTTCGGGCCGGAACAAAGCGCGGGCGGGTCCGCCTGGCCATCGGCCTGGTGCTCCTGGCCGGCGGTGCCGCCCTGCTTGCTGCCGGTGCGGTCTCCTCGGACCTCCTGGTGGCGCTGCCCGGCGGCATCCTGAGCTTTGTGGGCGTGCTGATGTGCGCCACGCTGTTTGTCCCGGGTCTGGTGCGGGCCGTCGGCAGGATCGCTGCTCCGCTGGGAGTGCCCGGCAAACTAGCAGCGGTCAACGCCGTCCGGAACCCCCAGCGTACGTCGGCAACATCCTCCGCCCTGCTGATCGGCGTCACCCTGGTCACCATGATGATGACCGGGGCCGCCACGGCGCGGACCTCCCTGGACGACGTGTTGGCGGGAGAGTTCCCGGTGGATGTGAGCGTTGCCGGCCAGGACCGTCCGTTCACCGCCGCCGACGCGGACACCGCACGTGCCGTTGACGGTGTGCAGGACGCTGTCCTGGTGCCCCTGGCCGGTACCACCGACACGGAGGAATACGGCGCCTACGACGTGTACGCGCTGGATCCTGCTGAAGCGGCGAAGGTCCTGCAGGATTCCGACCTGGTCCTCACGGACAACACCATCCTGATGCCGCAGGGCATCAAGTCCGAAACGCTGACGGTAACCGGGGCGAGCTCCACCGCGGAGCTGAAGGTACTGGAATCGAACAGCAAACAGCTGCGCCCGCTCATCAGTGCCGACACGGCGGCGAAGCTGGGTGGCCCTGCACCGCTGCCCGCTTCCGCTGACTACGTTCCGTTGCCGGAGCTCTGGCTGTCCGTGGAGGAGACCCTGAATACCTCCGCCCTGATAGACCTGCGCGCCGATCTGGCGGAACGGCTGGATGTGGAGGAGTACACGGTGAACGGTTCCGCGATTGAGCGTGCCGCGTTTGACCAGGTCATCGACGTCCTGCTGATGGTGGTCACCGGCCTGCTGGGAGTGGCCGTGGTGATTGCCCTGGTGGGTGTGGCCAACACATTGTCCCTCTCGGTATTGGAACGCACCCGCGAGTCGTCCCTGCTGCGGGCACTGGGCCTGACCCGCGGACAGCTACGCGGCATGCTGGCACTCGAAGCCGTGCTGATCGCCGGGGTGGCTGCCCTGATGGGCACCGTGCTCGGCTCGGTTTACGGCTGGCTCGGAGCGCAGTCGGCGCTGGGCTCCTTCGCCTCGGTGGAGCCGTCGGTTCCGTGGCTGCAGCTGCTCGGTGTCCTGGCCGTGGCGCTGCTGGCCGGCCTCGCGGCGTCGGTCCTCCCGGCCCGTCGCGCCGCCCGCCTCTCGCCGGTGGCCGGACTCGCTGCCGACTGACCGGACCCGTTGAATCAGGCCGGGACCGGTCTGCGGCTGATCTGCGGCCCGGCCGCGGGGCATGTGCCTCGCGGTCGGGCCGCAGATCTGCAAGGATACTGGGAAGGACAAATTACTAAGCACGCTTATGCCGGACCGTTGGCCCGGCAGGCTGCAGGCGTAAGGAGATCAGCATGACCCAGCAGGATGCCGCCCCCGGACATTTCACCCCGGGACGGGAATCACTCGCCGCGTACCTGGATGACCACCTCATTGGCGCAGAGACGGGCGTCCGCCTGTTCACCGCCGCGCAGCGCACATGGGAGGGATCACCGTACGAGGAGACCTTCGCCCGCCTGGTGGAGGAAATTTCCGATGAACGGGATGAACTTGAATCCCTGATCCATGCCCTGGGCTATGCAAGGAGCAAGGCCAAGGCTGCCGCAGCGGCCGTGGGCGCGGCAGCCGGGAAACTGGGTCCGCTGAATCCGCTGAGCACCGGCGGCGGCGCCACCGGGCAGCTGGAGCTTGAGTCCCTGCAGTCGCTGGTCCGGATGAAGGAATCCCTGTGGCGGACACTGCTGGTGCTTTCCGGCACCGACCACCGGTTCAACGCGGCGCGGCTTCAGGAACTGATCGAGATGGCCCGCGGACAGCAGGAGGCCGTGGCCGAGGTGATGGAGAAGACAGCCGTGGAGCGGTTCCTGGCTACGGACTAAGCCGGGCCCCGCTAACAAAAGAACACCCCCGACGAATCGTCGGGGGTGTTCTTTTGTGTCCGCCTATTCCGCCGGCTCCTCGTACTTCGGGAAGATGGGTGTGGGCGCCGGCAGCGCAGTGCCCGGCACCAGCGGCGTGCCGATCGCGCTGAACTGCCGCGCGGCGTCGTCGTCCTGGCCAAGGACCGTCAGCAGCTTGGCCGCACTCTCCGGCATCACCGGCTGGATCAGGATGGCGACAATCCGCAGCACCTCGAGCGTCACATACAGCACCGTGTTCATGCGTTCGACGTCGGTCTTCCGCAGCACCCACGGCGCCTGCTCGGCAAAGTACGCGTTGGTGTCCCCCAGGACCTTCCAGGTAGCTTCCAGCGCGCCGTGGAAATCCTGCACATCGTACGCTTCACGGGAGATCTGCAGGAGGTTGCCTGCAGCTTCCAGCAGGGCGGTGTCCTCCGGCGTGAAATCACCGGGCTGCGGCACCGCTGCGCCGCAGTTCTTGGCCACCATGGACAGGGAGCGCTGGGCCAGGTTGCCTAGGTTATTGGCAAGGTCGGAGTTCATCCGGCCGACGACGGCGTCGTGATTGTAGGAGCCATCGGCACCAAACGGGACCTCGCGGAGCAGGAAGAAGCGCACCGAGTCCAGGCCGTACTGGTCAGCCCAGTCCTTAGGGGCCACCACGTTGCCCAGCGACTTGGACATCTTGACGCCCTTGTTGTGCAGGAAGCCGTGGATCATGATCCGCTTCGGCAGCTCCAGCTTGGCGGACATCAGGAACGCCGGCCAGAAAATGGCGTGGAAGCGTGAAATGTCCTTGCCGATCACGTGGACGTCGGCCGGCCAGTACTTCTTAAAGGTTTCGCTTTCGGTATCGGGGAAACCGACGCCGGTGAGGTAGTTGGTCAGCGCGTCCACCCACACGTACATCACGTGGTCCGGGTTGCCGGGCACGGGCACGCCCCAGTCGAAGGTAGTGCGGGAAATGGAGAGGTCTTCCAGTCCGCCCTTCACAAAGCTGATGACCTCGTTGAACCGCGAGCGCGGCGCGGCGAAGTCCGGCTGGGACTCATAGAGGGCCAGGAGTCGATCCTGGTACGCGGAGAGCCGGAAGAAATAGCTCTCCTCCTCGGTCCAGGTCACCTCCGTGTCGGTTTCCTTGGAGTAGCGCACGCCGTCCTCGCGGACTTCGGTCTCGTCCTCGCTGTAGTAGGCCTCGTCGCGGACGGAATACCAGCCGGAGTACTTGGAGAGGTAGATGTCCCCGTTGTCCTCCATCCGCTTCCAGATGGCCTGGGCGGCGGCATAGTGGTCGGCGTCGGTGGTACGGATGAAGCGGTCATAGGAGTTCCCCATGTCCGCTTCCATCTGCTTAAACGCGGCCGAGTTGCGGTCCGCGAGTTCCTTGGCGGTAATGCCTTCCTTGTCCGCGGACTGCTGCATCTTCAGCCCGTGCTCGTCCGTACCCGTCATAAAGAACACGTCGTAGCCGTCCAGGCGCTTGAAGCGCGCCATGGCGTCGGTGGCGATGTGCTCATACGCATGCCCGATGTGGGGCTCGCCGTTGGGGTAGGAGATGGCTGTGGTGATGTAGAACGGAGTCTTGGAATCGGAAGAAGTCACATAAGAAAATTACCCTGTTTCGGCAGGGCTTGTCGCTTTGGGGCCGGCAAGGCGCGCGAGGCCGAGAAGGATGACGGTGTAGAAAACGCTGATGGTGCAGGCCGTCCCGACGATGCTGCGGTATGGCAGCCAGGACTCCCCCTGCGGCAGGATGACGAACTCGGCGGCGATACACGCCGCCAGCAGCACCGCGAGGAGGACCTCCATACCCATCCTGAGCCTGCTGCCCCGGTACCGGCGGCGCAGAAGCAGGGCAACCGGCAGCAAAGGCATGAGCCACACCAGTTCGTTGAACCACACGGTCGCGATCAGCAAACACGCGGCCACCCCGGCTGCAGGATAAGCGGCCGTATAACCCCACCCGGCGGGTAGCCCTCCCTTCACCCCGTACAGGGCCGTGAGCAGCGCCCAGGGCAGCAGAAGGGCGGCCATGAACTCCACCGACCCCGTCGGAAGCTGAACAAGCAGCAGCAATCCGATCGGAACGGCATAAACAGCGACCCGGAGCGCCCGTGCGGGCGGGCTGGCCGGCACAAAGACCATCAACCCGGTGAGGATTGCTGCCACCCCCAGAACCAGCCCGTTCACCAGCATGCTGTCCCATTGGTCCTCCCTGCCCTGCGGGAACAACGCATTGATGAAGACGCCTGCATAAGAGGCTATTCCTACCAGCAGCCAGGCGGCTGGAATCCAGGACCGCTGCAGTGCTGTTGGTGACGGCTCGGGCGGAGGTTGGGACATTGGGACAGCTTAGTGCCCGTCCTCCAGCACCGAGGTCAGCACCGGAGCCGTGACGGCAAGCCCTGCCCGCACCAGCCCCACTCCCACGGCAACGGTTGCCGCGAGGATAACCATCGACGCCGGAGCGAAAAGCAGCGCGGCGCCCACCAATGGGAACAGCAGGACCGCCGACACTGTCACGGAAGCGGTGCATACGAGCAGCAGGGGCTGCATCACCGCCTTGATGCGTGCGCCCTCGATCACTCCCCTCGGCATGCCCATCCGGTCCAGGCTGCGGTAGAGCTCACCGCGGTCCAGGACCGTGGCTGCCTGGTTGATGCCAGCGGAGCAGGCGACCATCAGGAACCCCGCAACAACCGTGATCAGCACACCGGTCATGAGGTCCTGCAGCAGGAAGTCTTCCGGTCCCTCCGACTGGCTGCCCTGCACGGCCGCCGCGGCCGAACCGGCAACCACGGCAGTGAAGCAGACCAGGGCCAGGGCACTGACCTGGCGCCACGCGGCCTTGGGGGAATCCAGCACGATCCGGGCGGCAAGCAGCGCCTCCGGCGTCTGTGCCCTCCGCAGGCGCCGGGTGGCGGAGCGGGCAACCAGCCAGGGTCCGGCCAGGTTGAGGACTGACATCCCGGCCGCAAACACGCCGAAGATCATCATGATGGCCAGCACCGCTCCGGCGCCCGGAATCGTCAGGGCCAGGCTGCCCGCAACCAGAACCGCCACGGCAATCCCGGCCCGGCTCCAGTGGACCTTTTGGGCTGCGGCCCGGGTCCGCACCCCGAGGGGTGACACCACCACTTTCCGCAGGCCGGCCGCGGAGCTGACCGCGGCCAGCAGAACCACCGCCAGCACTGTGGCGAGTCCAGCCGCCGGGTGCAGCCAATAGGCAGCGCCAAGGGCTGCGCCGCGGAAGTGGATCAGCTGGACCAGCGGAGCGAACAGCAGATACCCGGCCACCCCGGCGACGGCGCCGGCCAGTGCCTGGGCAGTGGCCTCCAGGACCGTCACCTGCCGCACCGTCCTGGCGGAGCCACCGAGCAGGCGCAGCGTTGAGAGGTGCTCGTCCCGCCGGCGGGCGGAAAGGCGCGCCGCGGAACCACCAAGGGTGATGAGGGGCAACACCAGCAGCAGCAGCGCGAAGCAGGCCAGCAGCAGATACAGATCCCCTTCAGCGTCCCCCCACTGCAGGAAGGACAAGGCGCCGGACAGGACGGTCAACAGCAAGGTGGTGACCACGGCAAACGCTGCGACAGGCAGCAGCGCCTTCTCCCATCCGGCGGTGCCGGGACGGTTCAGCAGCCAGGTGAGGCGGACGGCCACCGGAGAAGAGTCCAGAAGACGGTCAATGGCGGACAGACGTGCGGGCAGGGGCGCGGGGGCGGTCATCGGGTCCGTCCCGCACCGGCCGTGTCGGCAACAATCCGGCCGTCAGCCACGGTGATCACTCTGCCGCACCAGCGGGCCACTGACGGGTCGTGGGTGACCACCACCAGGGAGCGCCCCGTCCCCTCGACGGTGCGCAGCAGCAGCCCCATCACTTCCGCGGAGGTGTGCGAATCCAGCGCACCCGTGGGTTCGTCCGCGAACAGGACCCGCGCACCGTTGACCTGTGCCCGCGCTATGGCCACCCGCTGGGCCTGTCCGCCGGACAGCTCCCCGATGCGGCGCTGTTCCATTCCGGCCAGTCCGAGAGCGGCCAGAGCCTGCACGGCTGCCTGTTCCGCTTCCGCCCGCGGCGCCCCGTTGAGCATCAGGGCCAGCGCCACATTTTCCCCGGCCGTCAGCTCGGGGATCAGCAGGCCCTGTTGGAAAACGAAACCGAAGTCGCTTCGGCGCAGTGCTGAGCGTGCGTCGTCGTCCAGCGCCGTGACCTCCACGGGTGCACCGCTGCGGAACAGCCGGACGCTGCCGGTGTCGGGGCGGATAATGCCGGCCAGGCAGTGCAGCAGCGTGGTTTTTCCGGAACCGGAAGCGCCCATCACGGCCACGGCCTCCCCCGGATATACGGCCAGGCTGATGCCCGCCAGTGCAGCGGTGCTTCCGTAGGTTTTGGTCAGGTTGTCGGCGGCCAGCAGAGGTCCGCCCGGCATGGATGAAGTCATGCCTTCCATGCTGCCGCGGCAGGGGTGCGGTGCGCGTCGGAGGCGGGCATGATCTCCCCTGCGGTACCTCCTACCCTGGGGGGAGGCTTAAACACACAGGACCGGTCCCGCGGTGGCGGAACCGGTCCCGGTGCGGTGCTGCTAGTCCTGCAGGTCCACTTCGCGGGCCACGGAGGCGCCGATTTCCTCGCGCAGCTTCTCCAGCACGTCCTGCGGCACGGAGGAATCCACGGTCAGCAGGGACAGCGCCTGGCCGCCCTCGGTGTTCCGGGCCACCTGCATGCCGGCAATGTTGATGTCCTTCTCGCCCAGCACCCGGCCCAGGGCGCCGATCACGCCGGGACGGTCCTGGTAGATGAGCACAATCAGGTGTTCGCTGATGGGGATTTCCAGGTCGTAGCCGTTCACTCCGACGAGCTTCTGGATCTGCTTCGGTCCGGTCAGCGTGCCGGAAACCTCCAGCCGGGACCCGTCGGAGAGGGCACCGCGGATGGTAAGCAGGTTCCGGTAGTCATCCACGTCGGGGGTGGTCAGCAGGCGCACCTCGATGCCGCGCTGTTCCGCCAGCACCGGTGCGTTCACGTAGGAGACCTGTTCGGAGACAATGTCGGTGAAAATGCCCTTCAGTGCCGCCAGCTCCAGTGCCTTGACGTCCAGGGCGGCAATCTCGCCGGCCACTTCGATGTCGATGGCGGTCACGGAGTCGTGGGAGAGGGCAGTGAAGATGCGGCCCAGCTTTTCGATCAGCGGGATACCCGGGCGCACGTCTTCGGCGATGACGCCGCCGGCAACGTTCACGGCGTCGGGGACCAGTTCCCCGGCCAGGGCCAGCCGGACGGATTTGGCAACGGACACGCCGGCCTTTTCCTGCGCTTCCGCGGTGGAGGCGCCCAGGTGCGGGGTGACCACTACGTTGTCCAGCGCGAAGAACGGCAGGTCGGTGCTGGGCTCCTTGACGAACACGTCCACGCCGGCACCGGCAATTTTTCCTGCCTGCAGGGCTTCATAGAGCGCAGCCTCGTCCACGAGTCCGCCGCGGGCCACGTTCACCACGTAGGCGGTGTCCTTCATCTTTTCGAAGGCTTCGGCGCCGAGCATGCCCAGGGTCTCGGGGGTCTTGGGCATGTGGATGGTGATGAAGTCCGATTCCTCAAGGAGTTCGTCCAGGGTGACCAGGCGGACGTTCAGCTGCGCGGCGCGGGCGGAGGTCACGTACGGGTCATAGGCCAGGATCTCGGTACCGAAGCCCTGCAGCCGGGCCGCGACCAGGGCACCGATGCGGCCGAGGCCGATAATGCCGATCTTCTTTTCGAACAGCTCGATGCCGCTGTACTTGGAGCGCTTCCATTCGCCGTTCTTCAGGGCAGCGCTGGCCTGCGGGATGTTCCGGGCCAGGGAAAGGATGTGCCCCACGGTGAGCTCCGCGGCGGAAATGATGTTCGACGTCGGGGCGTTGACCACCATCACGCCGGCCTGCGTGGCGGCCTTGATGTCCACGTTGTCCAGCCCCACGCCGGCGCGGGCAATGACCTTCAGGTTCTTCGCCGCCGCAATGGCTTCGGCGTCCACCTGCGTAGCCGAGCGGACGAGGATGGCATCCACGTCCGCGATCGCGGAAAGGAGCTGGGAGCGGTCCGCACCGTCCGTGGAGCGGATCTCAAAGTCGGGGCCCAGGGCCTCGACGGTAGCGGGCGAGAGTTCCTCCGCGAGGAGTACGACTGGTTTGGTGGCAGACACCGGTGACCTCTTTAGCTGTGGACGATTCAGGTGGGGTTTCGCGCAGGAGGCCGGACCCGAGGGGTCCGGCCTCCTTGCCGATTCGGCTTGCCTTTCGAGCCTATCGCCTGCTCCCGGGGGCGTGGCGAATCGGTGCGGATATTACGGTGGCGACTAGCGGGCTACGGAGCCTTCGGTGTAGTCGTCCTCATTCTTGATCCAGGAGAAGAGCTTGCGCAGCTCGCGGCCGGTGGCCTCGATCGGGTGGTCCTCACCCTTCTGGCGCAGTTCCTTGAACTCGGGTGCGCCGGCATCCTGGTCATCGATGAAACGCTTGGCAAAGGCGCCGCTCTGGATGTCCGCGAGGACGGCCTTCATGTTCTCCTTCACGCTCTCGTCGATGACGCGCGGGCCGGAGACGTAGTCGCCGTACTCTGCCGTGTCGGAAACGCTCCAGCGCTGCTTGGCGATGCCGCCTTCCACCATGAGGTCGACAATCAGCTTCAGCTCGTGAAGTACCTCGAAGTACGCCACCTGCGGCTGGTAGCCGGCTTCGGTGAGGGTTTCGAAGCCGTACTGGATCAGCTGCGACGCGCCGCCGCACAGGACTGCCTGCTCACCGAAGAGGTCCGTTTCGGTTTCTTCGGTGAAGGTGGTCTCGATGACGCCGGCACGGGTGCCGCCGATGGCCTTGGCGTAGGACAGTGCCAGTTCCTTGGCCTTGCCGGATGCGTTCTGCTCCACGGCAATCAGGTCAGGGACGCCGCGGCCGGCTTCGAATTCGCGGCGCACAATGTGGCCCGGACCCTTGGGTGCGACCAGGGCAACGTCGACGTCGGCCGGCGGCTGGATGTAGCCGTAGCGGATGTTGAAGCCGTGGCCGAAGAACAGTGCGTCGCCGGACTGCAGGTTCGGGGCGATCTCCTCGGCGTAGACAAAGCGCTGGACCTGGTCCGGGGTAAGGACCATGATCAGGTCGGCTTCGGCGACGGCGTCGGCGACGTTGAGTACGCGAAGGCCCTCAGCCTCGGCCTTGGCCCGGGAGGCGGAGCCTTCCTTCAGTCCCACACGGACGTCGACGCCGGAGTCGCGGAGGCTGAGTGCGTGGGCGTGGCCCTGGCTGCCGTAGCCGATGACGGCGACCGTGCGGCCCTGGATGATGGACAGATCGGCGTCGTCGTCGTAGTACATGTCAGTCACTGTGGTTATCTCCTACTGGTTTCCTGGATGAAGGTCTGGGGTGGAACTCAGGCGCTGCGCAGGGCGCGGTCGCTCATGGATTTTGAGCCGCGGCCTACGGCCAGAGTTCCGGATTGGACTATTTCGCGGATGCCAAAGGGCTCAAGCACTGACAACAGCGCGTTGAGCTTCTCGGCGGTGCCTGTTGCCTCGACGATGAGCGAGTCTGTGGACACGTCCACCACTGAGGCGCGGAACAGCTCGGCTGCCTGGGTTACCTGCAGCCGGGTTGCGGCATCCGCGCGAACCTTGACCAGGATGTGGTCGCGTTGCACGGAGGAATCGGGAACAAGCTCAACAATCTTGATGACGTTGATGAGTTTGTTCAGCTGTTTGGTGACCTGCTCCAGCAAGTCACCCTCGGCGTCGACCACCACCGTGATCCGGGACATGCCCGGCACCTCGGAGGGGCCTACGGCCAAAGAATTGATGTTGAAGGCCCGGCGGGCGAACAGTGAGGCTACGCGGGTCAGTACGCCGGGAACGTCTTCTACCAGCACGGAAAGGGTGTGGCGGGCCATGTCCTAATCCTCCTCTTCCCAGGTGGGGGTCATGTTGCGGGCAATCTGGATCAGGTCATTGCTGACCCCGGTGGGGACCATCGGCCACACCATGGAATCGCGGCTGACCACGAAGTCGATGACCACGGGGCGGTCATTGATCTCCAGGGCCTTGGCGATGGTGGCATCGATGTCCTCGTCGCGTTCGCAGCGCAGGCCCACGCAGCCATAGGCGTCGGCCAGCTTCACGAAGTCCGGAACCCGGACCGTGTCATGTCCGGTGTTGAGGTCCGTGTTGGAGTAGCGCGACTCGTAGAAGAGGGTCTGCCACTGCCGCACCATGCCCAGCGAGGAGTTGTTGATGATGGCAACCTTGATCGGGATGTTGTTGATCAGGCAGGTGGCCAGTTCCTGGTTGGTCATCTGGAAGCAGCCGTCACCGTCAATGGCCCAGACCACGCGGTCCGGGTTGCCCACCTTGGCCCCCATGGCCGCCGGCACGGAGTAGCCCATGGTGCCCAGCCCGCCGGAATTCAGCCAGGCGCGGGGACGCTCATACTTGATGAACTGCGCGGACCACATCTGGTGCTGCCCGACGCCGGCCACGTAAACGCCTTCGGGACCGGTCAGGGCTCCGATGCGTTCAATGACCTTCTGCGGCGCCATCAGGCCGTCTTCCGGCTCGGCGTAACCGATGGGGTACGTTTCCCGCAGCCGGTCCAGCACGGCCCACCAGGCCGAGATGTCCGGCTTCTCGGTTTCGAACTGGCTCCGCACGGCATCGGTGAGCTCGGGGATGATTTCCTTCACCGAACCGACAATCGGCACGTCCGCGGCACGGTTCTTGGAGATTTCCGCGGGGTCGATGTCCGCGTGGATGACCTTGGCGCCGGGTGCGAAGGAGCTGAGCACGCCGGTGACCCGGTCATCGAAGCGGGCGCCGAGGGTGATCAGCAGATCGGACTGCTGCAGTGCGGTCACGGCGGAGACCGAACCGTGCATACCAGGCATGCCCACGTGCTGCGGGTGCGAGTCGGGGAACACACCGCGGGCCATCAGGGTGGTGACCACCGGGGCGCCCACCAGTTCGGCCAGTTCCAGCAGTTCGGCCGAGGCGTTGGCCTTGAGCACACCGCCGCCCACGTAGAACACCGGCCGCTGCGAGGCCGTGATCAGGCGTGCCGCTTCGCGAACCTGCTTGGAGTGTCCGCGCACCACGGTGCGGTAGCCCTGCAGGTCGATCTTGGGCGGCCAGGAGAAAACGGTTTTGGCCTGCTGGGCGTCCTTGGAGACGTCCACCAGCACCGGACCCGGCCGGCCCGAGGTCGCAATGTGGAAGGCCTCAGCCAGCACGCGCGGAATGTCCGCGGCGTCGGTGACCAGGTAGGAGTGCTTGGTGATGGGCATCGTGATGCCCACAATGTCGGCTTCCTGGAACGCGTCCGAGCCGATAAACGCACTGGAGACCTGCCCGGTGATGGCGACCATGGGCACTGAGTCCATGTGCGCGTCGGCAATGGCGGTGACCAGGTTGGTGGCACCGGGGCCCGACGTCGCGATGCAGACACCCGCGCGGCCGGTCACCATGGCATAACCTTCGGCAGCGTGTCCGGCGCCCTGCTCATGCCGGACCAGGACGTGGCGGATCTTCTTCGAATCCATCAGGGGATCATAGGTGGGCAGGATGGCGCCGCCGGGCAGTCCGAAGACCTCGTCTACGCCAAGCTCCTCCAGGGACCGGACTAGGGCCTGGGAACCGGTCATTTCGATGGGCGGAACAATGTTGTTAGGCCCTTGGATCCGATCATCCACGGCATAGGCGGAGGACATGGAACTTGCTACGTCTTTGGTCTTGGCTGCTGCCGCGCGTGCGGCGGCGTTTGCCTTCGAGGCCATCAGCGAAGGGCTGATTGGCGATCCCTTACTCATTGGAACTTCCTTTGCGGATACTGATCCATTGTCTGTGCGGCGGCCTGCCCGGGTTGTGCCCGGTTGGGCTTTTTTATGCTTAGCGAAGCCAAAACTGACGAAGCCAATAAAAAAACCCCTCGTGCCGGTTGGCTCCGTAGGGGTTCGCGCGTGACGTCTTAGACAAGTCGGGCTATTACGCCACGCGCTTGATAAGGACGACGGGTACGATCTGCATACCGTTCAGTCTTGCGGTCCCCTGCGGGGGTGTCAATCTAATGAGACGCCCGTCTCACTATGTGGACGTGGTGTCTGTCTTTTGGACATGCCTGTCCGGTACCCCTCCATGCCAAGCCGGCATGGTACTCCCCCCACCCGGTTCTGCCGCCCACACGAGGCGGCAGGGCTTAATAAGGCTGCAAGGCCTTAGGGGCCCCGGTGGCCAGGCGCTCCAGCGCCTGACCACCGGGGAGGCCTATCAGCCGCCGCAGTAAGCGCCGGTGGAGGCCGAGTTGACCATCTTGGCGTACTTGGCCAGGACACCCTTGGTGAACTTGGCCGGCAGAGGCTGCCAGCCGACCTTGCGGGCCTCGAGCTCCTCCGGCTCCACCAGCAGGTCGAAGCTGCGGGCGGCAATGTCCACGCGGATCCGGTCGCCGTCCTTCACGAAGGCGATGGGACCGCCGTCGACCGCTTCCGGGGCCACGTGGCCGATGCACAGGCCTGTGGTGCCGCCGGAGAACCGGCCGTCGGTGAGCAGCAGGACATCCTTGCCCAGGCCGGCGCCCTTGATGGCACCGGTGATGGCGAGCATCTCGCGCATGCCCGGGCCGCCCTTGGGGCCTTCGTAGCGGATCACGACGACGTCGCCGGCGTGGATCTGTCCGGCGTCCAGGGCATCCAGGGCGCCCTGTTCTCGTTCGAAGACGCGGGCGGTGCCCTCGAAGACGTCCGCGTCGAAGCCGGCTGACTTAACGACGGCGCCTTCGGGAGCCATGGAGCCCTTCAGCACGGTGATGCCGCCGGTCTTGTGGATGGGGTTGTCCATGGCGCGGAGCACCTTGCCGTCCGGATCCGGCGGGTTGATCGATGCGAGGTTCTCCGCGACGGTCTTGCCGGTGACGGTGAGGCAGTCGCCGTGAATCAGGCCGGCGTCGAGCAGTGCCTTCATGATCACCGGCACGCCGCCGATCTTGTCGACGTCGAACATCACGTAGCGGCCGAACGGCTTCAGGTCCCCCAGGTGCGGGATCTTGTCGCCGATGCGGTTGAAGTCGTCCAGCGTGAGGTCCACTTCAGCCTCGCGGGCGATGGCGAGCAGATGCAGGACCGCGTTTGTGGAGCCGCCGAAGGCCATGGTGACCGCGATGGCGTTTTCGAAGGCCTTCTTGGTCATGATGTCCCGGGCGGTGATGCCCTTGCGCAGCAGGTTGACCACGGCTTCGCCGGATTTGCGGGCGAATTCGTCACGGCGGCGGTCGGCCGAGGGCGGTGCGGCGGAACCGGGCAGGGACATGCCCAGCGCCTCGCCGATGCAGGCCATGGTGTTCGCCGTGTACATGCCGCCGCAGGCACCTTCACCCGGGCAGATGGCCCGTTCAATGGTGTCCAGGTCCTTGAGGCTCATCTTTCCGGCGGCGCAGGCGCCGACGGCTTCGAAGGCGTCAATAAGGGTGACTTCACGCTCGGTGCCGTCTTCCATCTTGGCGAAGCCGGGCATGATGGAGCCCGCGTAGAGGAAGACGCTGGAGAGATCCAGGCGCGCTGCGGCCATCAGCATGCCGGGCAGGGACTTGTCGCAGCCGGCCAGGAGCACCGAGCCGTCGAGACGCTCGGCCATCATCACGGTTTCCACGGAGTCGGCAATGACTTCGCGGGAGACCAGGGAGAAGTGCATGCCTTCATGGCCCATGGAGATGCCGTCCGAAACGGAGATGGTTCCGAACTGCATGGGGAACCCGCCGCCGGCATGGACGCCTTCCTTGGCGCCCTGGGCCAGCCGGTTCAGGGACAGGTTGCAGGGGGTGATTTCGTTCCAGGAACTGGCGATGCCGATCTGCGGTTTGGCGAAATCATCGTCGCCCATACCGACGGCTCGGAACATACCGCGGGCGGGTGCTGCATGAATCCCGTCCGTGACGACACGGCTGCGGGGCTTGATATCCGGTGTATTTTCCACGCTCATAGCTAAATCCTAGGACTTAAGCCGGCGGCGTTCGCTCTGTGACGGGCGCGTGCTCCCCTTGTTACGGCCCGTGAACAGGAGATGAAGTTCCCGGCACCCGCCGGGGCGGGGTTCCCGGATAGGGGGAGCGTGTTCATAGACTGGGGAAATGACATCGGATAGAGAATCCAGCAGTCCGGACGCCCACGCGGATACGGGAGCCAGCGATCAGCTCAAGCTCGTGCTCCGCCGCGTCTTCGAAACCCAGATTCCGAATTACGGTGACTACAACCTGGTCTGCGCCACCCCGGGGCTCGACGGCGAGACCGGGTTTTATGTGCTGGGCTACCGCTGGCGCCCGGCCGAACTGGTCTTTGCCCCGTTCGACGTCGACTCCCTCGCGGCACTTGAAGCACCCACAGCCATCAACACTACGAATCTGTCCCACACTGATGAACTCGGCACGGATGCGTACGAGGTGGGCACCAACACCGGACGCATCTTCCGCTTCAGCGTCCTTCCGCAGGCCGCGCTCCCGGCCGAAGGCTCATCCACCCTGCTGGAGCAGGCTGCTGACTGGACCGATTTCCGTTCCTTTGTGCAGTCCTACCTGGACCTCGCGTAGCACCGCGACCACTGACCGGCTGCGGTCCGCTGCCCGCGGACCGGATCTTCGGAAGCTATTCCCACGGACCGCGCCGGACCAGGTTCATTGGTTCCCGGCCCTGAGCCAGCAAGGCGACCTGCTTACGCAAAAAGGCCTCGATCCGCGGCTGGAAGGCTCCCGTGTTCCCGCCCCAGTGCGGGGTGATGATGGCTCCCGGCGCACTTCGGAGCGGATGGTCCGAGGGCATGGGTTCAGGATCAAAAACATCCAGGGCGGCCCGCAGCCGGCCGGAGGACACCTCCTTGGTCAGTGCTTCACTGTCCACCACCGCCCCGCGTGCCACGTTCACTACGAGGGCGCCGTCCGGCAGTGCCGCCAGCACGCGGGCATCCACGAGGTGCCGGGTCTGGCCGTTCAGGGGCGTGATCACCACCAGGATGTCCGCGCCCGCAGCGAGGTCGATCAGTTCGTCGGTGCCGTGAACCTTCCCGTCCTCATCAGTGCGTGCGCTCCGGCCCACCCGGGTCAGTTCAACCTCGAAGGGCCGAAGGCGGGCAGCAATCTCATTCCCGATGCCGCCGACGCCCACCAGCAGTACCCGGCGGTCCGCCAGTCCGGGCCAGCGAATGGCTTCCCAGCGTCCCTCTGACTGTGCCCGGACGGCCTCGTCGATTCCCCGTTGGGACGCGAGCATCAGCGTGAGTGCCATTTCAGCCGTGGCAGCGGCGTGCACGCCTGCGGCGCTGGCAATGGCAGTGCCCGGTTCCACCAGTTCGGGCAGGCCGTCATACCCGGTGGACTGTGCCTGGAGCAGGGCAAGGTCCGGAACCCGGGACAGTGCGGCACCGTAGTTGCCCGGAAGGTAGGGAAAGACCACGGCGTCAATCTCGGAGTACTCCGCACCCTCGGGCTCACCGTCCAGATCCCAGAGCACCGCGCGGATTCCCTCCGGCAGGGGCTGCAGGGCGGAGAGCAGTTCAGCGCTGGGAACGGTGAGGACACGTACGGGGCGGGATTCGACGTCGGCCATGCGTGCCAGCCTAGCCGGATGCCCTTCATCACCGGCTATGGACACGGCCGGCCACCGGCCGTAACGTCGGACTGTGCCTTCCGCCGACCGAAGGAGGCCCCGTGGCTCGGAAATCGGTTCTTTTCACCGCCCTTGGACTCGGATCAGCCGCCACCGTGTGGACGGCCCGCCGGCTGCGCATGCTGCTGGCACACGGCGCGGTGCAGATGGCCGCGGGCCCCGCCCCCGGTCCGGAAGCCGAACGGACCGCACCGCAACCGACGGCGGCAAACGGAGCCCCGCCCCAGGCGACCACGGTGACCACCGGGGATCCCGCCTCGAACCTGCCGGCCCGGACCTGGGTAGTGGATAACGGCTCGGATTGGGACGGAAATCCCGGCGAACTGGTTATCCTCCCCTGCAACCGGACTGCCCGGGGCCACGAATCCAAGTGAAACAGCCCACAAAACGGGTCCGGATTTCATTCTTCGGCAAAACTGCTGGTAGTGTTTCATGTCGTTGCTGATGCAGCCACGGAGGAATATCCGCGGTTTACACGGCATCGAATGCGCACCTCTAGCTCAATTGGCAGAGCAATTGACTCTTAATCAATGGGTTCCGGGTTCAAGTCCCGGGGGGTGCACCAACTGCCCCGTCCGATCAGGTTATTCGCCTGAACGGGCGGGGTTTTTTGTGCTTCGCCACTGCTGTCCCGAGGTCTGCGGCGGTTTCGCGCTCCGGGTCGGGACGTGGTAGTGTTTCATGTCGTTGCGGAGATCGAACCGCGCTTCACGGCGCAGCGAGTTCGTCTCTGTGAAGATGCACCTCTAGCTCAATTGGCAGAGCAATTGACTCTTAATCAATGGGTTCCGGGTTCAAGTCCCGGGGGGTGCACAGCGAGAAACCCCGTCCGGCCAGGCCCAGTGCCCGGCCAGGCGGGGTTTTCTGTTGCCGGCGCCGGGTGCCGAACCCTAGTCGCCTTTTACGTTCACGATCTGCCGCAGCACGTGCCGCACCGACACCAGGTCCTTCGCATCCGCCATCACCGTGTCGATGTCCTTGTACGCAGCCGGGATTTCGTCAATGAAGGCGGCAGTGTCACGGTATTCAATGCCGGCCATGGCCTGCCGCAGCTGGTCCCGGCTGAACGTCCTGCGCGCCCGGGTGCGCGAAAACTGCCGGCCTGCTCCGTGCGGGGCCGAGTTCAGGGACGGAGCATAGCCCTTGCCTTCCACCACGTACGACGCCGTGCCCATGGAACCGGGGATCAGGCCGGCACGGCCGGGCGAGGCGTCAATGGCGCCCTTGCGTGAGAGCCAGACCTTCCTGCCGTAGTGTTCTTCCACTTCCGTGTAATTGTGGTGGCAGTTGATCCGCTCCCGTTCCAGCACCCGCTCCCCCGTCCACGCACCGAAGCACGCCAGGACGCGGTCCATCATTTCCTCCCGGTTCAGGAGGGCGAATTTCTGCGCCCACATCAGTTCCGCTATGTAGCGGTCAAACTCCGGGGTGCCTTCCTCCAGGTAGGCAAGGTCCCGGTCGGGCAGCTTAATGGAGCGTCCGGTGCAGTAGGTCTGTGCAGCCTTGATGTGCCGCTGTGCGATTTTGTTTCCCACCCCGCGGGATCCCGAGTGCAGGAACAGCCAGACCGACTCTTCCTCGTCCAGGGATACCTCGATGAAGTGGTTGCCGGAGCCGAGGCTGCCAAGCTGCAGGCGCCAGTCCCGGAGATAAGCTGCAGGATCAAACCCGGCCGCGGCGGCGTCGTCGGCCAGTTCCCCTGTCCGGGTCCCGGCGGATGCGGTGAGGACCTTGTTGTTATGTCCGGCGGAAAGCGGAACGGCCCGTTCAATGGCCTCCCGCAGTTTCCGGTGGTCCAGGCCCGCTATGTCCGAAGCCCGGTGTCCGGTCCGGACCGCGATCATGCCGCAGCCGATATCGACGCCGACGGCGGCCGGAACGACAGCACCCAGTGCAGGGATAACGGATCCCACGGCCGCGCCCTTGCCCAGATGCGCGTCCGGCATGGAGGCCAGGTGCGGATAGATAAACGGCATCTGCGCGGTCAGCCTGTTCTGTGCCAGCGTTGCCTCGTCAATGACACTGGCAAAGTTCAGGTACTTTTCGCTGATTCTCTGTTCCATGAACCGCCTTCCGGATCAGGGCTACGGCTTAAAGCAAAGGAGGCACATCCGGCGGATGTGCCTCCTATAAACATAGGTGCCCGTGGAGTCAGCGGCTCTCGGCCGCGGCCTCGGGAATAATCTCCAGGCCGGCGCCGGGCGGGAGGGGAAGCCCGGGGACATCCACCGCAACCTGCCAGCGCGGGCTGCCCAGCTCTCTGATCACCTTGCGCAGCTGGCTCCGCAGGTCCTCGGACATAAGCTCACCGTCATCGAGCAGCGTCCGCTCAATGTTCTGGGCCTCGGTCAGTGCTTCTTTGCCCTGAGCAGTAATGGTCACCATGTGACTGCGCTTGTCCAGGTCATTGCGTACGCGCGTCACGTGGCCGTGGGCTTCAAGGCGTGCCAGGGTTTTCCCCATGGTCTGCGCCTGAACACGCACCAGCTGCGCCAGACGTGCCTGTGTCATTGGTCCCTGCGTCTCCAGAACACCCAACGCGATGACACCTGCATGGGTCAGTCCGATGCTGACCAAACGTTCATTCCAGGCGTGCTCTACGAGGCGTGCTGCTGTAGACAGCAGGCGACCGGTGGGCCAACGCTCCATATCCGGCATAAAATAAAACTCTTCCTCTCGGCTTCGGACTCGCAGTAACAGTCAGTTTGCTGATAACGCGCGGATCCACAGACTAGGATAGCCACCCTGCGTTGGAATGTCGCGTTCGGACGCACCGAACACGAAATCTAGATCTTAGGAGAGACACAATGCCCCGCCTCAGCCCGGCCGAAACAGCACCGGATTTCACCCTGTCCGCCTCCGACGGAAGCACCGTCTCGCTGGCCGATATGCGCGGCAGCAACACCATTGTGTACTTCTACCCTGCCGCCGCCACTCCCGGCTGCACTACCGAGGCGTGCGATTTCCGCGACAACCTGAACAGCCTCAAGAGCGCCGGGTACACCGTCCTGGGCATCTCACCCGACCCGGTGGATAAGCTGGCGAAGTTCGCCGACTCCGAGGGGCTGAACTTCCCGCTGCTCTCCGACGAGGACCACGCCGTCGCCGAAGCGTACGGCGCCTGGGGCGAGAAAAAGAACTATGGCCGCACCTACGAGGGTCTGATCAGGTCAACGGTGGTGGTGGATCCCGAGGGAAAGGTTTCCCTCGCCCAGTACAACGTCAAAGCCACCGGACATGTTTCCAAGCTGCGCCGTGATCTGGGGCTCGATTAACCTCGGGTACACTGGAGGCTGGTTTCCCGGCCGCGCCTGCGGCAGGCCGGCGACCACGCGCGAGTGGCGAAATTGGCAGACGCGCTGGATTTAGGTTCCAGTGTCTTCGGACGTGTGGGTTCAAGTCCCTCCTCGCGCACCAGCAAAAGCCCCGGTCTTCGGACCGGGGCTTTTTTGCTGCCCTCCGCCAGCCCTGCCGCACCCGAACCGCAAAGGCGTGACCAAATCGTGACCGCGCCGGGGGTGTCGTATTTCACGTAACAGAAACACTTCGCCATTAGGCTCTGTCCATACGTTTGTGTCCGAGGACACATTCGGCCGGTATGCCGGCCGCAGGCAACACTCGCCTTAGCGTTTACCCGCCCTAGAGGAGTACCGAATATGTTCCCAGCAGACAGAGTCCGGAAAGGCCGTTCCGCGAAGAAACGCGCGTCCGCCCTGACCGCAGGCCTGGCCCTGAGCGCTCTTGTGCTCTCCGGCTGTGCCCAAAGCAACCGTGAAGAAGGCGACGCCGGCAACTCCGGCGACGTTGACGGCACCTTCGTTTTCGCCGCGTCCTCGGACCCCAAGTCCCTGGACCCCGCTTTCGCCTCCGACGGCGAGTCCTTCCGCGTCAGCCGCCAGATCTTCGAAGGGCTGGTGGGCGTGGAGCCCGGAACGGCCGACCCGGCACCGCTGCTGGCCAAGTCGTGGGAAAACTCCGAAGACGGCATGACCTACACCTTTGATCTTGAAGAAGGCGTCACGTTCCATGACGGCACCGACTTCAACGCCGAAGCCGTCTGCGCCAACTTCGAGCGCTGGTACAACTTCAGCGGCATCCAGCAGGCGGAAAGCCAGGCGTACTACTACGGCATGCTCTTCAAGGGCTTCTCGGATTCCCCCGAAACGGCTACGTACAAGTCCTGCGAGGCGCCCTCGGACACCGAGGCCGTTATTACGCTGAACAAGCCGTTCGCCGGTTTCGTTGCCGCCCTGTCCCTGCCGGCATTCGCGATGCAGAGCCCTGCTGCCATGGAGGAATTCGGCGCCAATGAATCCTCCGGCACCGCTGAGGCACCTGAACTGACCGAATATGCCAAGAACCACCCCACCGGCACCGGACCCTACAAGTTCGACGCCTGGGATGTCGGCAGCCAGCTGACGCTTTCCCTGAACGAGGATTACTGGGGCGGGGAAGAAGCCCAGGTCACCGACATCATCTTCCGCGTGATCGATGATCCGCAGGCCCGCCGCCAGTCGCTGGAATCCGGCGACATTGACGGCTACGACCTGGTGGCACCGGCTGACACCGAATCCCTGGCCGCGGCCGGTTTCAAGGTTGTTCCCCGGGATCCCTTCACCATCCTTTACCTGGGCATGAACCAGCAGGTACCGGAACTGGCTGATGTAAAGGTCCGCCAGGCCATCTCCCACGCCATCGACAAGGACGCCCTGGTTTCCCAGACCCTTCCCGAAGGCACCAAGGTGGCCACGCAGTTCATCCCCGAGGTAGTCAACGGCTACAACGAGGACGTCACCACCTACGAATACGATCCCGAGAAGGCCAAGTCGCTCCTGGCCGAAGCCGGTTACCCTGACGGTTTCACCATCGACTTCAACTACCCCACCGGCGTCTCCCGTCCGTACATGCCCACCCCGGAGCAGGTATTCACCAACCTCAGCGCCCAGCTGGGCGAGGTAGGCATCAAGGTCAATCCGCTGCCGAACAAGTGGTCCCCGGACTACCTTGACCGGGTCCAGGCCGGACCCGATCACGGCCTGCACCTGCTGGGCTGGACCGGCGACTACAACGACACCGACAACTTTGTTGGCGTGTTCTTCGGCCAGGAGAAGCCCGAATTCGGCTTCAACAACCCGGAAATCTTCGCCTCACTGGAAGAAGCACGCCAGGTGTCCAAGCTCGAAGAGCAGACCCCGCTCTACGAGCAGATCAATGAAGACATCGCCCAGTTCGTGCCGGCAGTACCGCTGGCCCACCCGGCGCCGTCGCTCGCGTTCTCTGAGCGGGTGGATTCCTACCCGGCCAGCCCCGTGAATGACGAAGTGTTCAACCAGATCAAGCTCAACAAGTAGCGCAGCGAAGGCCGGGGACCCCAGCGGTCCCCGGCCTTTATGCGTGTTCCAGTCTTTTTCCCCACCAGATCCTCCAGCTCCCACGGCTGGGAAAGGACGCTCGTGCTACGAGTCATCGGCAAACGCCTGCTTATGCTGATTCCCACCCTGATAGGCCTCTCCATCCTGCTGTTCCTGTGGGTGCGCAACCTGCCCGGCGGGCCGGCCACCGCCCTGCTCGGCGATAAGGCCTCACCTGAAGCCATCGCCAACATCAATAAGGCCTACGGATTCGACCGCCCCCTGATCGAGCAGTACTTCACTTACGTGGGGAAGCTCCTGCAGGGCGATTTCGGCACGTCCATCGTCACCGGCCGCCCCGTCCTGGAGGAATTCGCCACACGCTTCCCGGCCACCGTGGAACTGGCGGTCGTGGCCCTGATCTTCGCGATCGGCATCGGCATTCCCCTCGGCTACCTGGCAGCCCGGCATTACGGCCGCTTCTGGGACCACGGCTCGGTGGTCCTTTCCCTGATCGGAATCACCGTTCCGGTGTTCTTCCTCGCCTTCATCCTCAAATGGGTACTGGCCATTCAGCTCGGCTGGTTCCCCACCGACGGACGCCAGGATCCGCGTATCAACGCCACCCATGTGACGGACTTTTATGTGCTCGACGGTTTACTGACCCGGGAATGGGACGCCTCCTGGGACGCCATCATGCACCTGGTGCTTCCGGCCATTGCCCTGGGCACCATCCCACTGGCGATCATCGTACGTATTACGCGTGCTTCAGTCCTGGAAGTCCAGGGTGCCGACTACGTCCGTACCGCCCGGGCCAAGGGCCTGATGGAAAAAACCATCCGCGGCCGGTTTGTCCTGCGCAACGCCATGCTGCCGGTAACCACCACCATCGGCCTGCAGACCGGGCTCCTGATCTCGGGGGCGGTGCTCACCGAGACAGTCTTCGCGTTCAGCGGTATAGGCCGGTTCCTGCGGGATGCCATTTTCGCCCTCGACTATCCCGTCCTGCAGGGCTTCATCGTCTTTATCGCCATAGCGTATTCACTTATCAACCTGCTGGTTGATGTGTCCTATGGCTTCATCGATCCTAGGGTGCGTGTCCAGTGAGTACTACTCTGCCTCCCGCCGCGGGCGGGTCCGTTCTTCCCGAAGGCGCACCCACCGCCAAGCCGGCCACCGGAAGCGGCATGTGGAAGGATGCCTTCCGCAGGCTGCGCCGCAACCCGGCCGCTATTGCCGGTGCCGTCATTGTTGGCCTGTTTGTCCTCGTGGCCATTCTTGCCCCGCTGCTGGCCCCGTACGGCGGCAATGACTTGCCCGGCCGGACCGAAATCACGCCTACCAGCATTCCGGGACCAGGTGATATCGACGGATATCCGCTGGGCCTGGACCGCTTCGGCGGAGACGTGCTCTCCAAGCTCATCTGGGGCGCCCGGGCATCGCTGATCATCGGCGTGGTCTCCACGGCACTCGGCCTGCTGGGCGGAATGCTCCTGGGCGTCATTGCCGGCGGCCTGGGCGGCTGGGTGGACAGCGTCATCATGCGTTTTGTGGACATCCTGCTCTCCGTGCCGAACCTGCTGCTCGCAGTAAGCATTGCCGCGCTGATGGGCCAAAGCTCCATGGCGATCATGATCGCCATCGGCGTTTCCCAGGTGCCGATCTTCGCCCGCCTGCTGCGTTCGTCGATGATTTCCCAGCGCAGCGCGGACTACATCCTCTCCGCGCAGACCCTCGGCCTGAGCCGGCGGACCATCACCATGAGCCACCTGCTGCCCAACAGCACGGGTCCGCTGATTGTGCAGGCCACGCTGACGCTGGCAACGGCCGTCATTGACGCCGCAGCCCTGTCCTTCCTCGGCCTCGGCGGCGGACTGCCGCAGACCGCCGAGTGGGGCCGGATGCTTACCTACGCCCAGGCTGAACTGGCCGTAGCCCCGCAGCTGGCGTTCCTGCCCGGCATTTGCATCGCCATTACCGCGCTTGGCTTCACCCTGCTGGGTGAGTCACTGCGTGAAGCTCTGGATCCAAAGACCCGGCGCAAGTAACAGCACGCGCCGGGCCGGTCCCGGGTATTAAAAGGGAAGGTCCCCTCCGGCTGGAGGGGACCTTCCCTTTTAATGGGCGGTTCTTCTTAATGGGGCGGTTCTTCGTCGAGCGACACGAGGTACTCGGCGTTTCCCCGGATGGCCGGCACATACCGCTGCAGTTCCGGGGAATCGACATGCTCGGCCATCAGGAACAGCAGGCCGGCCAGGGCACGGTCCGCGCGGCCTGCTGCGTGCAGGGTCAGGGCCTCGAAGACCCCCAGCGACACCGAGCCGGGAAACTCCTGCCGGGCACGGGCAAAAACGGCCAGGGACTCCTCCATGCGCCCCAGGTTCCGCAGGGTGCTGCCGTACTGAAGGCAGCACCTGCGCAATACGTCCCCCGAGAGGCCTGCCGCCAGGGCCTGTTCGTAGTACCCGGCGGCTTCCTCCTCCCGCCCGGCGGTGTCATGCGCCCCGCCGACCTCATAGAGGACCCGGGCGTTGCCCGGGTGCCGCCGCAGTACGCCCAGAAGGGCGGTGATGGTCGGCGCCATGTCCGCCCGGTCCCGGGCCGCGAACAACCCGTCCAGCTCGGCTTCCAGGGCACCGTCCAGGTCCTCCGCCGGCGCCCCGGCCGGCCGATCTGTTGGCTCCCCGGCCGGTTTCCCCGGCGCCCGGTCCCCCGCCGGACCCGACGTCGGCATCATGACTAGGAGGCCAGCTCGCCGTCGAGCTCTGCATCGCCCTGGATGTTCAGTTCATTACCGGGGATGGAGGCCAGCAGCTTGCGGGTATACGGGTGGCGGGGGTTGGAGAAGACTTCCTCCGATGTGGCAGCCTCCACCAGTTCGCCGTCCTTCATCACGCAGACATAGTCCGAAATCAGGCGGACCACTGCCAGGTCATGGGAGATAAAGAGGTAGCTCAGCCCGAACTCGCGCTGCAGGTCCCCGAGCAGTTGCAGGATCTGCGCCTGGACCAGCACGTCCAGCGCCGAGACCGGTTCGTCGCAGACAATCAGCTCCGGCTTCAGGGCCAGGGCACGTGCAATCGCCACACGCTGGCGCTGGCCGCCGGAAAGCTCGGCAGGATAGCGGTGCAGCATGTCATGCGGCAGTGCCACCTGGTCCATCAGCTCCAGGACGCGGCGACGGCGCTCCGCCCGGTCCCCGCGCTTGTACGTCTTCAGCGGTTCCTCCAAGATCCGCTCAATGGTGTACATGGGATCAAGGGAGGAGTACGGGTCCTGGAAGATCGGCTGCACCCGCTGCCGGAAGTCCCGAAGCTGGACCTTGTCCAGCTTCGCAACGTCCATTCCGTCAAAGGTCATGGATCCGGACGTGGGCTCGATCAGCTTGAGCAGCATGCGGGCGGTGGTGGTTTTGCCCGAACCGGACTCCCCCACAATGGCTACGGTCTTGCCGCGCGGGATATCCAGGGTGACGTTCTTTGCGGCATAGAAATCATCGGCACGTCCGCGGATCTTGAAGACCTTGGTCAGGTCGCGGAACTCCACAATGTTGTCCACGGCTGCGGTGTCCGTTGCCTTGTCCTCCGCTTCCGCGGCGGCGGGCAGGTCTGCCGTTCCGGGAGCCCCGGCGAAGGCACCGGGCCGCAGCCGGACGGCGGCAACACTGGGGGCTGCCCGGACCAGGGACTGGGTGTAGGGATGCTGCGGGTCCTCCAGCAGCTGCCGTGCCGGACCGGTTTCCACCACTTCACCGCGGTGCATCACCACCAGCTGAGACGCACGCTCTGCGGCAAGGCCCAGGTCATGGGTAATCAAAAGGACCGAGGTCCCCAGCTCTTCGGTCATGCGGTCGATCTGGTCCAGGATGGTCCGCTGCACGGTCACGTCCAGGGCGCTGGTGGGTTCGTCGGCAATGAGCAGCCGCGGGCGGCAAGCCAGGCCAATGGCGATCAGGGCGCGCTGGCGCATACCGCCGGAAAACTCATGCGGATACTGCTTGGCACGTTCCTTGGCGTTGGGCAGCCCGGCCGCGGTCAGGACCTCCACCACTTTCCGGTCCACGTCCTTGGACGTGGCCATCCCGTGCACCAGCAGCGTTTCGGCTACCTGGGTCCCGATCCGGGTTACCGGGTTGAGGTTGGACATGGGGTCCTGCGGTACCAGGCCGATGGAACGGCCGCGGATGGCGCGCATCTTTGCTTCCGGCAGCCCTACGAGTTCCTGCCCGTCGAAGCGGATACTGCCGGAGGCCACCTTGCCGTTGCCGGGCAGCAGGCCGATCACGGCCATGGCCGTAGTGGATTTTCCGGATCCCGACTCGCCCACAATGGCCAGGGTCTCCCCGGCGGGAAGCGAGAATCCGGCATTCCGCACCGCGGCCACTTCGCCGTCCATGGTACGGAAATTCACCGCGAGGTTGCTCACCTCGAGCAGGGGGGAATCAGTGCTCAAATCAGTCATTTCCCCATCCTGCCCCACTCTGGCCCCATGTGACGCGTGTCTCTGCGCTGTTTACCTGTTTTTAATCATTTAGAATGGAAAATCCACGAAACAGAGGGATGGAGCGTCCCGGAGGAGTATCACGGTGACACGATCCGGCGCAGCACAATCCGGCGCAGCAAACCCCGCCCCCGGCCCGGACCGTCCCGCACTTTCCCGCCGTTCCCTCATCCGCGCAGGCGCGGCCGCCGCAGCCTTGATGCTCGCCGGCTGCACAGCCGAAGCCGCCGGCGAGGACCCCACTGCGGGACCATCCGCCACCGGCGGAAGCGGCCCCACGGCCCGCTTCACCTTTGCGACGGCGGCCCGCCCGGTCACCTTGGACCCCGCTCTCGCCTCCGACACCGAATCCTTCCGGGTCAGCCGCCAGGTACTGGAAGGCCTGGTGGGCGTAGACGCCCTGACCTCCGCACCGGTGCCCCTCCTGGCCACCGGATGGACCCAGTCCGAGGACCGCAAGACCTACACCTTCGAATTGCGCCGCGACGTCATGTTCCACGATGGTGAACCCTTCAACGCGGAAGCGGTCCGGCGGAACTTCGAACGCTGGTACCACCTGCCCGAATCGGTGCGGAGCGGCGGCTCCCTGATGTACAAGTCCGTGTTCCGGGGCTACTCGGACACGCCGGCCACCGCCGTCTACAAGAGCTGCGAGGTGGAGGACGAATACACCGTGCGGGTGGAGCTGAACACTCCGATGGAAAGTTTCATCGCTGCGCTCGCCGCGCCTCCCTTCGCCATCTCCTCCCCCAAGGCACTGGCCGAGGCCGGTGCGGATTCCCTGACCCGGGAACTCAACGGCCGCAGGGTCTCCGGGTACGGCGTCCACCCTGTGGGTACCGGGCCCTTCCGCTTTGTGGCCTGGAATGAAGACACCGTGGAACTCGCTGCCAACCCCGGGTACTGGGGTGAAAAGGGACAGATCGGTTCGGTGGTCTTCCGCACCATTTCCAGCCCCGAGGGCCGGCTGCGTGCCCTGAAGAAGGGCGAGGTGGACGGCTATGACCTGGTTACCGTCAACGACGTGGGCGACCTGGCCCGCAACGGGCAGCGGATCCAGCAGCGCGACCCGTATTCCGTACTGTATCTGGGCATCAACCAGAACTTCCCGGGGCTGGACAGCGTCCTGATGCGCCAGGCAGTAGCCCACGCCATCGACAAGCCCGCCGTCCTGGACGGACTGTTCCTCAACGGCACCAAACCCGCCAATCAGTTCATGCCGGAAAAGCTGGGGCTCACCTCGGATTCGGTCACCGGCTACGGCTACGATCCGGAGAAGGCCCGGGAACTGCTGGAAGAAGCCGGCTACGACGGGCGCGAACTGCCCTTCTACTACCCCCGGCGCGTCACCCGCAGCTACCTGCCCGCACCGGAGAAGGTCTACGCCCGGCTCAGCGCACAACTCACCGCCGCCGGATTCAACATCCGCCCGGTGCCCGTGGACTGGTCCGAGGGATACCTGGAAAAGGTGCAGGGCAAGGAGGACCGGGCATTCCACCTGCTCGGCCTCGCCGGCAGCTACGAAGGCGGAGACAACTTCCTGGGCACGCTGTTCGGCCGCTACACCGAAGAGTTCTCCTTTAATGACCCCGAGGTCTTCACCGGCATTGAAAAGGCTGCCCGCCTGCCGGAAGGCCAGGACCAGACCGACGCCTACCATGCCGTCTCCGACCGCATTTCCCAGCGCGTGCCGGCCGTGCCGCTGGCCTTCCCGATTTCCGCTCTGGCCCTCTCGCCCCGGGTTTCCTCCTACCCCACGAGCCCGGTTCTGCACGAGGTCTTTAACCGGGTCAGCCTCACGGACCGCTGACCAGGCTCCGAACAGCTATCGGAGCCGACCTCCAAAAGCAGTATTCGTACTGCGATAATTTTAGGAAGGCACCCGCTCGGGGATACGCTTCTATGGCTAGCGCCCACGCGACTGGAGAAGAAGTTGACTGCTAATAGCCCGGCGGAGAATTCCGCAACGAAAACTGATGTACTGCTGATCGGCGGAGGCATCATGAGCGCTACCCTTGGGGCGTTCCTGAAGCAGCTGGCTCCGGACTGGGACATCTCCCTCTACGAGCGCCTCGATCGCGCGGGGCTGGAAAGCTCCGATCCCTGGAACAACGCGGGTACCGGCCATGCCGCCCTCTGCGAACTGAACTACAGCCCGGCCGCGGCCGACGGCTCCGTGGACCCGGCCAAGGCGGTGGGAATCAACGAGCAGTTCCAGGTCTCCCGCCAGTTCTGGTCTCACCTGGTCTCCGAGGGCCATATTGGCAATGACTTCATCAACCCGCTGCCGCACATGAGCTTTGTCTGGGGCGATGCACATTCGGAGTACCTGCGCCGCCGGCACGAATCCCTGAGCGCCCAGCCGCTGTTCAAGACCATGGAGTTCTCCGAGGATCCGGCCAAGCTGGCCGAATGGGCTCCGCTCATCATGGAAGGCCGCGATCCCGGGCAGCGGGTGGCCGCCTCCCGCGTGGCCGGCGGAACCGACGTCGACTTCGGCAACCTGACCCGGCAGCTGACCAACTACATGGGTGCCAACGGCGTGCACCTGAACTTCGGCCACGAGGTCGGCAACGTTACCCGCTCCTCCAACGGCGGCTGGGACGTCAAGGTCAAGGACCGGGCAACCGGAACTACCAGCACCGTGTCCGCCAAGTTCGTGTTCATCGGCGGCGGCGGCGGTGCCCTGCACCTGCTGCAGGCCTCGGGTATCCCCGAGGGCAAGGGCTTTGGCGGCTTCCCCGTCTCCGGCCAGTTCCTGCGTGCCACGGATGAATCCATCATTTCCCGGCACAATGCCAAGGTCTACGGCCAGGCTTCCGTCGGTGCCCCGCCCATGTCCGTGCCGCACCTGGATACGCGCTTCGTCAACGGCAAGCGCTCCCTGCTGTTCGGCCCGTACGGCGGCTTCTCGCCGAAGTTCCTGAAGACCGGTTCCCTCCTGGACCTGCCGCTCTCGGTCCGCCCCTCCAACCTCGTGCCCATGCTGGCCGTGGCGAAGGACAACATGAGCCTGGTCAAGTACCTGGTCACCGAGGTTCTGAAGACCCGCGAAGGCAAGACCGCAGCGCTGCAGGAATTCATGCCGCAGGCACAGACCGAAGGCTGGGACCTTATCACCGCCGGTCAGCGCGTCCAGGTCATCAAGAAGGACCCGAAGAAGGGCGGTGTGCTGCAGTTCGGCACCGAACTCATCACCGCCGCCGACGGCTCCATCGGAGCCCTGCTGGGCGCGTCACCGGGTGCTTCCACTGCGCCGCCCATCATGATCAATCTGCTCAAGCGGGCCTTCCCCCGGCAGTTTGACGGCTGGGAGCCGAAGATCAAGGAAATGATCCCGGGCTACGGCGTGAAGCTGAACGAAAATGAACGCCTGGCTGAAGAGATTGAAGCCGATACCAGCCGGGTTCTGGGCCTGTCCTAGTCTCCGTTTAACGCGGCTTACCGTTTTACGCGGCGCAGACCTGCTCCTCCGGCAGGTCTGCGCCGCGAACCAGTTATACCGCCGGTTTCCGGCGCCGCTCCGTTGCGCACCGCCCTTCCTTAAGGCAGGATCATGGATCGTTTGGCCAAGCTGTCCCTCTCGAACAGGGCCCTCATTGCCCTGATCACCGTGTTTGTAGCTGTTTTCGGGGTGATCTCCATGAGCTCCCTCAAACAGGAACTGATCCCGTCGCTGGAGTTCCCGCAGATCAGCGTCATAACGGCACTGCCCGGCGCCTCCCCCGAGGTGGTGGACGCGCAGGTGAGCGAACCCCTCGAAGGTGCGCTGACAGCGGTGGAGGGACTCGAGTCCTCCTCGGCGACGTCGCGCTCAGGCATTTCGACCATCGCCCTCACCTTTGCCTACGGCACCGATCTGGACCGGGCCCGCGGCCAGGTGGACCGTGCCATTTCCAACGCCCGGCAGCTCCTGCCCGAGGATACGAATCCACAGTCCCTTGCCGGCAGCATCAGCGACTTCCCCATCGTTTACCTCGCCGTCTCCTCCGATGAGCCGCTGGCCGAGCTGAATGCGGACCTGCAGCGGCTGACCGTTCCCCGCCTGCAGAAGATCGAAGGCGTGCGGACGGCCGAGGTCACCGGCGGATCCACCCGCCATGTGGCCATCCTCCCCGACCCTGCCGCGCTGGCCGCCCAGGGTGCCACGCCGTCGTCGATTGTGGATGCCCTGGAAAACAGCGGCGCCCTGCTTCCCGCGGGCACGGTGGATGAGGAAAGCCGGACGCTGTCCATCCAGGTGGGAGCACCGCTGGACAGCCTGGAGAAAATTTCCGCCCTGCCGATTGAATCCTCCTCCGACAGCGCCACGCCGGTAACCATTGGCGACGTCGCCTCCGTGGAGATCACGGAGGACGAAGCCACCTCCATCACACGCACCAACGGACAGGCCACCCTGGCCGTCTCCATCACAAAGACCCCTGCCGGGGACACCGTGGGCATTTCACATGAGGTCACGGACCTGTTGCCTTCCCTCCAGGACGAGTTGGGCAACGGTGCGAAATTCACCGTGATCTTCGACCAGGCGCCCTTCATCGAAAAATCCATTTCGGACCTCACCACAGAGGGGCTGCTGGGACTGGGCTTCGCCGTCCTGGTCATCCTGGTCTTCCTGCTCTCGGTCCGTTCCACCCTGGTCACCGCCGTCTCAATCCCGCTGTCCCTGCTGGTGACCTTCATCGGGCTGCTGGCCTTCGGCTATTCCCTGAACATCCTCACCCTCGGCGCGCTTACCATCGCCATTGGCCGGGTGGTGGATGACTCGATTGTCGTCATCGAGAACATCAAGCGGCATCTGGGCTACGGCGAGGACAAACGCACCGCCATCCTCACCGCCGTGCGCGAGGTGGCCGGTGCCGTCACCGCCTCCACCCTCACCACGGTGGCCGTGTTTGCACCCATCGCCTTTGTGGGCGGCCTGGCCGGGGAACTGTTCCGACCCTTCGCCGTCACCACGTCCCTGGCCCTGCTGGCCTCGTTGCTGGTGTCTCTGACCATTGTTCCGGTGCTGGCGTACTGGTTCCTGAAGTCCTCTCCGCCGGTGGCGGATCCGGAGGCCTACCGGGCCGAAGCCGAGGAAAAGGAGACCCGCAGCTTCCTGCAGCGCGGCTACCTCCCCATCCTGCGCGGCACGCAGCGCCACCCCGTCTACACGGTGGTGGCCGGGCTGATCATCCTCCTCGCCACCGCCGCCATGACACCCCTGCTGCCCACCAACCTGCTCGGCGATACCGGACAGAACACGTTCAGCGTGCGGCAGGAACTGCCTGCCGGCACCTCGCTGGAACGCACGTCCGAAGCAGCCGAACAGGTCGAGGAAGCATTGTCCGGCGTGGACGGGGTCAAGGATGTCCAGGTCACCATGGGCACTTCCACATCCGGCATTGCGGCATTCACCGCCGGCGGGTCCTCGGTGGCCAACTTCACCGTAATTACCGAGGAAGGCGAGGACCAGGTGGCCCTGCGGGATGCTGTCCGGGCGGCCATTGAGGACCTTGACGACGCCGGCGACGTCACCCTGGGCAGCACCGGCGGCGGTTTCGGTACCTCGAACACCGTGGACATCAACCTCTCCGCCGGGGATCCCGCCGAGCTGCAGCCGGCCAGCGACGCACTGGTGGAAGCCATGTCTGACCTTCCCGGCGTCGCCCAGGCCAGCAGCAACCTCTCCTCCTCGCAGCCGGTGGTCCAGGTGACCATTGACCGCGCCAAGGCCGTGGCGGCGGGTCTGAACGAGCAGCAGATCGCCGGCCTGGTTGCCTCCACCATCAGCCCCCTGCCGGCCGGTTCGGTCCGGCTGGGCACTGATGACCTGCCCGTGCTGATCGGTGAGGGTACCCCCATCACGTCCCTGGAACAGCTCAATGCCGTCTCGGTGCCCGCAGGCGCCGGCTCGGTGCCGCTGAGCGAGCTGGCCACCGTGGAGGAGGTCTCCGTGCCGACGTCGGTCTCCTCCTCAGGCGGTGAACGCACCGCCATTGTGTCCGTCTCCCCGGACGGCGACAACCTGGGCGCCACCATTACCGAGGTCCAGGCGCGGCTGGCCGATGTTGACCTGCCGGCCAGCGTCACCGCCGAACTCAGCGGCGCCGCCACCCAGCAGAACGAGTCCTTCACCCAGCTGGGCCTGGCCCTGCTGGCCGCCATCGCCATTGTGTACGTGATTATGGTGGCCACGTTCAAGTCCCTCCTGCAGCCGCTGATCCTGCTGGTGTCCATTCCCTTCGCGGCCACCGGCGCGATCCTGCTGCTGCTGATCAGCGGCATCCCGCTGGGGCTGCCGTCCCTGGTGGGCATGCTGATGCTGGTGGGCATTGTGGTGACCAACGCCATTGTGCTGATGGACCTGATCAACCAATACCGCCGTCCGCGGGGCAGTGAGCCCGGCATGAACGTGGAGGACGCCATCTTCCGCGGGGCACGCCAGCGCCTGCGCCCCATCCTGATGACGGCGCTGGCCACCATCTTCGCCCTGACGCCCATGGCGCTCGGCGTAACCGGTGAAGGCGGCTTTATTTCCCGGCCGCTGGCAGTGGTGGTGATCGGCGGGCTGATCTCCTCCACGGCCCTGACCCTGATCCTGGTACCTGTGCTGTACCGGCTGCTGGAAGGATCCAGGGAAAAGCGGGCGCAGCGCAAGGAACAGGTCCCTGCTGCGGCCGACGCCTAGGCCCCTGCTGCGTTAGCCGGTCCCGGGAATGAACCGGGGCCGGCAACGGTTGGAACAAAAGTCTATGCATATGCATATAGTTTAAGAACATTCCAACATCGGAGGCCAGCATGCAGATCGGCGTCTTCAGCGTCAGCGACATCACCCGGGACCCGGTCACCGGCCGCATCCCCACCGAGGGCGAGCGAATCAAGGCCGCCGTGGCCATCGCCAAAAAGGTCGAGGACATCGGGATGGATGTCTACGCCACCGGCGAGCACCACAACCCGCCCTTCTACGCCAGCTCCCCCACCACGCTGCTGGGTTACATTGCCGCGCAGACCGAGCGGATCATCCTCTCCACGACCACCACGCTGATCACCACCAATGACCCGGTGAAGATCGCCGAGGACTTCGCCATGCTCCAGCACGTTTCCGACGGCCGCGTGGATCTGGTCCTGGGCCGCGGCAACACCGCCCCGGTCTACCCCTGGTTCGGCAAGGACCCGCAGGACTCGGTGGAACTGACGGTGGAGAACTACAACCTGCTCCGCCAGCTCTGGGACAAGGAGACAGTGAACTGGGAAGGCAAGTTCCGCACCCCGCTGCGCAATTTCACGGCCACGCCACGCCCGCTCGACGGCGTCGCCCCCTTTGTCTGGCACGGCTCCATCCGCACGCCGCAGGTGGCGGAAATTGCCGCCTACTTCGGTGACGGATTCTTCGCCAACAACATCTTCTGGCCCAAGGAGCACTACATGCAGCTGATCGGGCTCTACCGGGAACGGTACGAGCACTACGGCCACGGCCGTGCCGACCAGGCCATTGTGGGCCTTGGCGGACAGTTCTTTATGCGGAAGAACTCCCAGGACGCGGTGAACGAATTCCGCCCCTACTTCGACAACGCCCCGGTCTACGGGCACGGGCCGAGCATGGAGGACTTCACCGCGCAGACCCCGCTGACCGTGGGCAGCCCGCAGGAGGTGCTGGAGAAAACCCTGAGTTTCCAGGAGTACTTCGGCGACTACCAGCGCCAGCTCTTCCTGATCGACCATGCCGGCCTGCCGCTTAAGACGGTGCTGGAGCAGCTGGATCTGTTCGGCGAGTATGTGCTCCCGGAACTGCGCAGGGAATTCGATTCCCGCCGCCCGAAGGACGTTCCGGACGGTCCCACGCATGCCGGCCGCGTTGCCGCACGCGACGCCGCCCGTCACGCCGGGGCCGGGGTGCCCGCAACAGCCTCCGCCGTTCAGTAGGCTGGAACCATGCACTCCTCGAACAACCCGACCCCCAAGCAGGCAGCCGAAGCGTGGGAATCCCTGTTCCGCGTACAGGTAGGCGTGATGCGCCGGCTGCAAAAGGACGCGGAGTTCAAGGACCTGACCATGCGGGAATACGATGTGCTGTTCAACCTGACCCGCTGCCCGTCCGGCTGGACCCGGCTGAACGAGCTCAACGAGCACCTGCTGATCAGCCAGCCCAGCCTCAGCCGGATGGTGGACCGGCTCGAAGCCCGAGGCCTGGTCAAGCGCCGGCCCGCGGAGCAGGACCAGCGCGGCGTGGAGCTGTCCCTCACCGATGAAGGCCGCGAGGTGCAGAAACGCCTGGGCAGGATCCATGTGCGCGGCATCCATGACCTGCTCACCCCGGCGCTGGACCGCGACGAGCTGGCCACACTGAAGGAACTCACGGACAAGGTGCTGGCCAGCCTCACCGATTAGGTCCCGCCCGGGCACTGCCGGCCCGGACTAGACGGCGTTCTCCTCCGCACCCAGCGGCGGGTCGGCGAACGCCAGCCGGGGAACCAGCAGCAGCACGGCCGCGGCCACGAACGCCGTCACCGAGCACACCGTCCACACCGTCAGGTAACCCTCCAGCGGCGCGGCGGTCACTGCGGTTCCGCCGGAAAGCGCATTCGCCGCTGTGCTGGCCAGGGCGATGCCGAACACTGCCGAGGCGAAGGACCCGCCAATGGTCTTGGTGGTGTTGGTGAGCCCGGTTGCCATTCCGGTGCGGTTCAGCGGCGCGGCCGCTGCCGCAGCCGACGGAAGCGCCGCCACCAGGGCTCCGGAGCCGAGTCCGGCCACCACCATGTTGGCCAGCGCCTGCGGCAGCGAGTCATGGAAGGGCAGGAACATGGCGTATCCGACGCCGACCAGCAGTGCCGCCCCCACCAGGGTGTTGCGCGGGGTGGTGCGCCGGGCGGCCACCGGGAACAGCAGTGCACCCACCAGCAGGGCCAGCACATAGCTGCCGATGATGATGGACACCTGGGATGCTTCCAGCCCCAGCCCGTAGCCGTGCTGTGCCGGGTCGGTGCGCGCAAAGGTGGACATGGGCGCCTGCGCACCCAGCACCGAGATGCCGAACAGGCCGGCGGTCAGCTGGACCGGCCACATGGACGGGCGGCGCAGCATGGCGAAGTCCACCAGCGGATCCCTGCGGCCGAGCTCGTAGCGGACAAAGGGAATGAACGCCGCAACGCCGGCGGCCAGCACGGCCCAGGCCCACCAGGTACCGGGTCCGTTGATCCGCAGGAACGTCAGGCCGGAGGTCAGGGTCAGCAGCCCAACAGCCAGCAGCACAAATCCCGTGCGGTCCACGGTGCCGCCGTCCAGCGAGTCGGACTCCGGGACGCCGAAGTGCACTGCGAAAATACACAGGGTCACGGCCATTGCGGGGAAGGACAGCGTCAGCCAGAGCATCCCCGCGAACCGTTCCACCAGCACGCCACCCAGCAGTGCCCCGCCGATCACCCCCAGTTCCAGCGCGCCCACCAGCAGGCCGGCGGCCTTCCGGGTCAGCACGGCCCGGTTCGGGGCGTGGCGGAGCCGGCTGAAAATCAGAGCTATTTCCATGGGCAGCCAGACCACGTAGAACCCCTGCAGGGACCAGGCCGCCAGGAACGTCCAGAAGCCGGGCGCGAAGGCCACGCCCCAGGAGGCGGCGGCCGTCAGGACCGTGGACACGAGCAGGATGCGCTTGTGCCCGTAGATATCCCCAAGCTTGGCCAGGAGGGGCACCGCGAGGGCGCTGAGCATCAGCTGGGCGGATTCGAACCAGTTGACGTCGCCGTCGTCGATCCCCAGGTGCCTGGCGATGTCGGTGAGCATGGGGGTGTAGTAGCCCTGCAGGATGCCGCTGGTCAGTTCCACCAGCACCAGGAATCCCACTACGGGTCCGAGCATCCGCAGCCCTGCCGCCGGCAGAGCGGTCATCAGAGTGCACCCATCAGGGCGCGGTAAAACAGAATGCCCTCGCCGAAGGTTTCAATGCCCAGCTTTTCATTGTCGGCATGGATGCTTGCCCGGTCCGCTGCACTCATCCGGAACGGGGCAAACCGGTAGACCGCATCGCAGATGGTGGTAAAGCGGCGGGCATCGGTCCCGCCGAGCATGATGTACGGCACCGGGACGGCATCCGGGAACGTTCCGCTGATGGTCTCTTCCAGCAGCGCAAACTGGGCGTTGGTGGTGGCCGAGACCGGTGAGGGCTCATTGCCTTCCACCACATGCAGGGACACTTTGGGGTCCCGGATGACCGTGCGGAGGCGGGTAAGCGTGGATGCCACGCTCTCCCCCACAGCTACCCGGATATTCGCATTGGCGCTGGCGCGGGTGGCCAGGACGTTGGATCCCTTGCTGCCGCGCAGCTGGGTAATGGCCACGGTGGTGCGCGTCATGGCATTGGGCTCCCCGCCGAGCAGTCCGAAAACCCGGGTCAGCGGACGCCGCAGCCGGCGCACATTCCCCAACACCAGCCGGGGAAGCAGCGGGGCGGCCGCGGAGAGCCGCTCCACCATTTCCACGGTCACCTCGGGCAGGGCTGCGGGGAAGGGGCGGCGCTCCAGGCGGAGGATCGCCCGGGCCAGGCGCGCGGTGGCTCCCATCCGGTTCGGCGTGGATGCGTGCCCGCCGGCATCTTCGGTGGCCAGTTCAACGTCGAGGATCCCCTTTTCGGCCACGCCCACCACGGCCAGCGGTGCCTGGACGAAGGGAAAGGCGCCGGAGGCGACGGCGCCGCCTTCATCCAGCACCAGCCAGGGCCGGATGCCGCGCCCGGCGAGCAGGGCTGCGGCCGCGGCGGCCGTGTCACCGGCGGTTTCCTCGTTGTTGCCGAAGGAGAAGTAGATGTCCCGTGCCGGGGTGAAGCCTTCCGCCAGCAGCTGCTCGGCGGCTTCGAGCACGGCGGCCAGGGCGCCCTTGTCATCCAGGGCCCCTCGTCCGCAGATGGAGGTGTCGGTGATGGTGCCGGCGAACGGCGGATGCTCCCAGGCTGCCGGGTCCTCCACCGGGACCACGTCATAGTGGGCCATCAGCACCGCGGGAGCGCGGGCATCACCGGTTTCCGCACTGCCGCCCGCCCAGCGGTAGAGCAGGCCGTGCCCGTTGACCCGTTCCAGTTCCAAGGCGGCCGCGACGCGGGGAAAAAGTTCGGGCAGGGCGGCGATAAACGCGTCGAACTGGTCTGTTTCCACCTCCTCCGGGATCCGGGAGGAGACGGTGCGGAAGGTCAGGAGCCGGGCCAGTTTCGGTGCCGCGTCCCTGCCGGTCCGGAGTGCGGAAGGCGCAGGCGCGGCGGAACCGGTCCGCGGGTCAATGGTGCTGTGCATGGGCCGAGTGTAGCGGCGGTGTGGTGCAGCTCACGCCCGGGACGCGAACCTGCAGTTACATTACGACGGCGGCCTGCCGGGCACCCGGCGTCGTCCTGCCCCTGGACTGCTGTCCCTGGACTGCTGCCCCTGTACCGCTGCCACCGCGTCGATGACGGCGCGGGCTGCGTGCTCCATGTCCGCCGGCGTGGTGTGCGGGGAGAGGGTGAAGCGCACGGCCGTCTGTGCAGTTTCCCGGTCCAGTCCCATGGCGGTCAGTACGGCAGAGGGCTCATCGGAACCCGCCGCGCAGGCCGAGCCGGAGGAGCACAGCACTCCGCGGCGCTCCACCTCCAGCAGCACGGCCTCACCTGCGGTGCCGGGAAAACAGAAGGATGCATGTCCGGGCAGCCGCTGCACGGCCGGCCCGGTCAGTAATGCGCCCGGCACACCGCCGAGCACCTCCCGGATGAAGCGGTCGCGCAGCCCGGCGGTGCGGCGGGCCGCGTCATCCTGTTCGGCGACGGCGAGCGCCAGTGCCGCGGCAACGGCGACGGCACCGGCGACGTTTTCCGTCCCCGACCGTTTCCCGCGCTCCTGCCCGCCGCCGTGCAGCAGCGGTTCCAGCGGCAGTGCACCCCGGACATACAGCAGGCCGCAGCCGGCGGGGGCGCCAAGTTTGTGCCCGGAAATGCTCATTGCGTCCACCCCCAGGTCCCTCACCTGTACCGGCAGCCAGCCGGCCGCCTGCACCGCATCGGTGTGGAACGGGACGCCCAGGGACCGGCAGGCACCGGCGACTTCGGTCACGGGCTGAAGAGTTCCCACCTCGTTGTTGGCATACATGATGGTGCACAGCGTGGTATCCGGCGTCAGGGCCGCGGCCGCTGCCGCCGGGTCCACCCGCCCGTCGCCGTCCACGGGCAGGAGTGTCAGGCGGAATCCGTGGGACCGTTCCAGGTAGCGCAGGGATTCCAGCACGGCGGGGTGTTCCACCTGGCTGGACACAACATGGCGTCCGCGGGGTGCGGCAAGCGCCAGCCCCTTGACCGCCAGGTTGTCGGCTTCGGTTCCACCGGAGGTGAACACGATGTCGCCGGGCCTGCAGCCCAGCGCCGTGGCCGCCGTGGTTCGTGCGTAGTCCAGGGCGGCCGCCGCACCCGTACCGCGCAGGTGCCGGCTGGAGGGATTACCGAATTCCGTGGTCAGGAGCGGCTTGATCAGCTCCAGGATTTCGGTGCGCACCGGAGCGGTGGCCGCGGCATCGAGGTAAATCACCGGGGGTCCGCCATGTCCAGTCCAAGGTCCAGTGCCCGGACACTGTGGGTGAGGGCCCCGGCGGAGATCAGGTCCACTCCGGTGGCGGCTATGGCGGCCACGGTGTCGAGCCGGACATTGCCGCTGGCTTCGGTCAGGGCCCGGCCACCGATCAGCTCCACGGCGCGGCTCAGCTGCGCAGGAGTGAAGTTATCCAGCAGGACGGTATCCGCTCCTCCGGCCAGGACTGCCTCGATCTGGTCCAGACGGTCTACCTCCACCTCAAAATGGACGGTGTGCGGGAGCTGCGCGCGGGCCCGGCGCAGCGCCCGGGAGAGCTCCTCGCCGGTGCCGAGCAGTGCCAGATGGTTGTCCTTGGCCATCACGGCGTCCGAAAGGGAGAACCGGTGGTTGAAGCCCCCGCCGCAGCGCACGGCATGGCGTTCCAGGATGCGCAGCCCGGGGGTGGTCTTGCGGGTATCGGTAATCCGTGCCGATGTACCACGGGTTTCCGCCACGAACGCCGCCGTCACCGTGGCGATTCCGCTCAGCCGCTGGGCCAGGTTCAGTGCCACCCGTTCGGCGGTGAGGATGGCGCGCGACGGGCCGCTGATCTTCGCCAGGACGGCACCGGCGTCGAACGCTTCACCGTCCCGGACCCGGAGCGCCACACGGGTTTCCGCCGAGGTGGCCCGGAAGGCTGCTTCAAGGACCTGGCTGCCGCAGAAGACTCCTGCCTCCCGTGCGGTCAGCTGCGCCGTTCCGTGAGCCTCCGCCGGGATCAGCGCCGTGCTGGTCAGGTCTCCCCATGGTGCGTCCTCGGCCAGGGCCGCGGTAACAATGCGTTCGACGGCGGCCGGATCCGCTGCCGGGATCTCCTGGGTGTTCATACTCTTACGTCCGTTCTCTCCCGCCGCGCAGGGATATGCGGGCTGTCCGTTCGGTAATGTGCCCCGAGCGAGGTGTGCCGCTGCAGGGCAGCACCCACCAGCAGCCGGGCGCAGGTGAGCAGGTTCGCGGTTTCCCGCTCCGCCACGGAGCTTCCTGCCGGCGGCAGCCAGGACGCCAGCTGCCGGGCAGCAGCGGCCAGGCCGTCGGCGTTGCGCAGCACTCCGGCGGAGCCGGACATCAGTGCCTGCAGCCGGTCCCGGGTAACCACTGCATACCCGCCGCCCTCCGGCCCGGCGGGACCCTGCGCGGCTAAACTCTGCAGCACTGAAGCCGGGAGAACCGGGGCCTGTGGAACTGATGCCTGTGGAACCGAAGCCTGTGGAGCTGATGCCTGTGGAACCGAAGCCTGCGGAACTGAAGCCTGCCGGCCGACCGTTCCGGGCATCAGGGCTCCGGGCTGTGGGGGTCCGGATTGCTGGGCTCCGGTTTCGGCTTCGGCTGCGGCTTCGGGCCAGGGCACGCCGGCCCGGACTGCGGCAGCGGTACGTGCCCCGAACACCAGGGCCTCGAGCAGTGAGTTGGAGGCCAGCCGGTTGGCACCGTGCACGCCGGTACAGGCGTTCTCCCCCACGGCGTAGAGACCGGGGACCGAGGTACGCCCGGCAAGGTCCGTACGGATTCCGCCCATCCAGTAGTGCGCCGCCGGTACCACCGGTACCGGCTCCCGTTCCCAGTCAAAGCCATGGGCTGAGGTAAGCGCGTCCAGGCCCGGGAAACGGCGGGCGAGGTATCCCGGACCGTGCCGGTGCCCGAGGCCGGTGGCGTCCAGGAAAACGCGGTGCGCTCCTGTCTCCTGCAGATGGAGCGCAATGCCGCGGGCCACCACATCCCGGCCGGAAAGCTCGGCTCCGGATTCGGCTCCGGATTCGGCTCCGGACCCTATGTCCGAGTCCGTATCGGAGCCGGATCCTGCGACCAGGCCTGTATCGGCGCCTGCCCCCGCGAGGAACCGGATTCCGGCAACGTCCCGAAGTACTGCACCCTCGCCGCGCACAGCCTCGGACACCAGCGGATGGCCGGGGACGTCCAGTGCCGTGGGATGGAACTGGAAAAACTCGAGATCCGCCAGCGCTGCCCCCGCACCGGCGGCGAGCGCAACACCGTCGCCGGTGGCAGAGGCGGGATTGGTGCTCTGTGCGTAGAGCTCCCCCGCACCACCGGTCGCCAGCACCAGGGCAGTGACGGGCAGAATGCTCAGTACGCCGTCGGGATCCTGCACCTGAAGCCCCGCAACCCGCCCGCTTGCCAGCACAATATCCGTGGCAAAGGTGTGCTCGCGGATGCCGATTTTCGGTTCGGCACGCACCGCAGCCGTCAGCGCCACCGCAATCCCGGCGCCGGTGGCGTCTCCGTTCACGTGCAGCACGCGCCGGGCACTGTGTCCGCCCTCCAGCCCGGGTTCGGGATCAAAGTCCACCCCGAGCCGGACCAGTTCGGCAATGTGTTCGGCGGCCTCGGTGCACAGCGCAGCGACGGCTTCCGGGGTGTTGGTGCCTGCGCCGGCCTTCAGCGTGTCCTGGATGTGGAGGCGGACGGAATCCGGACCCCGGAGCACAGCGGCAATCCCGCCCTGCGCATACGGAGTGGCACCGCTGAGCAGTTCGCCCTTGGTCACCAGAGCGACGTCCAACCCGGCGCGCGCGGCACACAGTGCGGTGTAGAGCCCGGCAACTCCGCTGCCCACAACCGTCAGGGGCAGCGTCACGGGCGGACTGCCAGCATGCGCTCCAAGGCGGTGCGTGCGGGGGCGGCGACGTCATCCGGCACGGTGATGCGGTTATGCTGCTCACCGCGGACCAGACCCTCCAGCACCCACGCCAGGTAGCCGGGATGGATCCTGTACATAGTGGAGCAGGGGCAGATCACCGGGTCCAGGCAGAAGATGGTGTGCTCCGGGTGGGCGGCGGCGAGCCGGCGGACCATGTTGATCTCCGTGCCCACGGCAAAGGTGCTTCCCGGTTCGGCGGCCTCGATCGCCTTGCGGATGTAGTCGGTGGAACCGGACTCGTCAGCGGCATCCACTACCGGCATGGGGCACTCGGGATGCACGATCACCCGCACCCCCGGGAACTGCTGCCGTGCCGCGGTGATCTGGTCCGTGGTGAAGCGCTTGTGCACTGAGCAGAAGCCGTTCCAGAGCAGGACCCGGGAGTGCCGCAGTTGTTCTTCCGTGTTGCCGCCCAGCGGCAGGCGCGGATTCCACATGGGCATGGCCTCCAGCGGGATGCCCATGGCCTTGGCGGTATTGCGGCCCAGGTGCTGGTCCGGGAAAAACAGCACGCGCTGCCCCCGCTCGAACGCCCAGGCCAGAACAGCCGCAGCATTGGAGGAGGTGCAGACAATCCCGCCGTGCCGGCCGCAGAATGCCTTCAGGGCCGCCGAAGAGTTCATGTAGGTCACAGGAATGACGGGCGCCGCTCCGGCAGTCTCCCGGCCGCGGAAAACGGCCTCCAGCTGCTCCCAGCACTCTTCCACTGAGTCAATGTCCGCCATGTCCGCCATGGAGCAGCCCGCTGCCAGGTTGGGCAGGAGTACTGCCTGCTCCGGCCCGGACAACAGGTCCGCGGTTTCCGCCATAAAGTGCACGCCGCAGAACACGATGGCTTCTGCCTCGGGGCGGGAAGCAGCAGCCTGGGCCAGCTGGAAGGAATCGCCCACGAAATCCGCATGGCGCACCACTTCATCCCGCTGGTAGAAGTGCCCAAGGATCACCACGCGGTCCCCCAACCCGGATTTGGCCGCCGAGATCCTGGCCTCCAGTTCCTCGTCCGAGGCCTCGAGGTATTCCGAGGGCAGCGCACCCTGGCGCGGTGTTGCTGCCGGCGCGGGATCAGCGGCAGAGGCCCCTGGTCCGTACTGCGGCAGGGCGGCGCCGTCGAACGCCCAGGGCGGCGAGGCCAGGCCGGGCCCGCAGGTCGAGGACGCGGCTGCTGCCTTGTCGCGGCTGATCAGCCGAATGGCTGTTGCCACGCTGGCGCCGGGAGTAGCTTCCATGCTCATTCGGTGCTCCGTTGCGGTGTTGAGGGAACAGGACCGGGCACCATGTCCGGGTCCGGGGTGTAGCGGTAGAGACGCGGCGGGCGGTGCCGGCCGCCGGCGAGGTAGTGCTCGGTCGCGGAGATCTGTGGTGTTGCCCGCAGCTGGCGGCGGAAATTTCCAGGGTCCAGTTCGCGTCCCAGAACCGCCTCGTAGACTTCGCGCAGCTGCGCCAGGGTAAACAGCTCCCCCAGAAAGGCATAGGCCGCCTGCCCGTACTCGGTTTTGTTCCGCAGCCGCCACAGGGCGTAGTCCACGATGGTGTTGTGGTCAAAGGCCAGCTCCCCGACGGCGTCGGCCCGGAACCAGCGCACGTTGTCGCTTTCCCTGGCAAGCGCCGCTTCGTCCGGCTGGACCAGCGCCCAGTAGACAATCGAGACCACCCGGGGCGACGGCGAGCGCTCCGGACCGCCAAAGGCGTAGAGCTGCTCCAGATAGCGCGGAGTGAGCCCGGTGGTGTCAGCCAGATTCCGGGCGGCTGCGTCCTGCAGGGATTCCCGGGCTGCCAGCGGACCGCCCGGAAGTGCCCACCGGTCCCGGTAGGGTTCCCGTATCCGCCGCACGAGCGGGAGCCAGAGCTCCGGGCGCCCTGTGTCCCCGTCCCGGCGCAGAGCGAAAATGACGGTGGAGATGGCCAGGGACGGCGGTGCCAGTTCACGCTCGGATACGTTGGCGTAGGGGGAATACACGGCTCCCCTTTCCGGGGCACTAGTAAAAGTCAGAATGACTGTAACTCATCCGGGCCGAAAAGATGGCCTTCATCACAGTGCGCCCGGTGCCGGCCGGACTCAGGGATCCGAGACGGCTGCCGCGTTCAGCAGCGGCAGCATCCGGCCTTCGAAATGCGTGTTGAGCACAATCACCGAGGACGTCCGCAGCACGGTATTGGTGGCCACAATTGCGTCGATGACCCGCTGCAGGTCCGAGTTGGACCGCGCCGCCACCCTGGCCAGGAGATCACTTTCACCGGACACGGTATGCACTTCCTGGATCTCCGGAATCCGGGACAGTGCCTGCACCACCGCATCGTGGCCGGTATCCTGGCGGATGGTCAGGGAGCAGTACGCCACCACGTCATAGCCGAGGGCTTCGGCATCAATCCGCGGACCCCAACCGGCGATCACGCCCGTCTGCTGCATCCTGTCCAGCCTCGCCTGCACAGTGGCCCGGGCCACCTCCAGCCGCCGGGATGCCTCAAGCACCGACATCCGGGGGTTGTCGGTAAAGAGTGTGACAATGCGGGCGTCCAGCGCGTCGGTTGGCATGGGGTCCTTTACTTAGAGAAGTCTGCAGCCGCGAACAATGATTGTCAGTGTACAAATTGTAGAGCCGACGTGGGTCACAGTCGGACATGACTGGACACAAACCGGTCCTAAGATGGAATCCGGTGTACATTCCCGCCAGCCGCCTGACGCCGGTCCAGCAGATGCACCGGCAGCCGCCCCAACGTTCTAAGGCCTTTTCCTTTTATGCCCGGTTCCGCCCTCCCGTCCCGTACCGATACGCCTTCTCCGGCCGGGAAAGACTCCGGGTCACAGAAAAAGATGCAGCCGCGGCACCTGGTTCTGATGAGCCTGGGCAGCGCCATCGGCACGGGACTCTTCGTCGGCTCCGGCGCAGGCATTGCGGCAGCCGGCCCGGCCGTGCTGATCTCCTTCCTGGTTGCCGGAACGATGGTGATCCTGGTGATGCGCATGATGGGCGAAATGGCCGCTGCGGATCCCAACAGCGGCGCGTTTTCCGTTTATGCGGAAAAGGCGCTTGGCCGCACTGCCGGGACGACCGTCGGCTGGCTCTGGTGGATCCAGATAGTCATTGTCATTGCGGCCGAGGCCACGGCGGCCGCCGCCATTGTCACGTCCCTGATCCCCGGCATCGAGCAGTGGATCCTGGCCCTGGCCTTCATCGTTGTCTTCACAGCCATCAACCTGGCAGGGGCCGCCAGCCTGGGCGAGTTTGAGTACTGGTTTGCCATCCTGAAGGTGGCAGCCATCATCATTTTCCTGGCGGTGGGAGCCGCGTTCATTGCCGGCTGGCTTCCGGGCGCTGACTCCCCCGGGGTGGACAACCTCTTCAACAACGGCGGATTTATGCCCAACGGCATTACCGGGGTGGCCGCGGGCCTGCTGCTCGTGGTGTTCGCGTTCGGGGGTACCGAAATTGTCACCATTGCTGCCGCGGACACCGAGGAACCGTCCAAATCCATTGCGGGGGCCATCACCTCGGTGATCTGGCGGATCCTGATCTTCTACATCGGTTCTGTCCTGGTGATGGTCACGGTGCTGCCCTGGGACAACGAGGCCCTCAACACGGGCCCCTTTGTGGCCGTGCTGCATGCAGCCCAGGTGCCTGGAGCAGACACCGTGATGGCCGTGGTGATCGTGATCGCCCTGCTCTCGGCCATGAACGCGAATCTCTACGGGGCCTCACGGATGATCTACTCGCTCGGCGACCGCGGGCGCGCACCGGCCGCCCTGGCGAGGCTGGGCCGCGGCGGGGTCCCGCGGCGCGCGGTTGTGGCCTCGGTGGCCTTCGGGTTCATTGCCGTGGTGCTGAACTACCTCTACCCGGACACCGTGCTGATGATCCTGCTGAACCTGGTGGGTTCCACCTGCCTGGTGGTGTGGGGCATCTCGATTGTTTCGCAGATAATCCTGCGCCGCCGGGCCGATGCCGCCGGAGTGGAACTGACGTTCCGGATGTGGGCGTTCCCCTGGCTCTCCTACTTTGCCCTGGCACTGCTGGCGGCGATTGTGGTGCTTGGTTTCTTCGACGCGGCCGTCCGCGTGCAGCTGGTGGCCACGGCCGGTCTGACGGCCGCGCTGGTCCTCCTGGCCTGGCTGTTCGACCGCCGCACCACCCGCCGGTCCCGGACAGCAGCGGCGGACCCGGCAGAATAGCCCCGGCCCGCCGCTGCCCGGCCATCCGGGCAGCCGTCCCGGCTACCGGCCCTTGCGCCGCTTGGGCAGGAATTCTGCATCAACCGCGCTCTTCGCCCGCTTTTCGGCGCGCTTTTCCTTTAGTGCCTTGCCGTGCTTCTTTGAAGTGGATCCCTGCGGAGATTTACCTGACATGTCCGGCTCCTGACTCAAGGGGATGGATGTCTGGAAACCATACGCGGATACCGGAGGGATTCCAGCCCTTTTCCGAAACCTGATGTCAGCACCGCCGCATACCGGCTGCGAACAGATTGCCTAGGCAAAGGCGGGAGGGAGTGGAACGTTTGTACAGAATGTGCAGCGATTCCGGGACGAATTGCCCAGCGTGATGCAAGCCACTAGATTGCCCCTATGGATAACTCTATGGATCCGGCGCCCCTGGCGCCGGAGGAACTGCGCAGGCTTTACCGCCTGATCACCGCCGCACGGCAGCTGGATCTCGCCGCCGTGGCCTGGCAGCGTCAGGGGATTATTCCCGGCTATGCCCCTGCCCTGGGCCAGGAAGCCGCCCAGGTGGGCAGCGCCTTCGCCATGGACCCTAAACGCGACTTTATCTTCCCCACCTACCGGGAAATGGGTGCGGCGCTGGCCCTGGGCGTGGACATGACCGAGTACATGTCCACCCACAAGGCCAGCTGGCATGGCGGTCTCTACGATCCGGTGCGCACCGGATTTGCTCCAATCCAGGCAGTGGTCGGCGGTTCAGTGCTGCACGCGGTGGGTTGGGCCCACGGCCAGACCCTGAACGGCGGCACGGGCGGCGTGGCACTGACCTATTTCGGTGACGGCGCCAGCTCGCAGGGTGATGTCCATGAGGCCATGAACTTTGCCGGCGTACTGAAGGCCCCGGTGATTTTCTTCGTCCAGAACAACGGCTGGGCCATTTCGCTGCCCACCGAGGCACAGGTGGCGGGCGGCACGGTTGCAGCCCGCGCTGCCGGGTACGGCATGCGTGCCATCACTGTGGACGGCAATGACGCCCCCGCCGTCGTTTCCGCCACCCGCGAGGCGGCAGCCCATGCCCGCGCAGGGCATGGTCCGGTGCTGATCGAGGCCATGACTTACCGCCGCGGTCCGCACTCCACCAGCGACGACCCCGGGCGCTACCGCAGCCTGGATGAGGAACGCCGCGACGCCGGCCCGGATCCCGTCCAGCTGCTGGCCGACCGGCTGCTGGCCGGAGGCCTGGCGGACCGGGACTTCCTGGATGCCGCCCTCGAAGAAGCAAAGGACAACGCCGAACGCATCCGCGAAGGCGTGGAGGCCCTGGGCCCGCGGCCGGGCACGGAGATGTTCGACTTTGTCTATGCCGAACCCACCGAAGCACTCAAGGCCCAGGCGCGTGCCTGGCGGGAGGAATCCGAACATGTCTGAGCAGCTTACCGAGGCAGTACCCTCCTCCGATCTGGCCGAAGCGGCCCGCAACACCGAAGACACGGCTGCCACCCGCCAGTCTGCCGCCACGCCGCCCGCGCCGTCCGGCCGCGGCCAGGTAGAGCAGCTTTCCATGCAGCAGGCCCTCAACCGTGCCCTGGCCGAAATCCTGGCCGAAGATCCCAAGGCCCTCGTCCTGGGCGAGGACGTAGGCCGGCTGGGCGGGGTTTTCCGCATCACGGACGGCCTGCAGAAGCGTTTCGGTGTCGACCGGGTCATGGACACTCCCCTGGCCGAATCCGGCATCCTGGGTATGTCCGTGGGCCTGGCCATGGCAGGCTTCCACCCCATTCCCGAAGTGCAGTTTGACGGGTTCGCTTATCCGGCCGTCAACCAGATCATCACGCAGCTGGCCCGGATGAACTACCGCAGCCGCGGCACCCTGCCCATGCCGGTGACCCTGCGGGTACCCAGCTTCGGCGGAATCCGCGCCCCCGAGCACCACGGAGAATCGCTGGAAGCACTGTTCGCCCATGTTCCGGGGCTGAAGGTCGTCTCCCCCTCGAGCCCGCATGAGGCCTACCACCTGCTCAGGCATTCGGTGGCTGTTCCGGACCCGGTGATCTTCATGGAACCGAAGTCCCGCTACTGGCAGAAGGGCGAAGTGAACCTTGGCCACGCCGGCCCGGTGGAGGGCGCCAAGGTGGTCCGTCCGGGCAGGCACGTCACCCTCGTGGCGTGGGGCGCCATGGTGGCACGCTGCCTCCAGGTGGCCGAACTGGCCGCCGAAGACGGCATTGAGGTGGAGGTCCTGGACCTGCGCTGGCTGAAGCCGATCGACGCCGCCGCCCTGGCCGAATCCGTCGGCCGGACCCGGCGCGCCGTCGTCGTCCATGAGGCGCCGCTGACCTCCGGCCTGGGCGCCGAGGTGGCCGCGCTGATCACCGAGCACTGCTTCGACACCCTGCGCGCCCCGGTTGGGCGGGTCACCGGATTCGACGTACCGTATCCGTCAGGAGACCTTGAAGACGAATACATCCCGAACATCGACCGCATCCTGTTCGGGATCCAGCGAGTATTGGAGTACCGGCGTGGCTGAAATTTCCTTCCCCCTTCCCGACCTCGGCGAAGGACTGATCGAAGCCACCGTGCTGGAATGGCTCGTGGCCGAAGGCGACCAGGTGGAGCGCAACCAGCCGCTGGTGGAGGTGGAAACGACCAAATCCGCAGTGGAACTCCCCTCCCCGCAGGCCGGGAAGGTAGCCCGCATCTACGGGGAACCCGGCGACAGGATCAATGTGGGCGAGCCGCTTATTGTGTTCGAAGTGCCGGACAACACCGCCGGCATTGTCGGTACCGTTCCGCAGGAGGCCCCGGCGAAGCGCCGGGTCCGGCTGAGCGCCGTCCTGGACGAGGACTGACCGGTGTCCGGCCACGGCTCCCTGGTGGAAGGCACCGATCCCCGACTGGATGTCCAGGTGTTCGCGGGCGACGACGACGGCGCGGACTCCCGCCGTCCGGTCCTGCTGCTGCATGGATTTGCCTCCGACTCGCAGTTGAACTGGCACAATTCCGGCTGGGTGAATGCCCTGCTCGCCGCCGGCAGGCAGGTCATCACGGTGGACCTGCCCGGCCACGGCGCCAGCGCCGCGCCGGCGGACCTCGACGCCTACCGTCCCAGCCGCATCCGCGCGGACCTGCTGCAGGTGGTACAGGACGCGGGTGTCCGGCCGCTGGCCAACGCCGACCCGGGGAGCGGGCTGGACGTAGTGGGCTATTCCCTGGGCTCACGGCTGGCATGGGAGTTCGGGGCCACGCAGCCCGAGCTGGTGCACCGGATGGTGCTGGGCGGGCCCGGCTGCGGTGATCCGCTGGCTGATTTCGATCTGGACGCCGCCCGGGAGGCTGCCGCAGGCGGAGCGCCGGTAGCGGATCCGCGTACCGCCGAGCTGCTCCGGATGGCGCAGCTGGTCCCGCAGAACAACCTCGCTGCGCTTTTCCGTATGGTCGAGGCCATCAAGGAGGAGCCCTTCTCCCCCGCAGCCGCCGTGCCCGGGATGCCGCTGCTGCTGGTAGCCGGCGAGCGGGATGATCTGGCCGCCACGGCGCCCGAGCTGGCAGCGCTGAGCGGACAGGCAGACATGCTCACCCTCCCCGCCCGTACGCATGCCAATGCCGTCACGTCCCGGGCGTTTAAGACCGCCGCACTGGACTTCCTGGCGGGCTGAGCGGGCGAAAAGTTACGAGTTGGTCACGTAGGGGGCAATCTGCACCGGGACCACGCCGCGCCACGCTACGATGGAGAGGCTAGTGGACTAGGTTGGTTTTAATCAGCCTACTGATTGTTTTTCGGCTGATTCCGGGCCCCACCGGCCTTCACCTTTTATCCCCGTAGGGAGGACACCCGTGGATGTACTCCTTGGGCACCGATACCGCACCACTGAACTCATAGGTTCCGGCGGTGCAGCTTCGGTGTACCGGGCCGTCGATGAGAATCTCGGCCGCGAAGTAGCCGTCAAGCTTTTCAGTGCCGGCTTCCACGAGGATGACGAGACGCGCCGCCAGCAGACCGAAATGCAGCTGCTGGCCACACTGAACCATCCCGGTCTGGTCACCCTGCACGATGCAGGCGTGAGCGTGGACGAGGAAGGACGGGCGTCCAGCTACCTGGTGATGGAACTGGTGGACGGACCGGATCTGCGCGGCAAGCTCAAGGAGGGCCCGCTCTCCTCCCCCGCAACGGCTGCACTGGGGGCAGACCTGGCCGATGCACTGAACTACGTCCACAGCAACGGTGTCATCCACCGCGACGTGAAGCCTGCCAACATCCTGCTCTTTCCGCAGGCAGAGCAGGACACCCGCCTGTATCCGAGGCTCACAGACTTCGGCATTGCGCGGATGGTGGAAGCAACAGTTGCCACCGCCCACGGTGCCACCATTGGAACGGCGAACTACCTGAGCCCGGAACAGGCCCAGGGAGCCGCAGTGGATCCGCGGACCGATATTTATTCGCTGGGCCTGGTACTGCTGGAATGCCTGACCGGCGAAAAGGCCTTCCCGGGTCCGATTGTGGAAGCTGCCGTTGCGCGCCTGCTGCGGGACCCTGAGATCCCCGAGTGGGTGGGCCCGGACTGGACGGAGATCCTGCGCGCCATGACCGCCCGCCTGGTGGACGCCCGCCCCGAAGCCCATGAGGTGGCAGTAGCGCTGCGCACCCTTGCGGCGGAACGCACCGTCCTGGACACACCCGAGTCCGTGCCGGCATCTGCCGACGCCTCGGCAGGCCGCGAACCGGTCACCGGCGACTCCACGGGCGGCATCACCACGGGCAACATCTACATTCCCGCCCCGCCGCTGCACTCTCCCAGCCTGGGCTAGGAAAAACCCGCCAGGCGCGGACAGCAAAACGGGGCCCGCGGTAATCCGCGGGCCCCGTTTCAGTTCCTGACTGCATCCGGACTGCCGGACGCCCTACTTGCCGTCGCCGGCTGCTTCGTCCTCTTCAGGTTCAAAGTTCGAGGCTTCCTCGGTGCTCGCAGCCGCAATACCGTCATCGCTCTGCGGGATGGTTCCATCGGGGCCTTTTGAACCGGTCTCCTTCGGATCCTGGCCGGCTTCCTTCTCTCCCATGGTGTCTCCTTAGTGGTACTGGTAACTGCGGCGGATAGTTCATGCTTCACTGCCCGACCTATCCTTCGATACTAGGCCAACTGTGGCACGGCTGACACCTGCACGGGCTCCCGTACGGGCTCAGGCATTCCGCCGCACGGCGGCTGCGCGAACCGCCACCAGCCCCAGCAGCAGCAGCGCTCCGGCGGCAGCGGCCGGAACAATAAACGCATGCTGGTAGCCGCCTGAATCCGCAAGGCGCCCTGCCACGGACGAGCCCAGTGCCGTGCCCGTCACCACTCCGCTGGCCAGCAGCGTCATAACGGTGCCCATCAGTTCCCGCGGTGCCACGATGGCGCCGATGCCGAAGATGCTGACCATGGTCGGCCCCACGGGGATGCCCAGCACAAACAGGACCACCAGCATGGTGGCAATATCCGCGGGCAGGAACAACAGCAGGGCAAGGACCGTCATTGCCCCGGCACAGAGGAGCCAGCGCGCTGCGGAACCGAACCGTTCGGGCCAGAAGGCCACGGACAGGGCCGCTGCGGCCGAGCTCAGGCCCATGACCGCATAGAGCAGACCCGCGGACGATGCGACACCGAAGCTGCCGGCGAATGCCGTCAGGCTCGTCTGGGTGGAGCCGAAGAAAGTGCCCATGGCAACCATGCCCAGCACCGGCAGCATGATGAGCAGCCACTGCGGACGGGCACTGCCCGAAGTCCTGTCCTGCTGCTTTGTTCCGCGCGCGGTTTTTGGCCTCCCGCCGCCCGGGCGGCGGGAGGACGGAACCACGTATTCCACCGTGGGGTGGACGGCGAAGGCCGCCACCATGGTGGCTGTGAGCACTGCGGCCAGGGCCAGCGGGAGCCAGGGAGCGACGGCCGCGGCCAGCAGGCCCACGAGCGCCGGTCCCAGCACGAAGGTGAGCTCATCCGCCGTACCTTCGTAGGACAGGGCAGTGTCCATTTCGCGTCCCCGCGGACGCCGGGCTGTCATAGCCATCCAGCGCACCCTGGCCATCGGTCCGACCTGCGGGCAGGAGGCGCCCATGGCGAAGGCGGCGATAAGCATCCAGACGGGAGAGCCGGCAGGGTCCAGCAACGCGGCGGTCAGCAGGAACAGTCCAATGGCCACCGGATTCAGGACCGCCGTGGAGAGCAGGATGGGACGCTGTCCAATCCGGTCGGCGAGATAGCCGAGCAGGGGCGCGCCGACGGCCGAGCCGATTCCCACTCCGCCGGCGGCGAACCCGCCAAGTGCGTAGGACCCGGACACTTCGGTGATCAGGGTCAGCGCTCCGACGGTCAGCATGGCCAACGGCAGCCGCGCGAGGAAGGCGACCGGGAAAAAGGACCTGCCGGCGAGGGCGAAAATGGCCTGGTAACGGCCGGCGGGAGGTGCCCCCGCGGCTTCGTCAGCGGGCGTGGAGGGGGTTGGGGAGGGCGTGTTTGGAGTCATGGTGCGGTATCCGAATACGTTGAACCGCGCACCGTCCCCCCTCCCGGTACGCCCGACCCTTGCTACCCCCCAATTTTACCCACGCCCGGCTGCGGTGCCTAACTGCCGCTCCCGTATGAGCGTGGCCCGGGTTCAGCGCAGCGTCCTCACCCGGTTCAGCGCAGCACCGCTTCCCCCAGGCTGTAGCGGATGGTGGATCCGTTCCGTCCCTTCAGGATCTGCAGCTGGGCCGGTATCCGCTGCTTCATCTCGCCCACATGGCTGACCAGGCCGACCACCCGGCCGCCGTCCCGCAGTCCCTCCAGCGCGTCCATGACCTGTTCAAGGGACTGGTCATCCAGGCTGCCGAAGCCCTCATCAACAAACAGGGTCTCGATGTTCACTCCCCCGGCTTCCTGCTGCACCACATCGGCCAGTCCCAGCGCCAGGGCCAGGGAGGCCATAAAGCTTTCGCCGCCGGAGAGCGTGGAGGTGTCCCGCCGCTGGCCGGTCCACTCGTCGGCGACGTGCAGCCCCAGTCCCGCCTTGCGGTTACCGGACTTGGAGTCGCTGTGCACCAGGGCATATCTGCCGCCGGTCATGGCGGCCAGCCGTTCCGTGGCAGCCGCAGCAACCTGTTCCAGCCGTGCCGCCAGGACGTAGGTGCTCAGTGTCATCTTGTACGTGTTCTCACCGGCACCGCGGACGGTGTCTGTGACCGACTGCAGCAGGTCCCGGCGGGCCCGCAGCGGAGCCGTCTCTTCCAAGGCGGCTGCGAGTTCGGCTGAGTATTCCGACAGGCGGACGGCCGAACCGTCCAGCAGGCGGACCAGCAGCGCTGCGTCTTCCTGTTCCTTCCGTGCCGCTGCCGCCTGCTCGGCGGCCTCGGCAATGTCTTCCTCATCAGGCACCGCGGATGAGCCCGTGTCCTGGTCCTCCGGGGCAGATGCATCCTGGCCTTCGCGCCGCAGCGCCAGCCGGCGGCCGGTCTCCTCCCACTCCTGCACGCTGTGGTCATAGGCATCCCTGGTTTCGGGATCCAGCAGTGCTTCACGGACGTCGGCAGCGGAGGCAAAGCCGGTGCCGGCCAGTGCCGTGTCGAGTTCGCGAAGCAGCCGGTCCAGCTCCTCCCCGGCCGCGTCGGCGGCCGCCCGTGCCTCGCGGGCAGCAGCGGCCAGCCGGCGGAACTGCGTCAGCGCCTCCACGCGCTCGCCCGCACCGGCAAAACCATGCAGCGCGGCACCCACCTTTGCCTCGAGGTCCGCAGCCTGTGCGCGGGCCGATTCAGCGCGGGATTCCGCCTGGGCGGCCTGGATCAGGGCCTGGGAACGGCCGGCTTCCGTGGCGGCCAGTTCCTCACCGATGCCTTCGAGCCGGTGCCGGGTTTCCAGCAGTGCCCCGGCCGCGCTGCGCGCCCGTTCCAGTTCCGCACGCGCGGCGGCCAGCTGCTCTGCCGCCACTCCGGGATCGCCGTCGCCGCCGCGGGCACGCAGCCCGGCGGCCTCTTCGGCAGCAGCTCCTGCCTCACGCCGTGCAGCTTCAAACGCCTCTTCTGCGCGGCCCGCCTCCGCCTTGGCCGCCTGCTCCTCCTCCCGGGTCACCGCTGCCTCGCCGTCGCCCAGCGTTGCCGGGTGCGGATGTTCGACGCCGCCGCACACCGGACACGGTGCATCCTCCGCCAGACCGGCGGCCAGCTCCGCTGCGGCCTGGTCCAGCCTGGCCTGCAGCAGATCCTGCCAGGCTTCACGGAGGTCCTGGTATTCCTGCCGGGCCTGGGCGGCTGCGGCATCCGCGGCCTCGGCATGTTCCCGTGCCGAGGCATAGGCTGCGATGGCAGCCGCCAGTTCCTCAGCGCGCGCGACGTCGCTGCCGGCACGCTCCTGATCTGCTGCCAGCCGTTCCAGTTCCGCCGCGGCGCCGGCGAGCGAGGTTTCCTCGGCGCGCAGGGCTTCCAGCCTGGCTGCGGCAGCTTCCGCCCGTTCGCGCAGCCCGGCAGCCGCCGTTTCCTCATCCCGGGCCAGTACCCGCAGCTCCCCGATCCGTTTCTCATCCTCCAGCGCCGCCGTGGCCGCGGCGAGATCAGCGCCGATGAGTGCTTCCAGCCCTTCCGGCAGTTCGGGGCTTGAAAGGTATTCTTCCGCCAGCGCATGTTCCGTTAGCTCCGTCAGGGCAGCGGCAGCGGCCGTACGCCTCGTCTCGGTGCGCTGCGCTGCCGCGTCCGCTGCCCTGACCGGGCCTTCCACGGCAGCCGCTGCGGCGTGCACCTGCAGTGCAGCGCGCCGGGGGGCAATCTCCGCTTCCGCCCGGCGATGCTCGTTTTCATCCCGGACCAGCTGCTGCAGGGCCAGTCCCCGGGCACGGCGGTGTTCCAGCTCGTGCAGCTGCCTTTCGGCGCGTTCGCGTTCGGTACCCAGCTCGTCGAGCTCTTTCCGGGCAGCGGCCGCGCGGGAGTCCAGCTCCGCCCGGAACACGGCAATTTCCTCTTCGGGACGGTCCGCTGCGGGACTGTCCTGTCCGGAGCCCGGTGCGGGGCTGTCGCCGGATTCGGCGCCCTGTTCCGTCCGGTAGCGCCGGATTTCATCGTCGGCGCGGCGCAGGACGTGTTCGGACCGTGCCTGCGCAGCGTCGAAGCGTTCGGTGGCTGCGGCCAGATCCAGCTTCAGCTGCCGCTCAATGTCTTCGAAGCGGGAGGTACCGAAGAGCTGCTGCAGCAGCTGTTCGCGGGACGCGGCATCAGCACGCAGGAATGCGGCGAAATCCCCCTGCGGAAGCATAACCACCCGGGTGAACTGCTCCCGGTTCATGCCCAGGAGTTCCGTGATTTCCGTCGATGCTTCGTCATTGCGGGAGGACTTCTCCACCCAGGCACCGTCAACGTACTCGCGCAGCAGGGTTTTTGCCTGTTCGGTGACGGTGCTTCGTCCGCCGGCGCGTTTTGCCGGGCGTTCCCACTGCGGGCTGCGGACCACTTCGAACCGCCGGGTGCCGGAGCTGAATTCGCACACTATCTCCGGTGCCGTCTGCGGGTCCGCGTGGTCGCTGCGCAGCCTGCGTGCCTGCTGCCGGGCCCCCGGTACGGCGCCGTAGAGCGCAAAACAGATGGCGTCCAGGACACTGGTTTTCCCGGCGCCGGTGGGACCGTTCAGCAGGAACAGCCCGTGCTCCCCGAGCTGGTCGAAATCGATGACCTGCCGGTCCGCGAACGGGCCAAAGGCCTGCATTTCCAAGCGGTGGATTCTCATTTGGCTGCCTCGGCTTCCCGGACCCTGTCGAGGACTTCGATAAAGAGGCCCTTCTCTTCCTGAGCGGCGCTGCGGGACCGTACGTGCTCCAGGAAACCGCAGCAGATATCCAGGTCATCGGTGGCACCGGCCAGGCGCTGGCTGTAGGTGCGTGCCGGCCCGGCAGCCCCGCCTTCGGGTTCAAAAGCCAAGACGAGGGTATCCAGGAAGCGGGTGCGCACCTGGTCCATGGCCTTGGCCGGCCGCTCACGGTCTGTCAGGGTGACCTGACAGTAGGCGGTTTCGGCATCGGCAAGGGCGGGGTCAGCCAGCAGATCGGCCAGCCGCCCGCGCAGCACGGCAAGCCTGCGCCGGGCAGGCCAGGTGACCGCTTCCACCGAGACCGGCACGCCGTCGTCGAACTCCAGGAGCCAGCCGCCTTTGTCCTGGCGGGCCTCCGAGAAGGAATACGGCAGCGGGGATCCGCTGTAGCGTGCATCCTCCCTGAGCTGCTGCCGCCCGTGCAGGTGGCCCAGGGCGGTGTAGGCGAAGCCGTCAAAGAGGTCCAGCGGAACAGCTCCAAGGCCCCCGACGGCGAGGTCACGTTCGCTGTCGCTGCTGATGCCGCCGCTGGCGAAGGTATGCGCCATGACCACCGCCGCAACCGGGGCGCCGGCCTGTTCCCGGGCCAGCAGATCCGCACGGATACGTGCCACTGCTGCAGCGGTCACCGTAAAGTGGCTCGGTTCCTGAACCTCCAGTTCGGCCGCTGCCAGCCGGGGCTCGAGGTAGGGAATGCCGTAGACCGCTACCGGCATGCCGCCAGCGGGCAGGATCACCGGCCGGGCAATGTCCGCGTAGCGGGTCCGCAGGTGGACTCCGGCGCGCTCAAAAAGCGCGCTGCCGAAACCGAGGCGGGCCGCGGAGTCGTGATTGCCGCTGGAGAGCACAACCACAGCCCCGGCGGCAGTGATGCGTTCAAGGGCCGAATCCAGCAGGCGGACGGTGTCCACCCCCGGAAGGGCACGGTCATAGACGTCGCCGGCAATCAGCACGGCGTCCACGCGCCGTTCCCGTACCGTCTCCACCAGACGGTCGATGAACTCCGCCTGCGCGGGGAGCATCCCTACGCCGTGGAAGGATCGGCCCAGGTGCCAGTCTGAAGTGTGCAGTATCCGCATGCCTTCAAAACTACCCGCCGGCTCCGACAGTTAACGGATCGGGGGCAGCGGCGTTCGCCACTGCCCCCGGAGGTTGCTACGGTTTTGCGGTCCTAGCCGCGGGTGCCCGGCGTCCCGTCCTGCGGGTTCTCCGGCGAACCGGCCGCGGGCTTGTCGAAGAAGCCGCGGGCTTCCTCATCCACGACGGGGGCCTCTGTGTCCCCGGTCCGGGCGGCCGGCTTGCCGGTGCTGCCCGTGGCGGGTGCGGGTGTCTCAGCGGCTGCAGGGGTCTCATCCGCTGCGTGGGTGTCCGGCTCCACAGCATAGAAGGCGGGATCGGAGCTGCGTGCTGCCAGCGTCATGTCCACACTGCGGAAAATCAGGCCTGCGATCACGGCGCCGAGCAGGGGCGCGGCCCAGAACAGCCAGAGCTGCTGCAGGGCCCAGCCTTCAGCGAAGATGGCAGTGGCCGTGGAACGTGCCGGGTTGATGCCGCCGTTGGTCACGGGGGCAAGCACGGTCAGGAGTACGGCGTAGGTCACGCCGACGGCGAAGGCACCGGCGACTGCGCCGGACCGGCGTGCCACGGAGCCGAGGAAGACGGCGGTCAGCAGGGCGCCGGCAATAACCTCAAGCAGCAGGGCGCTGGGCAGCGGGAACAGGTTCACCGAGTGATCCCCGTAGCCGTTGGAGACGCCGGTAAGGAACTGGCGGGTCTGCTCGCCGATCTGCTGGTGGCCGGTAATGGCCACCCAGAGGATGGCGACGGCGAGGATTGCGCCAAGCAGCTGTGCCAGCACGTAGGGCAGCACGTACTTCCACTGGGTGCGTCCGGCAACCGCGCTGCCCAGGGTGATGGCCGGATTGAAGTGCCCGCCCGAGATGTAGCCGAAGGCGACCATGGCACCGGCCAGCGCAAGCCCGAAGGCGAGCTGCGGGCTGATGCCGCTGCCGGCGGTGAAGATGCCCACTCCGATGCCCGCGAACACAAGCAGGAATGATCCAATCCCCTCGGCCACGGTCCGTCCCACGAACCCGTAGTCGTGGCCGCGGGTGTCGGACGCTGCGTCGCGGACGCGCGTTACGGCCCGGGCTCCGCTGGTTGATAAGGGCTCAGATGACATGGGAGAGACATTCCTAACGTGTGGTGGGCGGCGTGAACAGGCATGCCGCCGATATATAAGTCTTCTTATCGAACTCACAACAAACTACCCCACCGTGTCAGTGCAGTCTGTTAACCCGCTGAATGCCCGCTGTGTGGCAGGTGAATCGAGTCTTTCCGGCCCAGCCCCGGCACCTATGCTGGAACAGTGAGCTCCGAACCGTATTCCGCACCCTTGTCCTCTTCCCATACAGCCCTTGGCGCCAAAATCCGAGCCTGCCTGCTCGGCGGGGCTCTGGGCGACGCACTGGGCACAGCCGGCCCGGAGCGCCTGGAGGACACGCTGTCGGTTTCTTCGGCTACCCAGCTGGCCCTGTATTCACTGGACGGGCTGCTCGAAGCCGTCGAATGGGCGAATTCGGGAGTGGGAGCCGATGAAACCGCCTGCATCTGGCTCGCCTACCTTCGCTGGCTCCGGGGCCGCGGCATAGCCCTCCCCGAGACCGGACTGGTTCCCCTCCCCCGGCCCATTGATGCTGAGGAACTGCTGCACCCGACGCCGGCCGGCACGGCGGACGCGGGCACGGCGGACGCCGGCCTGGATCCGGAGGTGGTATCCGCCCTGTCCAGCGGTGAAATGGGGACACGCCAGCGGCCCGTGAACACGGAATCGGACAGTCCTGCCGCACTGGTGCGCTCGGCGCCGTTCGGCCTGCTGCCCTATGTACCCACCGAAACCGTCTACAAGCTCGTACTGGATGCCGCTTCGCTGACCCACGGCCATCCTGCGGCCCGTCATGCGTCTGCCGTTTTCGCTGCGACCGTGCACGGGCTGCTGTCGCCGGGAACTACTCTGGCCGCAGCAGCGGAGAAGGCCCTGGCACCGGCAGACGCTGCGGCGGATTCCGACGGCGGCGTCCCCGGACTTGCTGACCGGCTCCGCTCGGTCATCTCCGGACCGGACTTCGCGACCGGCGGCACGGCGGCCAGCGGGGCGGCGGCCGGCGGGACGGCGGCCGGCGGGACGACTTCCGGCAGCGGGGCAACCGGCGGGACGACTGCGGAAGGTGCGTTGACGCTTGGACTGTCGGCGGCACTCAGGGCAGAGAATGCGCTCGCCCGGCAGGCGGCGGCGGGAGCCCCTGCCTCACCGGAAGACACCGTGACGGCGGCCCTTCGCGAAGCTGCCGCTGCCGGCGGGGCGCCGGCCGCCGTCGTCGCCGGCAGCCTGCTGGGCGCGCTGTACGGTGTGCTGCCCGGCCCCCTGCTCGCGTCGCTGCGTGAACGCGCAGCGGTCGAGCGGCTGGCCGACAGCTACGTCTCTGCGACAATCGCGCCCTAGCCCGCGGCTCACGGACCGGTTACTGCGAGCCTCGGGGCCAGATACCGCCCAGGGTTTGCAGGAACTCGGCTTCGGAGAGCACCTCGATGCGCTGGCCCCGCTCGTGCAGGTCCAGGACCCTGCGCGCCTTACCGGTGAGGCGTCCGCTGCGCAGGTCCGCCGGTTCAAAGCCGTCCCCCACCACCAGCACCGTGGTGGCGCGGGTGACGTTGCTGGCGGTGCGGGCTCCGGCCTCGGCCGCGCGGTCCTTGGCGGTCTGGCGGGGCATGCCCAGGTTGCCGGTGAAAACGATCGTCTGGCCGAACAGCGGATGGCGCGGATCCGCCAGCGGGTTGGGCGGCGGGTTCTCCCCTTCGGACGGCCAGCCCTGCCAGGGTGTTCCGGCAGCCGCCACCGCGGCTGCGGTGCCGGTACCCCGGGCCAGTGCGTCCCGGGTGGCCTTGGACAGCTGATGAGTGCCCGGCACATACGCGGGCAGGTGGGATGCCTGCAGCCCCTGGCGAAGGAAAAAGTCCGGCATGGACACGGCTCCGGCCCGGCGGGCAATGTCAATCATGATGCCCGCGCAGGCGCGGGCATCCTCGGTGGCATCGTGATGGTTCAGGAGCGGAACACCCGCTGCCTCGGCAGCGAACGGCAGCGAATGTGAGGGCAGCTGATAGGTGCGGCGGGAATGCACCACGGTGCAGGTGTAGTCATAGGCGGGGCCCGCCAGCTCGGAGACTTCCAGCGCGGAGCGGATCACGCCCAGGTCGAACGCGGCGTTGTGCGCCACGAGCAGGTCGCTGCCGATGAAGGCACCGATTTCCGGAAAGAGTTCACCGAACCGCGGAGCCCCGGCCACCATGTCCGGTTCGATCCCGTGGATGCGCACATTGCGCCGGTCAAAATAGTCGTGCCCCTCCGGGGGACGCATCAGCCACGAGGCTTCCTCGACAACCTGCCCGTTCCGGACCCGGACCAGGCCCACGGAGCAGGGCGAACCGCGGAAGCCGTTGGCGGTTTCGAAATCTATTGCGGTGAAACTAAGCCCGGTTTCAGGCATCGGTGCCGGACACCGGCTTCCGCCGCCTGCTGCGGATCTTGGCGGTGATGAACCAGACCGCTGCGATGATGACCGCCGCGATGACAATCTTCTGGAACACGCCGGCGTAGGCCTCAACAACGTGCCAGCTTTCGCCCAGGTAGAAGCCGGCGACGATAAAGATGGCATTCCAGATCAGGCTGCCGGCGGTGGTCAGTGCGGTAAAGGTCAGCAGGTGCATGCGTTCAATGCCCGCGGGGATCGAGATCAGGCTGCGGAACAGCGGGATCATCCGGCCGAAGAACACGGCCTTGTACCCGTGGCGCTCAAACCACGCCTCGACCTTGTCCACATCCTCAAGGTCCACCAGGGGAACCTTCTCCACCAGGCGGCGCATCCGGTCCCGGCCCAGCCATGCCCCCAGGCCGTATAGTGCCAGCGCACCCACTACCGAGCCGAGCGTGGTCCAGAACAGTGCCGCCGCCATGGAGAAATTGCCCTGGCTGGCGGTGAAACCGGCCAGCGGCAGGATGATTTCGCTCGGCAGCGGGGGGAAAAGGTTTTCCAGGGCGATGGCCAAACCGGCGCCCGGGGCACCGATGGCCTCCATCACCCCGACCGCCCAGTCGGCCACACCGCCGAGGGCCGACGGCTCGGCAGTAGTAGAAGAGGTGGCTGCGGGAACGGCTGCTGTAATAGTCATCTCGCGGTCAATTCTGCCCTAGGCCCCCGGCCCGGGAAGAATCCCCGCGCGTCCCCGCGGCGTGTTTGGGACGCATCACACATCCCCCGGCCTGTGCCTAGGCGCCGGTTTTTTCCTCCGCCAGGGCGGCAACAAGGGCCGGAACCAGTGCCCGGAACGCCTGGCCGCGATGGCTGATCGCGTTCTTTTCGGCTCCGCTGAGTTCGGCGCAGCTGCGCTCCTCTCCGGCCGGAAGCAGGATCGGGTCGTAGCCGAAACCGCCTTCGCCGCGCGGGGCCTGGAGCAGGGTGCCGCGCAGCTCGCCGCGTTCCACGGTTTCGCTGCCGTCGGGAAGTGCCAGGGCCGCAGCACAGACAAACGCCGCACCGCGGTGCTCAGCGGCGATATCCGCAAGCTGGGCCAGCAGCAGGGCCAGGTTGGCGGCGTCGTCGCCGTGCAGGCCGGACCAGCGGGCGGAGAAAATGCCAGGGGCCCCGCCGAGGACGTCCACCGCAAGGCCGGAATCGTCGGCGACTGCCGGAAGGCCGGTGGCAGCCGCGACGGCGTGGGCCTTGAGCAGTGCGTTTTCCTCGAAGGTCACGCCGGTTTCGGGAACGTCGGGAACTCCCGCCGCGGCGGCGTCGATCACCTGGGTGTCCACGTCGAGGCCGGGAACCTGCCCGCGCAGCAGTTCGCGCAGCTCACGCAGCTTGCCGGGGTTGCGGGTGGCCAGGACCAGGCGGGGTGCCGGCGCCATTTATTCGCCGCCCAGGGTCCGGCGCTGGATTTCGGCCAGCTCCGCGGTCCCCTGCAGGGCGAGGTCCAGCAGCGCATCCAGCTCGGCCCGGTCGAAGGGTGCGCCTTCCGCGGTGCCCTGGACCTCAACGAACTTCCCTGATCCGGTCACCACCACGTTCATGTCGGTTTCCGCGCGTACGTCCTCCACGTAGGGCAGGTCCAGCATCGGGACGCCGTCGATGATGCCAACGCTGATCGCGGCCACACTGTCCGTCAGCGGGTTGGCGTTGCGGGCAATCAGCTTGTTGTCCCTGGCCCAGGCCACGGCGTCTGCCAGCGCCACGTAGGCGCCGGTGATGGCTGCGGTGCGTGTGCCGCCGTCGGCCTGCAGGACGTCGCAATCCAGCACAATCGTGTTCTCACCCAGTGCCTTGGTATCGATAATCGAACGCAGCGAGCGGCCGATCAGCCGGGAAATCTCGTGGGTGCGCCCGCCCAGCTTTCCCTTGACCGATTCGCGGTCATTCCGGGTATTGGTGGCACGCGGCAGCATGGCGTATTCGGCAGTGACCCAGCCCTTGCCTTCACCCTTGAGCCAGCGGGGAACCCCGGGGGTCAGGGAGGCGGTGCACAGCACGCGCGTATTGCCGAACTCGATCAGTGCCGAGCCTTCGGCCTGCTTGGACCAGCCGCGGGTAATGGTAATGCTGCGCAGCTGGTCCGGGGTGCGGCCGTCGGCGCGCAGGCTTGATGCAGGGGTGGGTGCGGTAGTCATGGGTTCAGTCTATCGCCGGGGCCGTACGGGCCCGGACAGGACCTAGACGCTGCGTGCCTTCTGGACCGCCAGCGGGGCGGTAAAGGGGGAACCGACGTCGTAGGAGACGCCGGCGACGGCGACGGCCAGGTCACCGCTGTAGGACCGGCGTGCTTCGGCGACGCTGACGCTGGCATCGTTCCACACCGGAAGGTGGGTGAGCAGCAGGCGGCGGGCGTTGGCGGCTGTGGCGGCGGCTCCGGCGCGCAGGCCGGTGAGGTGCACACCCTCGATACCGTCATCGCGGCCCTCGTGGAATGCGGCCTCGCAGAGGAAGACGTCGGTATCCCGGGCGGCTGCCTCCAGCCCGGGACAGGAATCGGTGTCCCCCGAGTAGGCCAGGGTCCGCAGTGTTTCCACACCGTCCGCGTCGGTGCTGCGGGCTTCCACCCGCAATGCGTAGGCTTCTTCGGCAGGATGCCGCACCGGGTACGGAGTGACGGTGAACGGGCCGATCTGCTGCGGCTGGCCCGGCGTCCAGTGGGAGAATTCGAAGTCCTCGTGCATGCCCGGGTCCAGTTCCAGGCCGTAGGCAGTGGCCATCCGGTCCGCGGTGGCGGCCGGGCCCCATACCTTGATGCGGTCCCGGTTCCAGCCCGCGGGATCCCAGTGCACGGCCACATGCAGCCCGCACAGGTCCATGCAGTGGTCCGGATGGAGATGCGTCAGGAGCACCGCGTCAATATCGCGCAGGTCCATGTAGCGCTGCAGCGCGCCCAGGGAACCGTTACCGAGGTCCAGCAGGATCCGCCAGTCACGTTCGCCGTCGTTGGCGGTGACGAGATAGCAGGACGCCGGAGACGCCGGGCCGGGGAAGGAGCCGCTGCAGCCTACGATGGTCAGTTTCATGCTGTGCCGTTCCAGAGGGCACCCTGTGGCGCCCCCATGCGTTCGGGGGCGTCTGCCCGGGCTGCGGCAATCATCTGCGGAGTAACCCGCGCCATGCTGCCGGTGGGGTAATGCGCTGATACGTGGTCCACCTGCTGGACGCTGAGCACTTCGGGTCCCAGGAAACGCCGGGCCAGAAGTTCAAAGGAGGCCGCATCGCCGGTGGCGACAAAGGTGTGCTGGGGCGCCGTCCGCTCCTGCCGTTCAATGCCGTGGCTGATCAGGGCCCGGTAGACATCCTTGGCGGTTTCCTCGGCGCTGGAGACGAGGGTGACGCCGTCCCCCATGACATAGGAAATCACGCCGGTCAGCAGCGGATAGTGGGTGCAGCCCAGCACGAGCGTATCGACATCCTGTGCCCGCAGCGGCGCGAGGTATTCCTCGGCCGTTGCCAGCACGTCCGGCCCCGAGGTGACCCCGGCTTCCACGAATTCCACGAAGGCAGGGCAGGCAACCGAGGACACCCTCAGGTGGGGTGCGGCCGCGAAGGTGTCGTCATAGGCCCGCGAGCCCACAGTGGCAGCAGTGCCAATGACGCCGATCCGTCCGGTGCGGGTGGCCGCCACGGCGCGCCGTACGGCCGGCTGGATGACCTCGATAACCGGAATCCCGTACCGGTGTGTGTAGCGTTCGCGGGCGTCCCTCAGCACAGCGGCCGAGGCGGTGTTGCAGGCGATGACCAGGAGCTTGACTCCGGAGTCCACCAGTTCGTCCATAACGCCCAGCGCGTTGGCGCGGACCTCGGCAATCGGGAGGGGGCCGTAGGGGCCTTTGGCCGTGTCCCCCACGTACATCACGGCCTCGTTCGGCAGCTGGTCCAGGACGGCCCGGGCCACGGTCAGTCCGCCAACGCCGGAATCGAAGATACCGATGGGTGCATCCGGGTTCCGGACGCGGACTGAAGGCTCAGCGGACGTCGCGGGCACCTGCCCCTGCGGCGTCTCCGGGGAGCCGGATCCGGGTGCCCCCACGGGCTGCCCCGGGGACCTCTCCCCTGAATGTGCGGACGGATGGACCGGGTTTGAAATCATAATGTACTGACAATAGTCCTCCCTGCAGCGAGCGCACATTCACTGCCGCGTGCCCTTGCTCACAGGTACACCGGCAGGAATCACATGTGATCCTGCCGGCCCGCGCAGTGCCGCGGCGGAACCGGTATCAGGGCAGGGATTTCAGCAAAGCCTGCATCAGTGTGTCCTGCAGCCATGTGACGAAGTTGTAGACCAGCGCCAGGTATCCGTCCACGTCACGGGCCCGGGCCGGGTCCGTAATATCCTGCAGGCGTTCGGCATCTTCATCGCTGGCCAGGCCCAGCCGGTCCCCCAGGACCAGCCGGACGTCATTCAGCGCGCGGGCAAAAAGCTGCGCCTGGGCCGGGTCCAGCCGGAGCGGCGCCGTTTCGAGCTGCAGGGCCGCGGCGCGCAGGGCCGCCTGCTTGGACTCGCGCAGGGAGCGTTCAGTGAACCGGCGGAATTCCAGGGCGTCCTCGTCATTGCCCTCAATCCCGTTGGGAAGCAGTCGCTGCAGGGCCGTGTCCTGCGGGACGGCGGCGCTCATGTCAATGCCCACCATCGCTGCCAGGGGATCGCTGTCCGCCGCCGTCTCCGGTTCCAGCAGTTCCTGCACATCGGCGAAGAGCTTGCGCAGCAGATCCCGCTCCCCCGGTTCCAGGTTGGCGGTAATGCCCTTGCGGGTGAGCTTGAATCCGGTTGCCACTACTGTCCGTTCCTGTTGACGCGATGTTCAAAGCCTGCTGCCCGGCACCGGCTCACGCGGCGTCCGCCTTCTGGAAGGTGGCCCACAGCCCGTAGGAGTGCATCGCGAGGGTGTCGCGCTCCGCTGATTCCCGTGACCCGGTAGCCACCACCGACCTGCCGGCCTGGTGGACCTCCATCATGAGCCGGTGGGCCTTGGCTTCGGAGTAGCCGAAGTAGCTCTGGAAGACGTAGCTGACGTAAGTCATCAGGTTCACCGGATCATTCCAGACGATCACGACCCACGGGACGTCCGCAGCCACCAGGGACTCCGTCTCCTCATATGTCAGGGTGTCCGTGCCGGGGGCAGTGCTGGTAACCATGGGTTCAATTGTAGTGAGGAATCCTTGCGGACCCCGCCCGGGTCCCTCTTCTACTCAACGGGGATGCGCGGGTTAGAGTTTTGCCTGTGAACAGTCCCGCCGCTTGGCACACCCCAAACTCCGCCCTGTATACGGATCACTACGAGCTCACGATGCTCCAGGCTGCCCTCCATTCGGGCACCGCCTCCCGGCGGTCCGTCTTCGAAGTCTTTGCCCGGCGCCTGCCGGACGGCCGCCGCTACGGCATCACCGCCGGGACCGGCCGCATCCTTGAGGCGCTGGAAAGCTTCCGCTTCGAGGCACCGCAACTGGAATTCCTGGCCCGCAACAACGTTGTGGACCGGCGGACCCTCGACTGGCTGGCGGATTTCCGGTTCTCCGGGAACATCTACGGCTACGCCGAGGGTGAAGCCTACTTCCCCAACTCCCCGCTCCTGATTGTGGAGTCCACTTTCGCCGAGGCCTGCATTCTCGAGACCATGGTGCTGTCCATGCTCAACCACGACAGTGCCATTGCCTCTGCCGCGTCCAGGATGACCTCCGCCGCGGACGGCCGGCCCTGCATCGAGATGGGTTCGCGCCGCACGCACGAGGAGGCAGCCGTCGCGGCAGCCCGTGCGGCAGTGATTTCCGGCTTCCACAGCACCTCCAACCTCGAAGCCGGGCTCCGGTACGGGCTGAAGACCGTGGGAACCGCGGCGCACTCCTTCACCCTCCTCCACGACTCCGAGAAGGAAGCCTTCACCGCACAGACCGGTGCCCTGGGCCTGGACACCTCGCTGCTGGTGGATACGTACGACGTCGAACGCGGCGTGCGCAACGCCGTGGAAGTGGCGGGGCCCGCCTTGGGCGGGGTGCGGCTGGATTCCGGCGACCTGGTGGCCCAGGCACGCTGGGTGCGGGACCTGCTTGATGACCTGGGCAACACCAACACCCGCATCATGGTGACCTCGGACCTGGACGAGTACGCCATCGCCGCACTGGCCTCGGCACCGGTGGACGCCTACGGCGTCGGCACCTCGCTGGTGACCGGGTCCGGCGCACCCACCGCCGGCATGGTCTACAAACTGGTCAGCCGTGAGGGTGAGGACCATGAGTTTGTTTCCGTGGCCAAGGCGGCCAAGAACAAGATTTCCCGCGGCGGACGCAAGTATGCGCTGCGGCGGCTCGACGAACGCGGCAAGGCTACCGCTGAAGTCATCGGAGTCGGCCACGCGCCGGCCGACGACGGCAACGACCGGCCCCTGCTGCACCAGTTCGTGGCCGACGGACAGATCCTGCCCGGCTGGACCGGGCCGGAAGCCGTAACCCGCGCAGCGGAGCGGCATGCACTGTCCCTGGCCGAACTTCCGACCTCGGTAAACCGCCTGCAGCGCGGCGAACCGGCTATCCCCACCGAATACGAGGAGTAAGCATGGCCCGCGCCCTGATTATTGTCGACGTACAAAACGATTTCTGTGAAGGCGGTTCGCTGGCAGTGCCCGGCGGGGCGGATGTGGCCGGTGAGATCACCGACTACGTCGAAAGTTCCGCAGGACGCTACGATCTGGTGGCTGCCACACAGGACTGGCACATTGATCCGGGAGCACACTTCTCCGAAACACCGGACTTCGTGGACTCCTGGCCGCGCCACTGCGTCGCGGGAACCCAGGGAGCCCAGCTCCACCCGGATCTGGATACCGAGCTGGTGGACGCGGTGTTCCGCAAAGGCCAGTACGAGGCCGCCTACTCGGGCTTCGAGGGCGTCCTGGCCCCGGAGGAAGAAGTTCCCACGGGAGATCCCGAAGCCGAGCCGGAGTCAAACGAGGAAACCCTGAGCCTGGATGACTGGCTGCGGGAAAACGACGTGGATGAAGTAGTGGTGGTGGGCCTGGCCGCGGATTACTGCGTCCGTGCCACCGCACTGGATGCCGTGGCAGCCGGTTACACCACTGCCGTGATCCCCGAGCTGACCCGCGGCATCACCCGGCAGGGCGCCCTGGCTGCCTGGGCCGAGGTTGAAGACGCCGGCGTGGAGATCATCGACCTCTAGCCGGCCCCTTGGCGCAGGAACACCACCGCGGGAACACCACTGCGGGAGCACCACTGCACTGAAAACGCCCGCCGCACCGCGGCGGGCGTTTTCAGCACCTGACACTATTTCCGGCCGATGAACCAGTCCTGGAGCTTCTTCAGCCGCTTGTTCAGCTGCTCCTCGTTGGCCTGGGCCACCGGCGGTCCGCCGCATGTCCGGCGCAGCTCACTGTGCACCACGCCGTGGGGCATACCGGAGCGGGCGGACCAGGCGGAAACGTTCTTCGCCAGTTCCCCGCGCAGCTCGGTGAGCCGGCGGTGGTCCACCACCTCGGGAGCTTCCGCCGGCACCTGGGCCTCGGCACCGGCGCGTTTGCCCCGGCGGGAGAGCTGCTCATGCTGGCGCTGGCGCAACAGCACGCTCATCTGCTCCGCATCCAGGAGCCCGGGAATACCCAGGAAGTCCTGCTCCTCCTCGCTGCCCAGCGCGCCGCCGGTGCCGAACTCGCCGCCGTCAAACAGGACCCGGTCAAAGGAGGCCTGGGATTCCAGCGCCTCGAACTTCTGCTTCATCAGCTCACCGGAGGCTTTGTCCTCGCGATTGGCCGCCTCCATGAGGCTGTCCTCGAGCCCGAAGCCTTCCTCTTCCAGATGGTTCTCCGGCCGGTCCAGGGCGTGGTCGCGTTCGACTTCCATCTGGTTGGCCAGCGCCATCAGGTTCGGCACCGAGGGCAGGAACACGGACGCCGTCTCGCCGCGCTTGCGGGCACGGACAAACCGGCCCACGGCCTGGGCGAAGAACAGCGGCGTGGCGGTGGAGGTGGCATACACACCGACCGCCAGGCGGGGCACATCCACGCCTTCGGACACCATCCGCACTGCCACCATCCAGCGCTGGGTGCCGGCGGAGAACTCCTCAATCTTCTCCGAGGCCTTCGCATCGTCGGAGAGGATAACCGTTGGGGATTCCCCCATGATTTTCTTCAGCCAGCCCGCGTAGGCCCTTGCGTCGTCGTGGTCGGTGGCAATCACCAGGCCGCCGGCATCGGGGACGGACCGGCGGACCTCCGTAAGACGCTTATCCGCGGCCGCCAGAACGGCCGGGATCCACTCGCCGGTAGGGTTCAGTGCGGTGCGCCAGGCCTGCGCCGTGATGTCCTTGGTGACGGCCGCTTCGCCCAGCGAGGCAGCCATTTCGTCGCCCGCACTGGTGCGCCAGCGCATCTGTCCGGAATAGGCCATAAACATGACCGGGCGGACCACATGGTCCTTGAGCGCCTGGCCGTAGCCGTAGGTGTAGTCGGCCTTGGACCGGCGGATCCCGTCCCGGTCCTCGACGTACTCCACAAAGGGAATGGCCGCGGTATCTGAGCGGAACGGCGTACCCGTCAGGGAAAGCCGCTTGACCGCCGGTTCAAAGGCCTCCCGGATGCCGTCACCCCAGGACAGCGCGTCCCCGCCGTGGTGGATCTCGTCCAGAATGACCAGTGTGCGGGCCGCCTCCGTTTTGGCGCGGTGCAGCATGGGCTTGGAGGCCACCTGGGCGTAAGTGACGGCCACGCCGATAAAGCCGTGGCCGTGCCGGCCGTCGGCGTTCTTGAAATTGGGGTCGATCGCCAGTCCCACCTTCGCTGCGGCGTCGGCCCACTGCCGCTTGAGGTGGTCGGTGGGGGCGACGACGGTGATGCGGTTGACGATCCCGCGCTCCACGAGTTCATTGGCAACCCGCAGCGCGAAGGTGGTTTTGCCGGCACCGGGGGTGGCGACAGCGAGGAAGTCGCTGTTGTTGGAGGCAAAGTACTTCTCCAGCGCTTCTGCCTGCCATTGGCGCAGCTTCGGGGCGGTGCCCCAGGCGGCGCGTTCAGGATAGGCGGGAGGCAGGGACGCACCGGCGCCGAAAAGCGTTTCGGAACTCACGCTGGGAACGCAACCTTTCCAGGTACTCGATTGGTTGTTGCCGTGCGGGTGCCGGACGGGGACAGCTGTTGGCGCATGCAAAGGCGCGCAGGGGTTAACACAGAGGTCATGCAGGCATCAGGACTAACTGCCCTCGCAGGGGCTTGAAAACGGTGAACACGTCCGGGCGGACGGACTACTTCTTGTCCTTGGGCTTGTCTCCACCGGGGCGCAGGCCCTCGTAGATTTCCTTGCACGTGGGGCAGACCGGGAACTTCTGCGGATCGCGTCCGGGCGTCCAGACCTTGCCGCACAGGGCAATGACAGGTTCCCCCGACAGTGCGGACTCCATGATTTTTTCCTTGCGCACGTAATGCGCAAAGCGTTCGCTGTCGCCGGGTTCAATCTCTTCGCGCAGTTCTTCGCGCTCGATGGTGGCCGTGGACGTCCCGTTGTCATCCAGGCGGCGGGGATCGGATTCGAAAGGATCTGGGGGCAGGCTCATGGCTTCCATCTTAGTACCCGCCATCTACTTGTTGACGGAGACCTGCTGCAGCAGTTCCGGACCGCGGGCGTCCATCCAGCGTCCGCCCAGCCGGATACCGGCCACCAGCACCGCAGAGCCCAGCACGGTGCCCGCTGCCAGGGTGACAAAGCCCCAGGCCATGTTCTCCGTCACCACGGCGATCACTGCAGGGACCAGCACCGGCACGAGCAGTACCAGCAGCGCCATGGCGAAAATGCCTTGCACAAGGAAGGTCCGTCCGGCCGATCCGGGCGGCGTCTTGAACGCGTTTTCGCCCGGGACCGGAACGTTGTAGGTGTAGCGGGCGGACACGGCACTGGAAACCCCCATACCCACCAGCAGTGCGCCCAGGCTTACGCCGAGGACGGTGGGAGCCAGTTGCGTCAAACCGCTCAGGAACGCCGGCAGGAGCGAGGCCAGCAGCACGGCCGGAACCGCGAATACCGCGCAGGCCAGCACGCGCCCCGCCCGGTCCGCCCGGCCGCTGACACCGGTGGCGAGGTGCAGGGCGAAGGCGGTGTTGTCGTAGGAGACATCGGCGTGGAGGGTATACCCCAGCAGGAACCCGACCAGAGGTCCCATCACCAAAGTGACCAGCAGCCCGGCGCTTCCGTCCGGCCCCGCATTGTTGGCCATAAACACCACCAGCACCGGCAGGATCGGAATAATCAGCAGCGAGGCGCTGTACCGCGGATCGCGGAACCAGTAGGTCAGGGCACGGGCCGCTACGGCGCCGGTGGGAGTGGCCGGGAAACGGGCAAAGAACCCGACCCCTGCGGACTTGCGTCCGCCGGCTGAGACCTGCGGCGGGTTTACCAGCGCCCGCAGCAGCAGCGCCTTCCACAGGAGAACCAGCACCGCCAGAAACACGACGCTGATGACGGTTTTGGCCGCTGCGGCACCGAAATGGCCCAGGGCAATATCCCCCGGGACGGCCCAGACTGCGCCCAGCGGTGTCCAGGAGAGTCCGTCAGCCAAACGGACGAGGAAGTCCCCGTTCATGCTGATGCCTTCACCCACTGCGGACAGCAGCGGGCCCACCAGGATGAGAGGGACAATCAGCAGCAGTCCGGTCACGTCGCGGAACCGGCGGGATCCGGTGAGGGAAACCGCTGCCGCCACGGTGACCCGGGCGGCTATCAGGCAGGTGAACAGAGCGACGCCGGCCAGCACCAGCGCGGCGGCCAGGGCGGGCGGCGAACGGAACCAGCTCAGTGCCTGCACCAGTACGGCCAGCAGCATGGTTGCCCCGGGGATGCCGATCAGGCCGCCCAGAGCCAGCCCCGTGAGCAGCTTGGGCACCGGAATGGCGAAGGTGGTGAACCGGGCGGGGTCCAGGGTCAGGTCCAGGCCGGAGAACACCACCGGTATCAGTGCCCAGCCGAGGACGGCCAGCGCGCCGCCCAGGATGACACCGGTCCGGGCAAGGGCAGGATTCGAGCCCGCCACAAACAGCGCACCCAGCAGCAGGGCCAGGATGCCGACCCCGTAGAGGCCGCCAAGCACAATGCCGACCAGCTGCCACGGGCTGCGCCGAAGCGAGTTGCGCAGCAGAACCAGTTTCAGCCTTAGGAGGTGCGCAACCATTCCAGCCCTTCCGAGTGGGTCCGTCCGCCTACCAGCGAAACGAAACGGTCTTCCAGGCTTCCCCCGCCGCGGACCTCGTCCACGGTCCCCGCTGCCAGCAGGTTGCCGCCGGCCACCACCGCCACGTGGTCACACATACGCTGGACCAGGTCCATGACATGGCTGGAAACAATGACCGTGCCGCCCGAGGAAACATAGCCGGCGAGGATGTCGCGGATGTTGGCGGCCGAGACGGGGTCCACCGCCTCGAACGGCTCGTCGAGGACAAGCAGGCGCGGGGCATGGATCAGGGCCGAGGCCAGGGCGATCTTTTTCGTCATGCCTGCCGAGTAGTCCACCACGAGTTTCCCGGCGTCCGCGCTGAGGTCCATGGCGGCAAGCAGGTCCTTGGTCCGGGACGAAACAGTATCGCGGTCCATTCCCCGCAGCAGGCCGGCGTAGGTGACCAGCTGCTCACCGGTGAGCCGGTCAAAAAGACGCACGCCGTCCGGCAGAATGCCCATCAGCCGTTTGGCTTCGACAGGCTGTGCCCAGACATCGGTTCCGTGCACCCACACCTGCCCCTGGTCCGGCCGCAGCAGGCCGGTGGCCAGGGACAGCAGGGTGGTTTTACCGGCACCGTTCGGCCCCACCAGCCCGTAGAAGGACCCGGCAGGAACATCCAGGCTGATGCCGTTGACGGCCGTCTTCGGGCCAAAACGCTTGGCCAGGCCCCGTATAGCCAGGGCCGGCGCGGCCGCCGATGGATCTGTTACAGGCGCGGAATCTGTCATAGGTTCAGACTAGCGGCCGCCGCTTTCGCTGACCTCCGCAGCAGGGACCAGATCCGGCGCCCGCGGGCGCCGGCCCCTCCCCCTTGCGGACTACCGCCTTGTTGCTAGAACCCGCCGGGGCGCCTGCCCCGTTCATACTGCGGCACCCAGGGCAGCTTCTGGTCCAGCTCGGCAGCCGCGCGCAGCCACCAGTGCGGATCGCGCAGGGCTGCCCGGGCGATCAGGGCGGCGTCCGCGGACCCTGCCTGCAGGATTTCCTCGGCCTGCGTGCCGGAGTCGATCAGCCCGACGGCGGCGGTGGGGATCCCCGCGCCGTGCCGGACGGCCGCGGCGAATTCCACCTGGTAGTTGGGGGCGACAGGGATGGTTGCTCCCGGTACGGCACCTCCCGTGGAAACATCCACCAGGTCCACGCCGTGCTCACGGGCCTGGCGGGCCAGCACAACGGAGGATTCAGCGTCCACTCCCCCGGGCAGCCAGTCAGTAGCGGAAATCCGGAGCAGCAGCGGCATGGATTCCGGAATGACCGCCCGCACGGCGTCGATGACTTCCAGGGTCAGCCGGTTCCGGCCTGCTTCGTCGCCGCCCCAGGCATCGGTCCTGGTGTTGACCAGCGGGCTGAGGAACTGGTGCAGCAGGTAGCCGTGCGCCCCGTGGATCTCGATGGTGTCGAACCCGGCATCCACCGCGCGCACGGCGGCTGCGGCGAAGTCGCTGATGACGCCGCGGATGCCGTCCTCATCCAGCTGCAGGGGTGCGGCGTAGCTGCCGAACGCATCGGCGGTGGGGCCCACGGTCTGCCAGCCGCCGTCGTCGGCCGGAACGCTGCCGTGCCCGGCTGCGAAGGGGGCATAGGTGGAGGCCTTGCGGCCGGCGTGTGCCAACTGGATGCCGATCCGCGCGTCCACGGCGCCGTGCCGGTGCACAAAGTCCGTGATCCGCTGCCAGCCGGCGGCCTGCTCGCCGGTCCAGATCCCGGCGTCCTGGGGACTGATCCGGCCTTCGGGGCCGACCGCTGCTGCCTCGGTGATGATCAGGGCCGCGCCGCCGGCGGCGAAGGAGCCAAGGTGCATCAGATGCCAGTCGTTGGGCACACCGGGGGCGTTGCCGGGTACTTCCGGCAGCACCGGGTCAGCTGAATACTGGCACATGGCGGCGACCCAGCCGCGGTGGGCCAGGTCCAGGCCGCGCAGGGACATGGGGTCAAACAGTGACGCTGTTTCCATGGGGGTGCCCGCCGCCTAGAAGAGGGCCCGGGCCAGCGCCGAGCGGGCCTTGGTCACCCGGGGATCGCTGACACCCACAATTTCGAACAGATCCAGCAACCGCAGCCGGGCGGTTTCCCGCTCCTCACCGTGGACCCGCCCGATCAGCGAAATGATGCGCCGGAAGGCATCATCGACGTGGCCCCCGGCAATATCAAGGTCGGCCACGGCCAGCTGCGCCGCCACGTTGTCGGACTCGTCGGCACCGGCCCGGCGCACCGCCTCGGCGTCCGCGCCGCGGAGCCGGATCATCAGTTCCACCTGGGCCAGCCCTGCCTTCGCCTCGGCGTCTGCGGGCTGTTCGGCCAGTGCCTTGCGGTACGCTGCCGCGGCGCCGTCATAGTCCTCGGCGTTAATGGCGTCGAAAGCTTCCTGATGCAGCGGCGGCAGGGGTGCTTCGGCAGCCGGATCCTCCGGCGCAGCGCCGTCCAGGGATCCGTTCACCCCGTTGGCGGCGGCCACCTGCAGCAGCTCGGCCACCACGGCACGGATCTGTTCCTCGGGCAGTGCGCGGTCAAACATCGGCACCGGCTGGCCCTTCAGCACGGCTGCAACGGTGGGCACGGCAATGGCCTGGAAAGCCTGGGCAATCTGCGGATATGCATCCACGTCCACCCGGGCCAGGAGCATCCGGCCGTTCTCTTCGGCGGCAATGCCCGCCAGCACGGCGGACACGTTCTGCGATTCGGCGTTTGTCCGCGAATACAGGTCAATAACCACCGGCACCTCTGCCGAAAGCTGAACGATCTGCGGGAAGGTCTGCTCCGAAACCTCCACCACGAACGGCGACGGCGCGGCCGGGGCGTTTCCTCCCGACGGGGCAGCCGGGGCGGCCGGCGCGGCGGCGGGCGGGGCTGCGGAACGGGCCTTCAGCGCGGAGAGGTCAACGGCCCCGCGGAGGTTCATGGAGGACGGGGCCGCCGGTGACGGGCGGTGGTTCGGTGTGCTCATTTCTTCACCTTATTACCTTGCGCCCGGTCACCGGCAAGCCTGTCCCCGTTCCGGGGTCCCCGGCTACTTCAGGGTTGCCGAAAGCAGCTGCTGCGAAGCACCCACCACCAGCGCCTTGCCGGTGCCGCCGGAGGCCGGGACATAGATCATTACTGCCTCACCGTGCGTCACATCGATACCGGCATCCGTGTCCGGTGCCCCGGTCAGTGCCTCATAGATCGTCCCGGCCAGGTTCACGGAATCCCCTGCGTCCTTGGGGGTGCTGGAGAAGGTGTTGGAGAGGTAACCGAACACCAGCGCGCCGCCGTCCTCGGTCCGCAGTGCATGCGTGGCCTTCGGATCCGGGGTGTGGCTGAACGTGATGTTGGCGAACTCGTTCTTGGGATCGTTCTTCACCCCGTCCTCGAATTTCACCACGTCATCGCTGAAGCGGTTGGACTCGAAGGTGTCCTTGTTGCCGCCCTGCGGGTTGGAGAGCGAGTCTGCCAGGGCGGTCACGGCTGCCTGGGGCGCCATGGCCAGGCCGTTGTCCGAATCGGCCGGGATCTGGTCCGTTCCGGTCTCGGCGGCGGGAGGCTGGGGGAAGGTGCTGGCCGGCAGCATCTCGACTGCGGAAGCGAGCTTGTAGTTGTCCCTGGCGGATGCCTGGACCAGCAGCAGGGCCTGGGGCACCTCGTTGCCTTCGCCCTGGGTCACCGCCACTACGGTGCGGGGCCAGGAGAAGGTTGAGCTCACGGACTGGGTCAGCAGGTCCTCGGCGGCCACGGGCACGGGCGCCTTGTGGTCGGGGATCTTTGCTGCAGCTGCGTAGTTGGCCTTGCGCATGTCCAGGGCTGCACCCGTGACCCGCTCATCCAGCGCCGAGGCGTCCTTGGCCGTGTCGCCGGCCGCCACGGTGTCAGCAACGGAGGCGAGGATCCGGTCCAGCTGCGAATCCAGGATGACGGGGTTGCCGGCCTCAGCGGATTCCTCTCCGGCGAGTGCCGGTGCGGGTGCGGCCACCAGAACCAGGGCCGCGGCAGCAGCAGCCGCCAGGACCGGACGACGCCGGCCACGGGACGCGGCGGTGAAGGGCGCGGTGCTGCCGGAAACGGTTTCGGTGCTTCGCACGGGGGCGGCACCGGTGTCCGGTCCGGTGCTGCGGCGTCCGCTGCGCGGGCCGTCGCCCCCGCTTCGCAGGAAGCCCAGTGCCAGGCCCAGGACGGCGAGCAGTGCGCCGAGAATGATCAGGGGGACGGCAAACGGGCGGGTTGCATCATTTTCCCAGCTCAGCGTGACGTCGGTGGGAGCCGGGGCGGTGCCGTCGGCGGCAAGCAGGATCTCCCACTCACCCTCAGCCGGCGCTTCCCAGGAATAGGAGAGTTCCCCTTCAGCTGCTTCCTCTGCCACCCACAGGTCAGAGCCTGCCGGGTTCGGGGCGGTAATGCCGGTGTCATCCGTGCCAACCACCAGGCCAAGGCTGCCGTCTCCGGGGCTCAGCCGGGTGGCGGATGCATCCCCCACCCATGCCTGCACGTCATTGGCACGTCCTACGGCCAGCGTGAACGGTGCATCGGAACGGACCGTGATATCCACGCCGTCCGGATACTCGTCCAGCAATTCCGATTCCAGGACGGTGACGACGGCGCCCGGCCCCTCGCTGCCCGACGTGTCCGCGGACACCGACTCGGTCTCCGGGGGTGCCCAGATGGTGCGCTGTCCGATGCCGATCAGCATCAGCAGCACCCCGAGGACTATCAGCGGAACTGCAAATTTGTTTCGCACAATTTACCTATCTTCGGTGAAGTGACATCTCCGGGTCGGCGCCGTCCGGCAGGCAGGAACAAAGCCTGCGGATGTGGTCGGCGGAAGCGCAGCGGTTCATCGGTGTCCTGGCACTTTATAACCCAATGGTAACGAAATCCCTTGACACGGCCCATTCGAGGGGTCCGGCAGAGATGTCCTTCCGGGGCCCGCCAGTGCAAAAACGCCCCCGGGGGCCGGTGCTGCTGATAAGGTTTCGCAACGTATCAGGCACCGCAAACGGCAGAGGAAGAGGCATCGCATGAGCGAAAACGAGGACCTCCCCGTCCACGCACCGCTCCCCGGCCCGGACCAGGTGCCTGCCGCCGGAGACCGGTCCCCGAAGGACGCTCCGGCCGCCGGGGCACCGGCTCCGCGCCGGCTGCCCGGTTTCATCTCCGCGCTGACGGGCCGCCTGCAGCAGGGCTTCCCGGGTGCCCGGCCGCGGCCGCGGTTTGAAATCCCGCCCGACGATCTTTCCGGCCCCGAGGTCACCGTGGACTCCGAGGTCCGTCTGCCCGATGAGCGGCTGGGTATTGGTGGAGCGCAGGCCGCACCGGATTCGGACGCCGGCAGTATGCGTGCGCACCCTATTTACTTCGGATTTATGCTCACGGTTGGCGTGGGACTTGCCCTGCTGCTGTACTTCGTCATCACCAACGTCGGTGAACTTCTGGTGTGGATCGGCGCCGCCCTGTTCATTGCCCTCGGCCTGGACCCGGTGGTCCGCTGGCTCGCTGCGCGGCGGATTCCCCGTCCGGCAGGCATCGCCATTACGGTGCTGGTCCTGGCCGGCGTCGTTACAGCCTTCTTCGCCACACTGATTCCCACCATCGTCAGCCAGACCTCGGAAATTGTTTCCAAGACGCCCGGCTACATCGATAATTTCCTGGCCTCGGACTTCTTCGTCAACATCGACCGGCAGTTCCAGATCCGTGACCGCATTGACGAAGAGGTCACCAAGTTCTTCTCCAACAGCGACGCGGTGGGTGGCGTGTTCGGCGGAGTGCTGAGCGTGGGCACGGTGATTGCCAACGGCCTGTTCGGTGCGCTGATCATCCTGGTGCTCACCCTGTATTTCCTGGCCTCCCTGCCGTCGATGAAAAAATGGGCCTACCGGCTGGCTCCGCGCAGCCGGCGCCGCCGGGTGGAGGCGCTCTCCGAGGAGATCACCGGCAGCGTGGGCAACTACGTGATCGGCCAGGGCTTCGTGGCCCTTTTGGACGCCACGTACGCGTTCATCGTGATGACCATTACCGGTGTCCCGTTCTCCGTACTCCTGGCCTTCGTAGTCGCCCTGCTGGCGTTTATCCCCCTCGTGGGGCCGCCCATCGCCCTGGTGCTGGTGTCTCTCGTTGCGCTGACCGTGGGCTGGCAGACTGCGGTGGTGTTCGCCATCCTTTACATGGCGTACCTGCAGTTTGAGGCCTACTTCGTTTCGCCGCGCGTGATGCAGCGTGCGGTGGCAGTGCCCGGCGCTGTGGCAGTCATCGCCGTCATCGCCGGCGGCACCCTGCTCGGGGTCCTGGGCGCACTCATCGCCATCCCGACGGCGGCGGCCACACTGCTGCTGCTCAAGGAAGTCTTTATCGCCCGGCAGGACCGGCACTAGCGCCCCTTCGGTAACGCGCTGTCCGGACTGCCAGGCCGATCCGCCTGTCCGGTCCGCCGGGACCTTGGCCTATTGGCCTATTGGCCTAGTAGCGCCGGCGGGTCCGCCAGCAGTGGCTGTGCCAGTGGCGCCGGCCTTCCACGGCCGCCTGCCTGCCCAGCAGCGAGTCTTCCTGCCAGACCACCAGGTGGGCGGTGCCGGGCGGGATCAGCACACCGCAGCCGGGGCACCGGTAGTCCTTGGCGGCGTTCTGCGCCGTGATCTGCCGCACTGACCACTCGCCGTCGGGACCGCTTTCATGCCGCGGCAGTCCGGCGCGGGTTCGCTCCAGATCCACTTCCGGCGGCGCGGAGGCCCACTTGCGGCGGGCGTTGCGCCCGGCGGGGCTGCCGGGCGATGGCACACGGCGGGGACGGTTGGAGCGGGGCATAGAAGTCATTTTGCCGCAGTTGAGCCGGTAAAGTGCAACTGTGCGTTTAGTAATAGCCCGATGCTCCGTTGACTACGTCGGCCGCCTCCGTGCCCATCTGCCCCTGGCCGTACGGCTCCTGATGGTCAAGGCCGACGGTTCCGTCCTGGTCCATTCCGACGGCGGATCCTACAAACCGCTGAACTGGATGAGCCCTCCTGCCACCATGCGCAGCGTGGCACCGGACGAGACGGACGCCGAGGCCGGCGTCACCGAAGTGTGGAACGTCCAGAGTGCCAAAACCGATGACCGGCTGATCATCAGCATCCACGAACGCTTCTCCGACGTCTCCCATGACCTGGGAGTCGATCCCGGCCTGATCAAGGACGGCGTGGAAGCGGACCTGCAGCGGCTCCTGGCCGAGCAGATCAACCGGCTCGGCGAGGGGCATACGCTGATCCGCCGCGAATACATGACCGCCATCGGTCCGGTGGACATCCTGGCGCGCGATGCCTCCGGCGCCACCGTGGCCGTGGAACTCAAGCGCCGCGGGGACATTGACGGCGTGGAGCAGCTCACCCGTTACCTGGAACTGCTCAACCGCGATCCGCTGCTGGCACCGGTCAAGGGGATCTTTGCCGCCCAGCAGATCAAGCCGCAGGCACGGGTCCTGGCCGAAGACCGCGGAATCACCTGCCTGACCCTGGATTATGACGCCATGCGCGGAGTGGATGACCGGGATTCCCGGCTGTTCTGACTCTCCCGCACGGCCGGCATGCCTAGAATCGGTGCATGACGTCCACAGCCCCTGACCAGAACCGCGGCTGGATCCGCGGCGCCCTGCTCGCCCCGGATGAACTGGTCAGCGACGGTGTGCTGGCTTTTGAGGGCGACCGCATTGTCTATGCCGGACCGGCTGACGGCTTCGACGGCGGGGGCTGGCCGGATCCGGTCGCCGCCCCCGACGCCAGCCTCATCATTCCCGGGCTGGTGGACCTGCACTGCCACGGGGCGGTGGGCAGCGACTTCACCACGGCGGATGCCGAGGGGATGCGCCGGGCCGCCGGTTTCCTCCACGCCGCGGGAACCACCACACTGCTGGCCAGTACCGTTTCCGCGCCCCGGGATGTGCTGCTGGCGGCCGCCGGCCGGCTGGGCGCCCTCGCCCGGGAAGGGCTGATTGCCGGCATCCATGCCGAGGGCCCCTTCCTCTCCCCCGTCCGCTGCGGTGCACAGGACCCGGCCTCCCTGCTTCCTCCGGACCCCGACTTCGTGGATGAATTCCTCCTGGCTTCGGACGATGAACTGGTCACCATGACCTACGCCCCGGAACTTGCCGGTGCCGATGAGCTGGTGGACCGGCTGATTACCCGGGGCGTGACACCCTCATTGGGCCATTCCGATGCCTCGGACGCCACCGCTGCCGAGTCGCTGGAGTCTGCCCGGGAGGAGATGGAGGAAGCGGGCTTCGACGGCTACGCTCCGCGCCCTACCGTGACGCACCTGTTCAACGGGATGGCCCCCATGCACCACCGCTCCCCCGGCCCCGTGGCGGCCTGCCTGCGGGCGGCGCAGCGCGGTGATGCGGTGGTGGAGCTCATTGCCGACGGCGTGCATCTGGACCCGGCGATGATCCGCACGGTCTTTGAGCTGGCCGGTGCCCAGAACGTGGCGCTGGTGAGCGATTCCATGGCCGCCACCGGGCTGGGGAACGGCAGATACCGCCTTGGGCCCGCCGACGTCGTTGTCAGCGGCGGTACCGCGAGGCTGGCAACCGACGGCGGGCTGGCCGGCGGGACGGCCACCCTGCTGCAGTGCGTCCGAACCGCGGTGGCGGCCGGCGTCCCGCTGGCCGATGCCGTGCTGGCAGCCACCGCCGTGCCGGCGGAGGTGCTCCGGCTTGCGGACGAAGTCGGCACGCTGAGGCGTGGGCTGCGGGCCGATGCCCTGCTGGTTTCAGCGGACCTGGAGCTGCTCGGTGTGCTGCGGAGCGGGAACTGGCTGCGGGCCCCGGAAAACACGTAGGAAAAACTTACAAATATTTCGTTTTCAGCATTGACCAGCGAAATGGCTTATGCGACTCTATTACCAGTCTTTGTGTAGGTGTTTTTTCATGCTCGCAAGACCGTTGCGAGCGAGAAGCTCCTCAAGGAACTGCTGAACGGCAAGAACTTGGGCTTTCTTGCTTCAGTAACATAAGCCGCACGGAGCGTGCAGGTAAGTTCCATTTATGAGGAGAAACAATGGCTCAGGGTACCGTCAAATGGTTTAACGCCGAAAAGGGCTTCGGCTTCATCACTCCGGACGATTCCGACGGCGACGTCTTCGTTCACTACTCCGAGATCCAGACCAACGGATTCAAGACGCTCGACGAGAACCAGCGCGTTTCCTTCGAGATCGGCCAGGGCGCCAAGGGCCCCCAGGCCACCGGCGTCACCGCCCTCTAAGGATTAGCCAGCAGTACATCCCGAAAGGGAAACCAGGAAAGCCTCCGGCATATGCCGGAGGCTTTCCTGTGTCCGCGGGCCTAGCCCCTCCGGCGCACCACGTTCGCGCCGAGGCCGCGAAGGTTTTCCATAAACCTTTCATAGCCGCGGTCAATATGATCGACACCGCGCACTTCGCTGGTTCCGTCCGCCGCAAGTCCGGCGATTACCAGCGCTGCCCCTGCACGGATATCGTTCGCTACCACCGGCGCCCCGGAAAGCAGCGGAACACCCTGAATCAATGCATGATGGCCGTCCAGGCGCACCACGGCGCCCAATCGTGCCAGTTCCGAGGTAAACCCCCAGCGTGCCTCGAAGACATTCTCGGTCACCATGCCGGATCCGGTGGAAACGGCGTTCAATGTGACCACAAACGGCTGCAGGTCAGTGGGGAACCCCGGATAAGGCAGCGTCGAAACGTTGATCGGCTCCGGGCGCTCGGGCCCCTTGACGGTGAATCCGTCCTGCCCGGTTTCAACCTCGCAGCCGGCCTGGACCAGCTTGTCCAGTACTACGGCGAGAGCTGACGCGTCCGCCTGGCGGACTTCAATTTCGCCGCCGGTAATGGCCGCAGCGAAGGCCCACGTACCCGCGACTATCCGATCCGGCACCACACGGTGCTCCACCGGATGCAGCTCCTGCACGCCGTCAATGACCAGAGTGTTGGTTCCCACGCCGCTGATCTTGGCGCCCATGCCCGTCAGCATCAGCGCTATGTCAGTGATTTCCGGTTCGCGGGCGGCGTTGTCGATGATGGTCCTCCCCCGCGCCAGCGTTGCGGCCATCATCAGGTTCTCGGTCGCACCCACGGACGGGAAGTCCAGGATATGGGCGGCACCGTGCAGCCCTTCCGGGACTGAGGCCATCAGGTAGCCGTGGTCGATACCGATGGTCGCACCCATCAGTTCAAGCCCCGCCCGGTGCATGTCCAGGCCGCGTGACCCGATGGCGTCCCCGCCGGGCAACGCCACCTCGGCGCGGCGGCAGCGGGCAACCAGCGGGCCCAGGACCGAGATGGAGGCACGCATGGCCCGCACAAGGTCATAGTCCGCCTGGTGCCCCGGGAGCGCCGGAACGTCCACAGCGACAGATGCGGCGTCGACGTCGTAATCCACCGTGCAGCCAAGCCGGCGCAACAGCTCGGCCATGATCCACACATCCTGGATGTTGGGCACATTGGTGATGACGGATCGGCCCTCGGCCAGCAGCGTGGCAGCCATCAGCTTCAGGACGCTGTTCTTGGCACCCGGAACGGTAACTGCTCCGCGGAGGGTGCTGGGGCCGGTAACAACAATGACGTCTTCCATTACTCCATCCTAGGCGGACGCCGGCGCACCGCTTCGTTCGGCGGCGGGCGGCGGAGGGTGTTTCCGGCGGAGGGTGTTTCCGGGCAGCAAAAAAGGCACAGGGAATTTTCCCTGTGCCTTTTTCACGCCCTGCCGGATCTACCGCCAGGTGCCGATGCCGATGACCGGACCGGCTTCGAGCCAGGAGGAGAGGCCGGTGTAGGTTTCGTACTTCATGGCCACCAGGACCTCGCTGTCCTCGCAGGACAGCTTCACCACCACGGCACCGGGCTGGATGCGGGCACGCTCCGCTTCGGTGGGTTCCCGCCAGCCGTTGATTTCCAGCGAACTTCGCAGGAAACGGTACGGCGGACGGGGACTCAGCGATACAAGGCGCAGCCACTCCAGATGGGTGTCCGTATAACGGCAAACCCCCATCCGCCACCCGGCAGGCGGGAAGCAGATGGAGGCGTCAAAGGTCCCCAGGGTGCGCCGCAACGTGCTGCGGCGCACCCAGAAAAGCACTACTGCCAGGACCAGCAGCCCGAACAGGGCTGCCACAGCAATGAACACGTAGGAGCTGTCCATCGGTGGGGGTCAGCGGATCCCGGCGGTTGCTTCGTTGGTCACCTTGGCATTGTCGGCCACAATGACCACGCGGTTGTTGTCCACGGAGAAGAATCCTCCGTCAACGCTTACCTCAATGCGCGAGCCGGACACAGGCTCGATGGCCATGGTGCCCTCTGCCAGGATGGCCAGCACCGGTGAGTGGCCGGGAAGGATCCCGATCTCGCCGTCGCTGGTGCGGGCCTTGACCATCTTTGCCGCACCGGACCACACGAAGTGGTCTGCTGCAACAATCTCAACTTCGAGTTCAGCAGTGTCCGCCATGGGGCTCACTTCCCGGTCTGCTCTTGGATCTTCGCCCACTGACGCTCAACATCGTCCATGCCGCCAACGTTAAAGAAGGCCTGCTCGGCAATGTGGTCAACGTCGCCGTCGCAGATGGCCTTGAAGCCTTCAACGGTGTCCTTGATGGAAACCGTGGAGCCTTCAACACCGGTGAACTGCTTGGCGGTGTAGGTGTTCTGCGAGAGGAACTGCTGGATGCGGCGTGCACGCGAAACAACAATCTTGTCCTCTTCACCGAGTTCGTCGATGCCGAGGATGGCGATGATGTCCTGGAGTTCCTTGTTCTTCTGCAGGATCTGCTTGACGCGGATAGCCGTGTCATAGTGCTCCTGGCCCACGTACTGCGGGTCGAGGATGCGCGACGTCGAGGTCAGCGGATCCACGGCCGGGTACAGGCCACGGGAAGCGATTTCACGGGAAAGTTCCGTGGTCGCGTCCAGGTGGGCGAACGTGGTTGCCGGAGCCGGGTCGGTGTAGTCATCGGCAGGCACGTAAATGGCCTGCATGGACGTGATCGAGTGACCCTTGGTGGAGGTGATGCGCTCCTGCAGCAGACCCATCTCATCAGCCAGGTTCGGCTGGTAGCCCACGGCGGACGGCATACGGCCGAGAAGGGTGGAAACCTCGGAACCTGCCTGCGTGAAGCGGAAGATGTTGTCGATGAAGAGCAGCACGTCCTGGTTCTGCACATCGCGGAAGTACTCCGCCATGGTCAGGCCGGACAGGGCCACGCGAAGACGCGTTCCCGGCGGCTCATCCATCTGGCCGAATACAAGGGCCGTGTCCTTCAGGACGCCTGCCTCTTCCATTTCAACCCAGAGGTCGTTGCCTTCACGGGTACGCTCGCCGACACCGGCGAATACGGAGGTACCACCGAAGTTGCGGGCAACACGGGTGATCATTTCCTGGATCAGCACGGTCTTGCCGACGCCGGCGCCGCCGAACAGGCCGATCTTGCCGCCCTTGATGTACGGGGTCAGGAGGTCGATCACCTTGATGCCCGTTTCGAGCATCTCGGTGGAACCCTCAAGGTCCGCGAAGTTCGGAGCGGAACGGTGGATCGGCCAGCGCTCGGAGATTTCCAGCTGGTCCTCGGCAACGTCCAGGGGCTCGCCCAGCACGTTGAAGATGTGGCCCTTGACTCCGTCGCCCACGGGCACGGAGATGGGAGCACCGGTGTCCACCACGGCTGCGCCGCGGACGAGGCCGTCGGTGGCCTGCAGGGAAATGGCACGGACGAGGTTGTCACCCAGGTGCTGGGAGGTCTCGAAGGTGATGGTGCGGGTCTGGCCGTCGAGCGTCAGCTCGGTGGTCAGTGCGTTGTAGATGGTGGGGATTGCGTCAGCCGGGAATTCGACGTCGACAACCGGGCCAATGACACGGGCGATACGGCCTGTGGCGCCCGGTGCTACGGAGGTTGCTCCGTGCTCGGCAGTTTGGGCAGTCATCTCTCTCACTTCACTCAGTTAGATGGCGTGTGGACTAAGTTTTGTTTTGCGTTGGAGCTTGCTCGATTGCAGGCGGCTAGGAGGCGCTTAGCGCGTCCGCACCGGCGACAATCTCGGAAAGCTCCTGGGTGATTTCAGCCTGACGGGCGTTGTTGCGAAGTCGCGTGTACTTCTTGATCAGGTCCGTGGCGTTATCCCCTGCGGCCTTCATGGCACGCTGGCGGGCGGCAAGCTCGGAAGCGGCTGCCTGGAGCATGGCTGCGAAGATGCGCGACTCGATGTAGCGCGGCAGCAGTGCGTCCAGGACCTTTTCGGGCTCGGGCTCGTATTCGTAGAGGGGCAGGAACTCAGAGCTTGACTGGGCTTCTTCCTCCACTACCTCCAGCGGCAGCAGTCGGATGACCGCAGGTTCCTGAACAACCATGGACTTGAAGCGCGTGTAGACAATGTGGATTTCATCCACGCCGCCGTCTTCGTAGGCCGTATTGAAGTCATCGAGGAGTGCCTTGCCGATTTCTCGGGCTGTTTCGAACTCAGGTGCATCGGTACCACCGGTCCACACCCGTTCCACGGAACGGTTGCGGAATTCGTAGTACGCCTGCGCCTTGCGTCCGACAAGGTAGGTCTTAACTTCCTTGCCCTCTTCACGGAGCAATTCATTAAGTGCTTCGCCCTGCTTGAGGACACCGGCGGAGTATGATCCGGCAAGACCGCGGTCGGAGGTCATGATGACCACGGCTGCGCGCCGGATCTGCTCCGGTTCGGTGGTCAGCGGATGATCGATCTCCGACTGGGATGCCACAGCAGAAACGGCACGGGTGATCGCATTGGAGTAAGGCAGTGACGCAGCCACACGGGTGCGCGCCTTTCCAATCCGAGAGGCAGCAATCAGCTCCATCGCCTTGAAGATCTTCTGCATCGACGTGGTCGACGCGATCTTCTGACGGTAGACCCGAATTTGGGCTCCCATACTTTTCCTTTCAGTTCCTAGCGTTCGAACTAGGGGCTAAGGCAATGGCCAGGTGTTCCGCTGCCGGGCACCGGGCCCGGCAGCGGAACACCAAACCGCTAGCGCTTCTGCTTGACGATCTTTTCCTGGTCTACGGAGTCCTCGTCCAAGGCGGAGGTCTCTTCGTTGCCGGCGGCAACCATGCGGTTGTCACCTTCACCGAAGAAGCCCTGCTTGAAGTTGGTGATGAGGTTCTTCATCTCATCGACCGTGGAATCCTCGAGCTTGTTCGTCTCGGCCAGGACGGTCATGACGGACGAGGAGTGGCGTACGTGCTCCAGGAACTCGGTCTCGAAGCGGCGGACGTCCTCTACCGGAACGTCATCCAGGTAGCCGTTGGTGCCCATCCAGATGGAGACAACCTGGTCTTCCACCGGGAACGGAGCGTACTGGCCCTGCTTGAGCAGTTCCATCAGGCGTGCACCGCGGGTCAGCTGCTGGCGGGAAGCCGCATCCAGGTCCGAGGCGAACATGGCGAATGCCTGCATGTCGCGGTACTGGGCCAGTTCCAGCTTCAACGTACCGGAGACCTTCTTCATGGCCTTCTGCTGCGCTGCACCACCGACGCGGGACACGGAAATACCGACGTCGACGGCGGGGCGCTGGTTGGCGTTGAAGAGGTCCGACTGCAGGAAGATCTGGCCGTCGGTGATGGAGATAACGTTGGTCGGGATGTAGGCCGAGACGTCATTTGCCTTGGTTTCGATGATCGGCAGGCCGGTCATCGAGCCTGCACCGAGCTCGTCGGAGAGCTTGGCGCAACGCTCCAGGAGGCGGGAGTGCAAGTAGAAGACGTCGCCCGGGTAGGCTTCGCGTCCCGGCGGGCGGCGCAGCAGCAGCGACACGGCGCGGTAGGCTTCAGCCTGCTTGGAGAGATCATCAAAGATGATCAGGACGTGCTTGCCGCCGTACATCCAGTGCTGGCCGATGGCCGAGCCTGCGTACGGTGCCAGGTACTTGAAGCCTGCGGGGTCGGATGCCGGGGAGGCCACGATGGTGGTGTACTCCATGGCGCCCTGGTCTTCCAGCGTGCGCTTGATTTCAGCGATCGTGGAAGCCTTCTGGCCGATGGCAACGTAGATGCAGCGAACCTGCTTCTGGACGTCGCCGGACTCCCAGTTGGCCTTCTGGTTCAGGATGGTGTCCACGGCAATGGCGGTCTTACCCGTCTTGCGGTCACCAATGATCAGCTGGCGCTGGCCGCGACCGATCGGGATCATGGCGTCGATTGCCTTGAGGCCGGTCTGGAGGGGCTCGTGGACCGACTTACGCTGGGTAACGCCGGGGGCCTGGAGTTCCAGTGCACGGCGCGCTTCAGCCTGGATCGGGCCCAGGTCATCCATCGGCTCGCCCAGCGGGTCGACTACGCGGCCCAGGAAGGCGTCGCCTACGGGTACGGACAGGACTTCACCGGTGCGGTGTACTTCCTGGCCTTCTTCGATACCGGCGAAATCGCCAAGTACCACGACACCGATTTCACGGGTGTCCAGGTTCTGGGCCAGGCCCAGCGTGCCGTCCTCAAACCGAAGCAGCTCGTTCGCCATAACGGAGGGCAGGCCCTCCACACGGGCGATGCCGTCGCTGGCGGTGGTTACCCGGCCAACTTCAACGCGCTCTGCGTTTCCGGGTTCGTAGGACGCCGCGAATTCGTTCAACGCATTACGGACGTCGTCGGCGTTGATGGTCAATTCGGCCATCTGCAGTCCCTGCTCTCCTATGTTGTGATCATCGCTTACTTCCGATGACCGTGATTGGTTCTCAATTGTTTCTCTGGCCGTTGCCGGCCCTGAAGGTGACTAGACAGCGAGCTTTCGGCGCAGTTCGGTCAGTCGTGTCGTGACAGTGGAATCAACTACTTCATCCCCCACTGTGACACGGATGCCGCCCAGAATCGTCGGGTCTACGTTGACGTTAATCTTCAGCTCACGGCCATACAGTCCGTTGAGAGAGGACTGCAGACGCTTCTGCTGCTCCTGCGTCAGCGGGCGGCTCGACTGCACTTCTGCAATCCACCGCTGCTGCCGGCCGGCTACCAGTTCCATGAACCGGGTGACCAGTGCCGAAGGACGCAGTCCGCGCGGGGCGGTAACTGCCTGCTTCACCAGCACCTTTGCTTCGGCTCCCATGCCGGGTACCAGCTTCATGGCCAGCGCGGAACGCGCCTCGGCCGAAGCCTGCCGTTCCTGCAGGGCCCGCTGGACCTCGTGGTTGGCTGCTACAACCTGGTTGAACCGGAACAGATCGCTTTCCAGATCTTCCAGGCCGGAGAGGCCGGGGCCCTTGTTTTCCGCCACTGCGGAAACAACCGTTGCACCCAGGGTTTCCAGGGCGTCGCCCATGTCGCGCGGGTTGCGCCACCGGGACTCCACCAGAGAAGCAACAAGCTGCTCGGCGTCGGTCGAAACCTTGCCGCCCACCAGCTTGGAGACCAGGGCTGCCTTGGCAGAGGCTTCACGAGCCGGATCCGTCAGGGCACGCAGCAGTCCAGCATCGCTGTCCAGCAGGCCCAGAATTCCAAAGAGTTCCTCAGCCAGGGACAGGCGTGCGCCGGGAAGCATGGTTTCCAGCTTTTCCTGTGCCGCGGCCAGTGACTCGCTCGATATACCTGCCATTACTGGACCGCACCTGCGTTCTGGGTTTCCAGGTCGTCAAGGAAGCGGTCAACGACACGGGCTGCACGCGCGTCGTCGGCGAGGGACTCGCCAACGATCTTGCTGGCCAGTTCCGTGGCGAGGGTTCCCACTTCGCTGCGAAGCGCAACGACAGCTGCCTGCCGTTCCGCCTCAATGGCGACGTGGGACTGTTCCATGATGCGGGCGGACTCGGCGCCGGCCTTGGCCTTGAGGTCGGCAAGGATCTGGGCGCCTTCGGCGCGTGCTTCCTCACGGATCCGGTTGGCCTCGGTGCGGGCGTCGATCAGCTGCTGCTTGTATTCATCCAGAGCTGCGCTGGCTTCTGCCTGGGCGGCTTCAGCCTTCTTGAGTCCGCCTTCGATGGCCTCGGTACGCTCTGCATACGTCTTCTCGAACATCGGGACGACGAACTTGACCACGATGTACATCAGCGCAGCGAAGCCAAGCAGTGTTACGAGGATCTCCCAGATGTTTGGGACCAGAGGATTCGCGCCTTCTTCAGCGGCGAGGATTAGTGCCTCGTTCATTTACCATCCGTCCTATCTACTTGGTTAGGAAAATACGCGCTGAAGTTAGAGAACGAACGCGAAAACCAGACCAAGGATAGCCAGTGCTTCGGTCAGCGCCAGGCCCAGGAAGGCGATGGGCTGCAGAACGCGCTGTGCTTCCGGCTGGCGTGCAACGCCGTTGATGTAGGCAGCGAAGACCAGACCCACGCCGATGGCGCCGCCGATGGCGGACAGACCGTAGCCGATGAGGTTGAGGTTGCCGTCGATGGAGATTTCCATTATGGATGTTCCTTTCAAGATGCCCGCAGGCAGGTTGTTTGGTTCAGGGGTTTCCCCGGTGAGGGGAGGTTTAGTGTTCCTCGGCCAGGGAGCCTTGGATGTAGATCGCAGTCAGCAGGGTAAAGACGTAGGCCTGCAGGCACTGGATCAAAACTTCGAACAGGAACATGCCAACGCCGCCAACCAGGGTGAGGACACCCAGCGGCTTCAGCAGTCCTTCAGCCTCCAGCAGCAGGAACTCGGTTCCGGTTGCCGCCAGCATGATGATGAGGTGGCCCGACAGCATGGTCGCGAAGAGTCGCAGGCTGTGCGTGATCGGACGGACCAGGAAGGTGGAGATGATTTCGATCAGCACTACGAGCGGCAGGATGGCCATCGGTACGCCGGAGGGAACCACGGCGAACTTGAAGTACGAAATACCGTGCTTCTTGATGCCCAGGATGATCCAGGTGAAGTAGACGATGCCGGCGAGGGCGTAGGCCGTTCCCACGTGTGAGGTGGTCGGCAGCTGTGCCAGCGGAATGCTGCCCCAGAGGTTGTTGATCAGGATGAAGAAGAAGAGCGAGAACAACAGCGGGGTGAACGCCCGGAAGTCCTTTTCACCGATAATGTCCCGGCCGATCGAGTTCCGGACCATGTTGTAGCCGAACTCACCCAGGAACTGCAGCCGGCCCGGCACCAGCTGGCGCTTGCGCGCAGCGGCAATAAAGAACCAGCTGATAATGATGACGGAGATCAGGATAAGCAGCATCTGCTTACCGAAACCCTCACCGGTCGGGGCGCCCCATGGAAGGATCTCAGGGAGGTGCATGTCTTCGAGGGTGGGTGAAACGAATCCCTCGTCATTGGAGGCGGGAAGCGCAAGCGCGATCAACGCGTTTCCTCTCTGCTGTGTCCATCGTTGGGCATATCATTGGCGGGCACGCGCGAGGTGCGCCCTCTATTCAGGTTTTGTGAAGTCAATTCGATTTATCCGTATCCGGCTGTTTTCCGCCCGTGGTGGGCCGGTCCGCACCCGGGGTGCGCCTGTGCGCGGCGGCCACATAGTAGCCACTCACCGCACCCAAGACGATACCGGCCGGTAAAATCCAGCGAGTTCCCAGGAGACTATCCAGGCTCCACCCTATCAAACCCAAGGCGATGATTCCCGCCAGCACATACTGCAGTGCTTCCTTGCGGCGGGACGGCGGTGCCTGGAAGGCCACGGGTACGGGCTGTTTCTTAGGCATGTCCGGCTCCTTTGGTGGTCTCGTCGGGAATGTCTGCGTATATCAGGTGCCGTGTCCGCGAATATGCACGGACCTCAGCAGCCTGCCAAAGCACCACAGCGCCTACGGCTGTGAGGCTGAACCATTCCCGGTGCAGCCATTCCGGGGTGCCCAGACCGAAAAGAATGGCGGCAAAACCGACAATCTTAATGGCATAGGTAACCGCGAACATTCCAATGGCACCTGACGGATTGCTGCGGCCCACGAAATGGCCGACCAAAAGGCTGATGCCGAAGAAAGCCGCAATCAGGAACCACCCCAGCAGCGAACTCGCTGCTGCGCCTGGACCCGTGAGGACTGCGGCCGCCGCTGCGGCGAGAACCGCGGCAGCACCGGTCAGGAGAAACGCCGCCCTGAGGATCCCCAGCCAGGGGGCCGCCGTTGGCCCGGAGGGGGTCAGGTACCCGCCGGAGCGGGAACCGTCTTCGGATCTCATGGTGTGGGCAGTCTTCCTTGCCTGGGCTGTGATGGGTTTGGATAAGGCGCGGGCTACCGCGACCCTTGAATTCTACAGTACATAGAAGAAGCCGTTGACAGCGTGACGGCCGGGCGTGTGCCCTCCGGAAGGCGGTGTCGCGTCCGGGTACAGCTAGGCCACGTACCGGCGGGCAAAGAGGCGCGGGGAGCTCAGGTAGAACACCACCACGGCTACGGCGAAGAGCACCCCTGCGGACGTAGCCCCGGCGCCGGCACCGGCCGTCAGCAGGCCGGTTCCGCCAACGGCGAGGGTGCAGGCCGTGACGAACAGGGAAACCTGGATGTGGCTAAGCCCGCAGTCGGTGAGGCGCTGGTACACGTGCTGGCGGTGCGCGGTATACCAGCGCTCCCCCCGGCGCACACGCCGAAGAAGGGTGGAGAAGGTATCCACCAGGTAAATGAGGATCGGGAACAGCAGGTACTCGATGTACACGCCGGCCAGGAACGCGGCAACTGCGGTGCCGGCGATCGCGGCTCCCAGGAGGTAGCTGCCGACGTCACCCAGGAACACCTGTCCCCGGCCGAGGTTCCACGGCAGGAACGCGGCAAAGGCGGCAGCTGTTACGGCGCCGGCCACGGTAAGCCACATATGGTCTGAGAGCACGCCGCTCACGGAGTACAGCGCTCCAACGGCCACACCGTGCAGCCCCGAAATGCCGTTGATGCCGTCCATGAAGTTGGCCACGTTGATGTAGCCGGCAATGGCAAGTGCCCCGACGGGAACCCACCACCAGCTCTGTTCCATGGTCCAGGCGAGGGCTGCTGTTCCCGCCAGTCCGATCAGGACCTGGCTTCCGGCCCGGGCGCGGACGGAAACTCCCCGCCAGTCTTCGATCCAGCCCAGCAGGGACGCCAGGCCGATGATTGCAATAAGGATGGCAACGATGGAACGGTCCACGGCCACCACGCCCGTGAGCAGGGACAGCACCAGTCCCGCCAGCAGCCCGGCGGCCACGGTAACCCCCACCCCGCGGATCACCACGGTGGAGTGGGAGGAACGTTCATTGGGCACGTCGAGCACGCCCAGCCGGCGCAGCAGCGGAATAAAAAGGAACGGCAGCAGCAGGCTCGCGAAGAACGCGACGGCTACGCACAGCACCAAAAGCATCAGCCTGTCCGCCGTTCATGGTAGGAACCGTCGGCGTCGGCGTCCGCACCGGTGTCGGGCATACGGACCACACCGCCGGGCGGGGTGTCGAGGCCGCAGCGCTGCAGCCAGTCGGAAAGGTCCAGCTCCTCCGGGTCAAGCACGGCCACGGAAGCGTGGGAGATCTTGGGATGGAAGGGCCGGGAATCCTCCTCACCGGTGCCCACCAGGATTTCGTGCATCTTTTCGCCCTGCCGCAGACCGGTGAAGACTATCTCCACGTCCTTACCGGACATGGCAATCATCCGGCGGGCGACGTCGAGGATTTTCACGGGCTCGCCCATGTCCAGGATCATGACCTCGCCGCCGCGGCCGATGGCTCCGGCCTGGATCACCAGCTGGCAGGCCTCGGGGATGGTCATAAAGAAGCGCGTCACCTCGGGGTCGGTCACCGTCACCGGGCCGCCCTGGCGGATCTGCTCGCTGAACAGCGGCAGCATGGAGCCGCGGCTGCCAATCACGTTGCCGAAGCGGACGGAGACGTACCGCTCCCCCGTGGCCCGGGCCATCCACGCAGTGAGTTTCTCGGCCACGCGCTTGGAGTGGCCCAGGACGGTGGTGGGGTTTGCCGCCTTGTCCGTGGAGATGTTCACGAAGTGGCGTACGTCCGCCTTGCGGGCGGCTGCCAGGACGTTGGCGGTGCCCAGCACGTTGGTCTTCCAGGCTTCGTGCGGGTACTGCTCGAGCAGGGACACATGCTTGAGCGCGGCAGCGTGGAAAACGACGTCGGGACGGCGTTCGCGGAAGATCTTCTCCAGCGCGTCGGGGTCGCGGATGTCCGCAAGGACCGTGTCCCGGCCGTCCAGCAGGCCGCGGCCGGTGATGGAGAGCTGGGTGAGCTGCAGGCCGGTTTCATCCCGGTCCACCATGATCAGCTCACCGGGGTTGAAGGCCGTGATCTGCCGGCAGAGCTCGGAACCGATGGAGCCGCCGGCACCGGTTACCAGCACCTTTTTGCCCGAAAGGTAGCCGGCCACCTCGTCCACGTGAATATCCACGGGACGCCGTCCGATCAGGTCCTCCACGGCGACGTCGCGGAAGTCGGTCAACCCGGCGCCGTCGCCCTTGGCCAGCATGTCCTTGAGCGGGGGAAGCACCAGCACCCGCAGGTCCAGGCCTTCGGCTCGGTCGGAGATTTCGCGCACCTGCTTGGCCTCGATGTCCGCCATCGCCACGATCAATACCGTGGCACGGGTCCGGTGCACCAGCTCGGGGAGGTCAACCAGCTTGCCCAGAACGGGAACGGTGGCCAGCCGCAGGTGCTTCTTGGCCGGATCATCATCAACCAGGCCGACGGGGTAATACGGGGATTCGGGATCCTTCATCATCCGCGAGACCAGGGAGTTGCCGAGGAAGCCTGCACCGTAGACGAGCGCACGCTGTGCTTCCTCGCCCGGCCGGGCACGGCTTTCCACATACATCCGCTTCACGTACCGGATGGCAGCCATAAACAGGCAGGCGAACGGGAACGCGATCATGCCGGTGCTGCGCGGAATATCGATGACCAGGCCGAACAGGGCGCTGGCGAGGACCAGGATGGCGGAGACAATCAGCGTAACGACGGCCAGCAGGCGCATCTCATGGAAGCTGCCGAAACTGTAGCGTCCGCGGTACAGCGCAAACGAGTAGCCGACAATGAGCTGGGTCAGCACCGCGACGCCGCAGAAGACCGCAAGGCCGCCGGGGCTGATCTGCTCCACGGTCAGTTCATAGCGCAGCACCAGGGCAAGCACGATGGACACGATCCATGCCAGCGAGTCCAGCATGTACTGCGACCAGAGCCACAGAACCGGCTTTTCCCCCCGGGGAAGGCTCTTGTTGTCCGTAGGTTTTTGCCTCATGGTCCTCAACGGGTCGATACCCGGCTCTCTTCTCGGTGGTGCATAGAACTGGTGGAAGAATCCGGTGTAATAGACTGGAATCTATTCAGCATACTAACTGCACACCCTCTCCTGTTTCGGCTTTGGCCGATGCTCCGGGGTGCTTCGAAAGGAACATCTTGCCGGACTCAGTGGCGGTAGCGGCGGTCACCTTCGACCGCCCCGACGACGTCAAGACGCTCTTGGAAGCCCTGGCCGCGCAGACCGGAAACATCACATCCGTGGCCCTGGTGGACTCCGGAAAGAGCCCGGTTAAGGATATCGCCGAAGACTCGTCCGCCCCGGTCGACTACATCCGGTCCAACACCAACCTCGGCGGTGCCGGCGGATTCTCCCTGGCTATTCTCTCAGCAATGGCTTCAGGGGCCGAATGGATCTGGATCATGGACGACGACGCCCATCCTGAAGATCCCGAATGTGTCGCCACTCTTCTGGCAGCGGCAAAGGAACGCGGATTGGACGTTGTCCTGCCGCTGGTGGTCGCTCCCGGCGCACCCGACACCCTTTCCTTCCACTTCCGCATCGACGGCAAGCTCACCCACGACCGCGCGCTGGTGGCCGAACGGGGTTTCCTGCCCAACGTGGGTCATTTCTTCAACGGCGCATTGATCCGTGCCGATGTGTTCTACCGGGTGGGCCTCCCGGACCTGCGGCTGTTCATCCGCGGCGACGAAACAGATTTTATGATCCGGCTGCGGCGCGCCGGCGTGGAGTTCGGCACGGTCACCACGGTGGCGCTGACCCATCCTGCCGCCTGGGCCGAGGTCCAGCCTGTGCTGGGTGACCGGATGCACGTGCTGGTTCCGGAAAACGCGTTCAAGCAGTTTTATTTCTACCGCAACCGGGGCCACCTGACCCGCCGGTACCGGCGGGTCAGGTCACTGGTTGCCGACACCGTGGGCTACCCGGTCCACTTTGCCCGGACGAGGGATCCCAAGGGATTTGTCAGCTGGCTGCGCGCCTACGCAGCGGGCCTGGGCGGCCGCCGCTTCGGACCTCCGTCGGACTTCGGGTTCTAGCCATGTCCGCCGTGCAGGGCCTGGCGGCCGAAGAGGCCGCACTGACCATTGTCATCGCCACGTTCAACCGTTCCGGTTTCCTGGCCGGCCTGCTGCAGAGCATCCGTGCGCTCGATCCGGCCCCGGCCGCGGTGCTGGTCGTGGACAACGCCAGCACCGATGACACCCCCGAGGTGGTGGCGGCAGCCAGGGCGGATTTCCCCGTTCCGCTGCAGTCCATCCGGCTGGAGACCAATACCGGCGGCGCCGGCGGATTTGCGGCCGGCACCGAGGCCGCACTGGCCGCCGGGGCGCAGTGGCTGTGGCTTATGGATGACGACGTCGAGGTCCTCCCCGGTGCCGTGGCCTCACTGCGCAAGTGGACCGGCCGTTACGAATGCATCCACGGCCGCCGGTACGACGACGCCGGGGCGCCGTTCTTCTGGCAGCACCGCTTTGTGCCGTTCCTCGGCGTGCACCTGCCGGTGCGCGGCAACGTCTTCCGCGACTCCCCTGTCTTCGAAACCAACGTGGGCTGCTTTGAAGGCATGCTCATCAGTGCCGCGCAGGTCCGCCGGATCGGGCTGCCGGACGCACGGTATTTCATCAACGGCGATGACCTGATGTACGGCTGGCTGGCATCCCTGGACCGGCCCGTGGCGTACGTCAACGAGTTTGTACTGCGCAAGGTCCGCCCGCAGAAACAGATCGACCTCGGCATCCGCCACCTGAACGATTCCAGCAATCTGGGCCGTTTCACCTCCATGCGCAACCGCGGACACACCGCCCGCTATCTGCAGGCGCACGGCCGGTTCAGTCCGGTGGGCTTCGGGATAGGTACGTTCCTGACCGCTGCCAAGGAACTGCTGCGCCTGATGGCAGTGGAGCACACGCTGCACGGCGTGGAACGGCTTTGGGCCGGGTGGCGCGGTTCGCGCCGGATCCTGCGGGATCCGGCCTGGACTCCCATGCCGCCGCTGGAAGAACCATCACCACGAAAGCAGCAGGTTTGAGCACTCCCTCCACACCGCAGTCCCCCGGTTCCGCCTCCGTACCGTCCTCCGCACCCGTCTGGGTAGTGGTGGGGGCCTCAGGGTTTATCGGTTCCTCCGTGCATGCCGCACTCACCGCACGCGGTGCCCGCGTCAGATCGGTTGCCGCACCCCGGTTACGGACGGACGCCACCGATGCGCGGGCTCTGGCAGCCGTTGCGGCCGGCCTGGTTTCGGAGCGGAAGGCACTAACCGAAGCCTTCGCGAATGCGGACGTAGTGATCAACGCCGCCGGACTCGCTACTCCCGGTGCCGGGGATTCACCCGAACTGCGTGGCGCAAACGCCCTGCTGCCCCTGCTGATCGCCGACGCCGCCGACGCCGCCGGAGTCCGCCGCTTTGTCCATCTGAGCAGTGCTGCCGTCCAGGGGCATCGCCCGTTCCTGGACGAGAGCAGCCACGTTGAACCCTTCTCCGCCTATTCGCGGGCCAAGGCGCTGGGCGAACAGGCACTGGCCGTCAGGCAGTCCGGGCCATGCAGCGTTGTTACCGTCCGGGCAACCTCGGTACAGGGCCCCGGCCGGCCAACGACGGCGAAGCTGGCCAGGCTGGCAGCTTCACCGCTCGCGTCTGTGGCCGCGCCCGGCACCGCACCGAGCCCGGTCAGTTCCGTGCATGCGCTGGTGGATTTTGTGCTGACCGTCGCCGGGCATATGGGCCCGGTGCCGCCGGTGGTCCTGCAGCCCTGGGAGCAGGCCTCGGTCTCCTCCGTACTCGAGTCCGCGGGCGGACGGCGCCCGGTCCGGCTCCCCGCCTGGTTCTGCCGCGGCGTGCTTCGTACCGGGTACGCTGTCTCATCACTCGCCGGGGAACGTTTCCACGGCCCGCTGCGCCGGGTGGAAATGATGTGGTTTGGGCAGCGCCAGGAACCGGGCTGGGCTGAAGCCACCGGCAACGTGCCGGAACCGCGCGTGCAGCACGTTCTCGAGTCCTCCCGCAGCTAGCGGGAGGACTGTTTCCGAACGGTTTTATTCCTTGGTCAGGGAGGGCGCAGCCGCCTCCGGTGCCGGTTCCGGTTCGGGTTCTTCGTCCAGGTCCAGGATGCCGGGCACCACGGCCCGCAGCGCTTCCAGGCTCACTGCCCCGCGGCGGACCACGCGCATCGGCTCGCTGGTGGCGTCCACGATGGTGGACGGGATCCCGTCTTCCTTGGCCGCCGGGCGGTGGCCGGCCTCCAGGTAAACCTCAACCGACTCGGCCAGCTGGCCCTGTGCCTCGGCCGCGGTCTGTGCCGCCGGGGATCCGGTGCGGTTGGCGGAGGAGACCGCCAGCGGGCCGGTGACCCCGAGCAGGTCCAGCGCTATCCTGTCATCGGGCATCCGCAGCGCCACGGTTCCCAGGGTGTCCCCCAAGTCCCAGCTCAGCGAGGGCTGGGCATGGAAGATCAGCGTCAGGCCACCGGGCCAGAAGGCTTCGGCAAGGCGCCGGGCATCCTCGGGGATGTCCGAGGCGAGTCCGTCCATGGTCTGCAGCCGCGGGATCAGGACGGGCGGGGGCATGCTCCGCCCGCGGCCCTTGGCGGCAAGCAGGGTGGCTACGGCCTGCGGGGAGAACGCGTCGGCGCCGATTCCGTAGACCGTGTCAGTGGGCAGGACTATGCATGCCTTTGCGGCAATGGCCTGCTGCGCGGCAGCAAGTCCTTCGCTAAGTTCTTCGGGGTTGGTGCAGTCATAACTGGTGCTCACGGCAACATTCTTTCACGTGTGGATGCCATCGGTTCTTCTCTCACGGGTTCGTCCGTGACGGTCCGCCGGATGCCTGATGTGGCGCGGGGCCGGTCATTGAGGTCCAGGTGGGTACGGACGTCCGTCCATGCCGGGTCCGCGGCCAGCAGGCGGGCGACGGCCGGTGCCTGCACTTCGGCATGTTCCATGACGAAGTATCCGCCCGGGACCAGCAGCCGTGCTGCCGTGCGTGCTGCAGCTGCGGGCAGTTCCATCCCGTCCGCGCCGCCGCCGTAGAGGGCCATCGCCGGGTCATGCTCGGCGGCCTCGGGTTCGTTGGGTACGGCTTCTGCCGGAATGTAGGGCGGGTTGGAGACCACCACGTCGAAACTGGCGCTGTGCTCCCCCAGTGCGGTGCGCAGGTCCCCCTGTACCAGGTGGACGCCCAGCGGTGCCAGGTTCCGCTCCGCCCAGGCATAGGCGAGCGGGCTGAGCTCCACGGCATGCACCTCGGCGTCCGGAACTTCGGACGCCACGGCCGCTGCGATGGCCCCGGAACCGGTGCCGAGGTCCACGACCTTCGGTGATGGGGTCCGCCGGGCAGCATCAATGGCCAGCTGCGCCACGGTTTCGGTTTCCGGACGGGGCACAAACACACCGGGCCCCACGGCGAGTTCCAGATAGCGGAAATGGGCCTTGCCGGTGATGTGCTGCAGCGGAACCCGCGCAGCGCGTTCCGCCACCAGATCGGAAAACCCCTCCGGAGGCGGGGCATCGGTAAAGGCCAGTGCCCGTACCCTGCCCACGGTTTCACCCAGCAGGTGTGCGGCAAGCAGTTCGGCATCCACCCGGGGCGAGGGCACACCGGCCTCTGCCAGCCGTGCCGCCGCGCTCCGAAGTGCTGCGTCCAGGGTTTCCCCGGCGGTTCCGGCCGGGTTAGCTTTCGTCACCGATGGCGTCCAGCCGGGCCTGCTCATCCATTTCAATGGCAGCCTGGACCACGGCTTCCAGTTCACCGTTCAGCACGGTATCCAGGTTGTAGGCCTTGTAGCCGGTGCGGTGGTCCACAATCCGGTTTTCCGGGTAGTTGTACGTACGGATCCGCTCGGAACGGTCCATGGTGCGGATCTGCGACTTCCGAATGTCGGAATTCGCGGCGTCGATCTTCTCCTGCTCGTGCGCCAGGATGCGGGAGCGGAGCACGCGCATGGCGGCTTCACGGTTCTGCAGCTGGGATTTTTCGTTCTGCATGGCCACCACAATGCCGGTGGGCAGGTGGGTGATGCGCACGGCGGAGTCGGTAGTGTTCACCGACTGGCCGCCCGGGCCGGAGGAGCGGTAGACGTCGATCTTGAGATCGTTCTGGTTGATCTCGACTTCTTCGGGCTCGTCGACTTCGGGCAGCACCAGCACACCGGCAGCGGACGTGTGGATCCGGCCCTGGGATTCAGTGACGGGGACGCGCTGGACGCGGTGCACGCCGCCTTCGTACTTCAGGCGGGCGTAAACGCCCTCGGCCGGGTCATTGGAGGAACCCTTGATGGCCATGGAAACGTCCTTGTAGCCGCCCAGGTCGGACTCGGTGGCGGAGATAATCTCGGTGCGCCAGCCGCGGTGCTCCGCGTAGCGGGTGTACATGCGCAGCAGGTCCCCGGCGAACAGGGCGGCTTCGTCGCCGCCTTCGCCGCCCTTGACCTCGATGATGACGTCGCGGCCGTCGTTCGGGTCGCGCGGGATGAGCAGGCGGCGCAGTTTCTCCTGGGCGTCGGCCAGCTGTTCCTTCAGGACAGGCACTTCGGCGGCGAATTCCGGATCCTCATCTGCCATTTCGGCTGCGGCGGCGAGGTCATCCTCGAGTCCGTGCCACTGGTTGTAGGCATCCACGATCCGGCTGAGCTCGGCGTAGCGGCGGCCCAGCCGGCGGGCCAGACCCTGGTCCGCGTGTACTGCCGGATCGGAGAGACGCAGCTGAAGCTCAGCGTGCTCATCCAACAGACCCTGAATGGACTCAAACATGTTTTAGGTTCCTCTTTCGACTGTGTATCCCACAGGCAGTTTATCGGCCCCGGCGGGGTGCGGGCGCGCGGAGTCTCCGCCGTCCTGCGTTAACGGACAAACCGCCCAGGCTCCGGCCCCGGGTTAACCGGGGGCCGGAGCATGAGCGGCTTGTAAGGCAGCTAGTCGTCCTTGCTGCCCAGGGTGGTCTTCTGGACCTGCATCAGGAACTCCACGTTGGACTGGGTTTCCTTGATCTTGCCGGTCAGCAGTTCCAGCGCCTGCTGGGTATCCAGGCCGGAGAGAACGCGGCGCAGCTTCCACATGATCTTGACTTCATCCGGAGACAGCAGGTTCTCTTCGCGGCGGGTACCCGAGGCGTTGACATCCACGGCCGGGAAGATGCGCTTGTCCGCCAGGTTGCGGGAGAGGCGCAGTTCCATGTTGCCGGTGCCCTTGAACTCTTCGAAGATGACTTCATCCATCTTGGAGCCGGTCTCGACAAGCGCGGTGGCCAGGATGGTCAGCGAGCCGCCGTTTTCGATGTTGCGGGCAGCACCGAAGAAACGCTTCGGCGGGTACAGCGCCGAGGAGTCAACGCCGCCGGAGAGGATACGTCCCGACGCCGGAGCGGCCAGGTTGTATGCACGGCCCAGGCGGGTCATGGAGTCCAGCAGCACCACCACGTCATTGCCCATTTCCACCAGGCGCTTGGCACGCTCGATGGCGAGCTCGGCCACGGTGGTGTGGTCATCGGCGGGACGGTCGAAGGTGGAGGCAATGACCTCGCCCTTGACCGTGCGCTGCATGTCCGTAACTTCTTCGGGCCGCTCATCAACCAGGACCATCATCAGATGGACTTCCGGGTTGTTAATGGTGATCGCGTTGGCAATGGACTGCAGGATGAGCGTCTTGCCCGCCTTCGGCGGGGAGACGATCAGGCCGCGCTGGCCCTTGCCGATCGGGGCCACGAGGTCAATGACACGAGGACCGATCACCTTGGCGGAGGTCTCCAGGCGCAGGCGCTCGGAGGGGTACAGCGGAACCAGCTTGGAGAAGTCCACGCGGTCCTTGTTGTCCTCGGCGGGCTTGCCGTTGACGGAGGTCAGGCGAACCAGTGCATTGAACTTCTGGCGCTGGTTGCCGCCCTGGTTTTCGCCCTCGCGCGGTGCACGGATGGCGCCAACCACGGCGTCGCCCTTGCGCAGGTTGTACTTCTTGACCTGGGCCAGGGAAACGTAAACGTCGTTCGGGCCCGGCAGGTAACCGGAGGTACGCACAAAGGCGTAGTTCTCCAGCACGTCCAGGATTCCGGCTACGGGCAGCAGGACGTCGTCATCAGTGACCTCGACGTCGTCAACCTCGGGGTTCTGGTTACGGTTGCGGCGGCGCTCGTTGCGGTCCCGGAAACGGTCGTTGCGATCGTTGCGGTCATTGCGATCGTTGCGGTTCCGGTTGCGGCGGTTACGCCCGCGGCCGTTCTCTTCGTTGTCGTCGCGGTTGTTGTCGCGGTCGCGGTTGTTCTCGCGGTTGTTGCCGCCGTCGCGGTTGTTATCGCGGTCGCGGTTGTTCTCGCGGTTGTTGCCACCGTCGCGGTTGTTATCGCCGTCGCGGTTGTTGCCGCGGTCGCGGTTGCGGCGCTCACGGCGTTCGCTGCGCTCGTCGTCGTTGGAGCGGTTCTCCGAACCGTTGCCCTGGGACGCGCCATTGGAGGACGCTGCCTCATTGCTGCCGTTGGAGGAAGCGTTGCCGTTCGAGGAAGCGTTGCCGCGGTTCTCGCCGGCGTCCTGTGCTTCTGCGCCGGAGGTGCTGGTCTCGCTGCTGTCGCTGCGGCGGCTGCGGCTGCGGCGGTTGCCGCGCTCACGCTGGTTCTCGTCGCGGGCGTTGTCCTCGCGGGCCGGGCGCTCAGGGGCGGTCTCGGCCTGCGGAGCCTGCTGTGCAGCCTCCGGAGCGGGGGTTTCGGCCGCAGCTGAGGTGACAACACCGTCACTGGCCGCGCGGCGGTTGCGGTTCCGGGTCCGCGTGGGACGCTCGGTGGCGGTGCCCTGTGCCGGGGCATCCGCGGACTTCGCCGGAGCTGCCTGGGCTGACTCGGACCCGGCAGCGGCGCCCTTGCCTGCGGCGTCTTCGCCGGAACGGGATCCCCGCACCGGGCGGTCGGCTACTGCGCCGCCGCGCTGGTGGTTGGAGATGGCCGTGACCAGGTCTCCCTTGCGCATCCGGGAGCCGCCGGTGATGCCGAGCTGACCGGCAAGCGCCTGGAGCTGCGCAAGCTTGAGACCGGCAAGACCGGCACTCTTTGAAGTGTTCTCGCCGGTGGAACCGGCGGATGCTGAATCCACGCCTGCAGTCAGGCTGGTGGTATCTGTCACGAAGGATCCTTCCCCCTCGTCGGGCGGTCCGGCGCATTGCCGGCCGCGGTGATTGACCCCGGACCGATGATCAGACATAGGACCGGGTCCGCCACAATCCGGCCGGGGCCGGAAAAGGGGCGATTCTGCTGGGTGCCTTGTTTAGAAGAATCCACACGGAGTTTCGTCAGCTTTGCTGCCGAACACGCGGCATTCAATGGGACTCGCCGCTTCTTGGCGGTACCGGATGAAGGCTACACCGAAGACCGTACTTCCGCGGGTAAGGCGATTGCGTCAACTAAATCACCGGAACGGGTGCAGTTACACCAGGGGCGGCGAAGTGTCTTCAACGAAAGCCCGGGCGGCCCGAAACGGACGGCCATGCCTGCGGGAGCACAAGAACGGTAAAATTACCGCTGGTGCACTTCCACTCTAGCACCATCTCGCTCCACGCCAAGCCGGAGAACCCGCCAGTTTTCACCGGCTGCCTGCAGCTGGCGGGCCATCAGCTCCTCTGCCGCTGCGGCGGCGGATGCTCCGTTGGCAAGGCACAGGACGGTGGGGCCCGCTCCGGAAACCGCTGCGGCAAATCCTGCCGAGCGCAGTGCCTGGATCAGCGCAGCACTGGCGGGCATGGCAGGGGCGCGGAAGTCCTGGTGCAGGAAATCCTGCGTCCCCTCCGGCAGGAATGCCGGATCCATGGTCAGTGCATGGACCAGAAGCGCGGCACGGCCCGAGTTCGCGGCGGCGGTACGGTGCGGAACGGTGGCAGGGAGGAGCCCTCGCGCCCGTTCCGTGGACAGCTCGGTGGCAGGTATTGCCACCACCGGCACCACGTCGGGATGGACCGCGGCGCGGGCCGAGCGGAAGACGCCGTCGGTCTCCCATGAAATCGCGAGGTCACCTGCCAGTGCCGGTGCCACATTGTCAGGGTGGCCCTCCAGTGCTGAGCAGGCGTGCAAAACCTGTGCGGCGTCCAACCGGTCCGCGTCCGGCAGGAGCGCATTGGCGGCAAGGACGCCGGAGACGATCGCCGCGGCGGAAGATCCAAGCCCGCGGCCGTGCGGGATGACGTTCTCCGCACTCAGGTGCAGTCCGCGGACCGTGTAGCCGGCGTCCGCCAGGGTGGAGAGGATGGTGCGCACCACCAGGTGCGAGGAATCCAGCGGGACCTGGTCCGCGCCCTCCCCCGCCACCTGCACCGTGATTCCCGGTTCATCGGTGGTCCGTACCCGGACTGTGTCATACAGCGAGAGCGCAAGGCCCAGGGAATCAAACCCCGGGCCGAGGTTGGCACTGGTGGCCGGGACCGTTACGGCCACCTCCCGGCCGGGGGCCAGGAGTGTGGCGCCGGGAAGCTGTCCGGGCAAATCCACCTGCATGGCGGTCCTACTTGGTACCGGCGGCAGGTGCGGCTGCTTCCAGCCCCAGTGCCGCAGCAACGCTGACGACGTCGAAGTCCACCTTGGTGGGCTCCACCTCCGAACCGTCGGCGGTGCGCAGGGCCCACTGCGGATCCTTCAGGCCGTGCCCGGTGACCGTAATGACAATGGTCTTGCCCGCAGGCACCTCGCCCGCGGCGTGCTTCTTCAACAGTCCGGCAACGCCTGCGGCGGAGGCCGGTTCCACGAAAACGCCCTCGCGGGAGGAGAGCCAGCGGTGCGCCTCCAGGATCTCGGTGTCCGTGACGGCTTCGATAAGTCCGCCGGATTCATCGCGAGCTGCGATGGCGGCATCCCAGGATGCCGGGTTGCCGATCCGGATGGCGGTGGCAATGGTGTCCGGGTCCGTCACCGGATGGCCCTTCACCAGCGGCGAGGCGCCTTCTGCCTGGAAGCCCCACATGTGCGGGGTTTTGGTGGCTACCGGCGCAATTTCCTCACCGGCCACGTTGGTGTAGGGCGCGGCGTACTCCGTGTAGCCCTTCCAGTACGCGGTGATGTTGCCGGCGTTGCCGACGGGCAGCAGGTGGTAATCCGGGGCGTCCCCGAGGTAGTCCACCACTTCGAAGGATGCGGTCTTCTGTCCCTCGATGCGGGCCGGGTTCACGGAGTTCACCAGGAAAACCGGGTACGCCTCGGCGAGCTTGCGGGCCACCTCAAGGCAGTTGTCGAAGTTGCCGCGGACCTGCAGCAGCTGGGCGCCGTGCGCGATGGCCTGGCTGAGCTTTCCCATGGAGATCTTGCCGTCCGGAACCAGGACGGCACAGGTGATGCCCGCCTGCGTGGCGTAGGCGGCAGCGGAGGCACTGGTGTTGCCGGTAGACGCGCAGACAACGGCCTTGGCACCGGATTCCACGGCAGCGGTCATGGCCATGGTCATGCCGCGGTCCTTGAAGGACCCGGTGGGGTTCATGCCCTCGACCTTGAGGTAGACCGTGGAACCGGTCAGCTCGGAGAGTGCCTTGGCATGGACCAGCGGGGTACCGCCCTCCCCCAGGGTGATGACTTCGGTGCTGTCGGTGACCGGCAGCCGTTCGGCGTATTCGCGGATAACGCCGCGCCATTGGTGAGCCACGGCTCAGACTCCTTCTACCCGCAGTACGGATTTGACGTTCGTGATGACATCGAGGTTTTTGATGGCCTCGACGGTGGCCGCCAGTGCGGCCTCGGATGCACGGTGCGTGACGAAGCGCAGCTCGGCGCTGGCTCCTTCACCGTGGATGGTCTGGCGCATGGTCTCGATGGAGACGCCGTGTTCGGAGAAGACACGGGCGACGGCGGCCAGCACACCCGGCTGGTCTGCCACCTCCAGGCCAATCGAGTAGCTCGTGGTGACCTTCTCCAAAGGCAGGGCCGGCAGGTGCCCGGAGGCCTGCCCGGCCGGCACGGGACCGCCAAGGACCAGCCGCCGGGCCGCGGTGACGACGTCGCCCATCACGGCCGAGGCGGTGGGTGCACCGCCGGCGCCCTGCCCGTAGAACATCAGTTCGCCGGCATTCTCCGCCTCGACGAACACGGCGTTGAAGGCTCCGTGCACGGCAGCCAGCGGATGCCGGCGCGGCAGCAGGGTGGGGTGCACCCGCACGCTGACGCCTTCGCCGTTGTCCCCGTCGGAGAATTTCTCCGCGATGGCGAGCAGCTTAATGACGAAGCCGGCGTCCTTCGCGGCGCTCATGTCTTCGGCCGTGACCGAGCTGATGCCCTCGCAGGACACGGCTGAAAGGTCAAAGTCTGTATGGAAGGCCAGGGACGCGAGAATGGCGCCCTTGGCGGCGGCGTCGTGGCCCTCAACGTCGGCAGTGGGATCCGCTTCCGCGTAGCCCAGCCGCTGGGCCTCGGCCAGGGCGTCGCCGAACTGGGCACCGGTGGTGTCCATGGCGTCCAGGATGTAGTTGGTGGTGCCGTTGACAATGCCCATGACCTTGGTGATCCGGTCGCCGGAGAGGCTGTCACGGATGGGCCGCAGGATCGGAATGGCGCCGGCCACGGCTGCCTCGTAGGAAAGCTGGACGCCGGCGGCGTCGGCCTTCTCATACAGGGCCGCGCCGTCGGCGGCCAGCAGTGCCTTGTTGCCGGTGACCACGGCGGCGCCGTGGCCCAGGGCATGCAGGATCAGGGTGCGCGCCGGCTCCATGCCGCCCATCAGCTCAATGACAATGTCCGCGTCCTTGACCAGCGCCTCGGCATCCGTGGTGAACAGCTCCGCGGGCAGGTCAACATCGCGGGGAGCATCAACGTTGCGCACGGCGATGCCGGTCAGCTCCAGGCGTGCGCCGAGGCGGGCGGTGAGGTCCGCGGCGTCGTCAATGAGGATCCGGGCAACCTGCGATCCCACGTTTCCGCATCCCAGCAGGGCTACTCTCAGGGTCTTCAATGTGCGTGCCAACTCCTCTAACGGTTAGGAAACGTCGCGTGCCAACAGGTCGTCTTCGGTCTCGCCGCGCACAATCAGCCGCGCGGTTCCGTTCCGCACTGCGACAACGGGCGGACGGGGTACATAGTTGTAGTTGCTCGAAAGCACCCAGCAGTAGGCTCCGGTACCCGGAACGGCCAGCAGGTCCGACGCGGCTACGTCACCGGGCAGGTAGACGTCCCGCACTACTATGTCCCCGCTTTCGCAGTGTTTGCCAACCACCCGCGAAATAACCGCGTCATGTTCGGAGACGCGGGAGGCCAGCACCGCGGAATAGTCCGCGCCGTACAGTACCGGACGGGCGTTATCGCTCATGCCGCCGTCCACGCTTACGTAGCGCCGCGGGGAGGTGCCGCCGTCGGGCGTGTCCACCCGCACCGTTTTGATGGTTCCGGTGCGGTAGAGCGTGAAGGTGCTCGGCCCCACAATGGCCCGGCCGGGCTCAATGGAAATCCTCGGCACTGAAAGGCCCAGGTCAGCGCAAGTGCTGCCAACGACGGCGGCCATCGCATTGGCGATCTCGGCCGGCGGGCGCGGGGTATCGGCTTCGGTGTAGGCGATGCCGTAACCGCCGCCCAGGTCCAGCTCGGCCAGTTCGACGCCGTAGGCAGCTTTGACCTCGGCCAGGAAACCCAGCAGCCTGCGTGCGGCCTCCTCGAAGCCGGCCGCGTCGAAGATCTGCGAACCTATGTGGCAGTGCACGCCCACCAGGTTCACGCCGTCGTGCTTCAGCGCCGTTTCCACCGCCGTCAGAGCCGGGGAACGTCCGTCCAGCTCCGGATCGGCGACCATGGACAGGCCGAACTTCTGGTCCTCGTGGGCGGTGGCAATGAATTCGTGCGTGGAGGCATGCACGCCCGGGGTCAGGCGCAGCATCACGTTGGCGCGTTCGCCGCGGGACGCCGCCAGCTGCCCGAGCAGTTCCAGCTCACCCAGGCTGTCCACCACAATCCGGCCCAGCTCCATGTCCAGAGCACGGGTCAGTTCGGCCACCGACTTGTTGTTGCCGTGCAGGCCCAGCCGGCTGCCGGGCAACCCGGCGCGGCGGGCCACAGCCAGCTCCCCGCCGGAGCAGGTGTCCAGGCGCAGCCCCTCGGAATCGACCCAGCGGGCCACCTCGGTGCAGAGGAAGGACTTGCCCGCGTAGTAGACGTCCACTCCCCCGCACAGCGGTGCGAACGCGGCGTCAAAGGAGTCCTTGAAGTCACGGGCCCGGGCGCGGAAATCATCTTCGGACATCACGAAGGCCGGAGTGCCGAAGTCCTCCGCAATCCGGGAGACGGGAATGCCGGAGATTTCCAGCTCCCCGGCCTCCCCCCGCCGTACGTCGCGCGCCCACATCTGCGGGCGCAGGGCATTGGGGTCCTCCGGGTGGCTCAGCCAGGCGGGGGCCAGGGGTGAAGCAGTCATTACTTACATCCGTTCGGGTGCGGAAACTCCCAGCAGGTCCAGGCCGTTGGCCAGGACCTGGCGTGCGGCGAGGTTCAGCCACAGCCGGGTGCGGTTGGTGTCGGTGATTTCCTCGTCACCCTGGGGTGCGATCCGGCAGGCGTCATACCAGCGGTGGTAGGTGCCGGCGATGACCTCCAGGTGGCGGGCCACGCGGTGCGGTTCACGGAAGGCGCTGGCCTGGGCGACGACGCCGGGGTACTGGCCCAGCGCGGCAAGCAGTGCGCTTTCGGTGGGGTGGGTCAGCAGCGAGGCGTCGAAAGCGGAGTCATCCACGCCGGCGGCCTCGGCGTTGCGGGCCAGGGCGTGCGTGCGGGCATGGGCGTACTGGACGTAGAACACAGGGTTCTCGTTGCTGCGCTTGGTCAGCAGGTCCAGGTCCACGTCGATGTTGGAATCTGCGGAGAAGCGGGCCAGTGTGTAGCGGGCTGCGTCCACGCCCACGGCGTCCACCAGGTCTTCGAGGGTAACCACGGTGCCTGCACGCTTGGACATACGGACCGGCTTGCCGTCCCTGACCAGGTTGACCATCTGGCCGATCAGGACCTCCACGCATTCGGGGTCATGGCCCAGTGCGGCGGCGGCGGCCTTCAGGCGGGCCACGTAGCCGTGGTGGTCTGCGCCGAGCATGTAGACGTTCAGATCGAAGCCGCGCTCGCGCTTGTTCTGGATGTAGGCAATGTCGCCGGCAATGTAGGCGGCGTTGCCGTCCGACTTGATGACCACACGGTCCTTGTCGTCACCGAACTCGGAGGAGTTCAGCCACCAGGCGCCGTCCTTTTCGTACAGGTTTTCCGAGCCCTTGAGCTGTTCCAGGAGCTTCTCCACCTGGCCGCCTTCGTGCAGGGAGTCCTCGTGGAAGAAGACGTCAAAGTCCACGCCGAAGTTGTGCAGGGATTCCTTGATGTCGCCGAACATAAAGTCCACACCGACGGCACGGAAGCGTTCCTGCGCTTCGTCGTCGGGCAGGTCCACGATGCCCGGCTCGGCGGCCAGCACGCGGTTGGCGATGTCCACGATGTATTCGCCGGCGTAGCCGTCTTCCGGCGCGGGTTCGCCCTTGGCCGAAGCGAGCAGGGAGCGGGCGAAGCGGTCGATCTGCGCGCCGTGGTCATTGAAGTAGTACTCGCGGGTGACATCGGCACCCTGGGATTCGAAGACCCGGGCCAGGGCATCGCCGACGGCGGCCCAGCGGGTGCCGCCGAGGTGGATCGGGCCGGTGGGGTTGGCGGAAACGAACTCCAGGTTGATCCGGGTGCCCTTGAGGATTTCGGAGGTGCCGTACGCGGGACCGGCGTCGACAATCGTCTTGACCAGTTCACCCGCGGCACCCGCGTCGAGGGTGATGTTCAGGAAGCCGGGGCCGGCGATGTCCACCTTGGCCACGCCGTCGATCTGCTCGAGGCGGCCCTTGAGGATTTCGGCAAACTGGCGGGGATTCATGCCGGCCTGCTTGGAGAGCTGCAGGGCAATGTTGGTGGCCCAGTCACCGTGGTCCCGGTTCTTGGGGCGCTCCACGCGCACCTCCCCCGGCAGTTCAATGCTGAAGTCACCGGCATCGATGGCGTCTTGGAGGCAGGCAGTTACGGCGGAGGAAAGTTCTTCAGGAGTCACCGGTTAAGCATAGCCGGGTACGGCCGTGCCCCCGTTGACTATGACGGGCCTTACCCTGTGCCGGCTCAGCCGCTGCCGCCATGATGCGATGTAATAAAGAGGAAGCCCGGGTTTGACCCCTGCAGAGATTCCCATCCGGGGAACCCCCACCACCGAGGAGAACCGTGAACCGAGCGAGCAAGTCCCTGCTGTGTGCCGCCGCCGGCCTGTCCCTGCTGTCCGCGGCAGGATGTGCCGCTGGCGAGGAAGCCGATACTGCCGCACCCGCCGGCCCTACCAGTGAATCCCCTGCCCAGTCCCCCGCGCAGTCCCCCGCCGTGTCTGATGCCTCCGGGGCTGCCGGTTCCGGATCCGCTGCCTCAGGAAAGTACACCGACGGCGAGTACTCCGGCACCGGCAGCTACATCCCGCCGTCGGGCACTTCCGAAGACGTGGACGTGAAGCTCACGCTCGAGGGCAACGTGGTCACCGAGCTGGAAGTGGAAACCTCGGGCAAGAACCTGCAGTCCAAGCAGTACCAGCGCGAGTTCACCTCCAACATCCAGAAGCAGGTGGTGGGTAAGAACATTGACGAGCTGGACGTGGACAAAGTGGCAGGTTCCTCGCTGACCAGCCAGGGCTTCAACCGGGCACTGGACGCCATCCGCTCCGTGGCGGCGTCCTAGCCCATGCATTCCCTCGGGTTCGAAGCCATCGGCACACAGTGGACGCTCTCCACTGCCGAGCCGCTGGACGCTCCGACCCAGGCGGCTGTGGCGGAACTGGTCGAGGGCTATGACCGCACCTATTCGCGTTTCCGCAGCGATTCCACCGTGGCGCGGATGGCGGAGGGCGCCGGAAGCTTCGAGCTGCCCGCTTCCGCTGCCCCGCTGCTGGAGCTTTTCGACACATTGCACCGGCTCACCCGCGGCGCCGTTAATCCCCTGGTCGGGCGTTCACTGGAGGTTCTGGGGTACGACGCCGGGTACAGCTTCCGTGCCTCGGGCGCCCCTTCTCCCGCTGCTGACTGGACTGACACCGTGTCCTGGTCGGCCGGTCGCTCCGTGGTAGAGGTCAGGACCACCGCGCCGGTGACCTTGGACATCGGAGCGGCCGGCAAGGGCCAGCTGGTGGACCTGGTGTCCGCCGTGCTGGAATCCGCCGGGCACCGGGAGTATGTGGTGGATGCCGGTTCGGATCTGCGCCATGCCGGCGGCACTGCCCTGCGGGTGGCCCTGGAGTATCCCTATGACGCGGCGCGGGCTGTTGGCGTCCTTTCCGTCAGGAACCGTTCCCTGTGCGCCTCGGCGGTGAACCGCCGGCAGTGGGGGGACGGGCTGCACCACGTCCTGGATGCCCGGACCGGGGCTCCGGTCCAGGCAGTGGCAGCAACCTGGACGCTGGCGGCCGATACCCGAACCGCCGATGGCCTGGCCACCGCCCTGTTCTTCGCCGAACCGCGGGAGCTGGCTGCCGAATTCGAGTTTGATTATGTCCGGATGTTTACCGACGGCCGGGCCGACTATTCCCCTGCAATGGCTGGAGTCCTGTTTACATGAGTGTTTCCGCCCCGGCGCAGCCGCGCACCCTCAATACCTTCCTGGGCCGCTGGACCATGTACCGGCTCACGGTCTGGCTGCTGCTTGCCTGCGTGCTCTGGTCCTTTGTGCTCTCGCTTACCGGGGTGCTTTTTTACACACCTACAGAGCTCGCCGCGACCGCCGCCACGGCAGTTGCCTCCGCCCTGGTGACCAGCCGGGTGGCCGGACTGCTGCTGCGTACCCGGCCGCAGACCGACTCCTCCCTGATCACGGGCCTGATCCTGTACTTCCTGTTCTGGCCGGGCACCGACGGTGCCCAGCTGGGCATTGTGGCGCTGGCGGCGGCCGTGGCAACCGCGTCCAAATATGTGCTGGCCGTCCGGCGCCGGCACATTTTCAACCCCGCGGCAGTAGGCGCCTTTGTGGTGGCAGCGGCCGGGTTGGGCGGCGCGGTCTGGTGGGTGGCCACTCCGTGGATGCTCGTAGCCGTATTACCGGCCTCCGTCCTGATCCTGTACCGCAACCGGCTGCTGCCGATGGCCGGAGTGTTTGTCCTCACCGCCGCGGCGATCATCTTTGTCCGCTTCCTTGCTGCCGGTGAAGCACCGGTCGAGGCGCTGACCATCATTGCCGGTTCCTATCCCATCGTCTTCCTGGCCGGCTTTATGCTCACCGAACCGCTGACCCTGCCTCCGCTGCGCTGGCAGCGTCTGGCCGAGGCCGCCGTCGTCGGCGTGCTGTTTGCCGTGCCGTTCTCGCTGGGGCCGGTGGCCATGTCTCCCGAACTCGCGCTGCTGATTGGCAATGCTCTGGCCTTCGCGACGGGTCAGCGCGGAGCTGTGCGGCTGCGGCTGAAGTCATCCCGGGCGCTCACGCCCACTGCACGCGAACTTGTTTTCGAACCAACGCGTCCGGTCCGGTACCGTGCCGGCCAGTACCTGGAGCTTGCCGTGCCGCATTTCGAGCCGGACTCGCGCGGCTCCCGCCGCATTTTCAGCATCACCACGGCCCCGTCTGCACCGGACACCGTAGCGGCGGGGCTGCGGGTGGCAGACCCGTCCAGCAGCTTCAAGAAGTCGCTGCTGAAGATGCGTCCGGGTGCCGAAGTGACAGCTACCGCTGTGGCCGGGGATTTCCTGCTGCCCCGGGACACGACAAAACCGGTGCTCATGATTGCTTCCGGTATCGGCATTACGCCGTTTATCAGCCAGTTGCGGCAGGCCTGCGGAGAGGGCCGGGACGTCGTCCTGGTGTATGCCGCTTCCTCCATTGACGAGCTGGCCTATGCAGCCGAGCTGCAGGAGCTGGACGTCCGGGTCCTGATCTGTACGCCGACAGATCCCGGTTTTGCCGGCGGGACCTGGCTTGGTCCGGGGCTTCCAGGTGCGGACGTGCTGAAGCGGGAAGTTCCCGATCTTGCATCGCGGGCGATATATGTTTCCGGCTCACCGCAGGCCGTAGCCTCAGCGCGCAAGGCGGTCCGCGAGGCCGGTGGCCGGCGTGTGAGAACGGATCCGTTCCTGGGGTACTAGTTTCGGGGTGTTGTGGTTCCGGGGTATTGCTCGCCAGCAATGCACCGGGCCATGCCAGGACCCCGCACCACGCCAGCACTGCCGCCGACTACCGACCGCGCAGCGACATCCGTCCCACCACAGCCGAACCCGTACCGCCGGCCCTACTATTACCGGCCGCCTACTACCGGCCGCGTGGCGCCAACCGTTCCTACGCCACACGTCCCACCGCTGCCCGGCCCGCACCTCCCACTCTGCGATCACCGACAGCGGGCATCCAACCTCCTTCCGCTGCCGGACGGCTTCGACGTGGGACGAACCTCGTCAGAACGGGGGTACCTCTTCCGGTCCGTGGACAGAGCGGGCGTTTGGATCCGCGCCCGCCAGTTCCAGGAAGGGCTCGGTCCGGTAGACCCGGCCGGTGGGCGAAGTCCATTCCAACACCCCCGGCGAAGGTTGGCAGGCCTTCCAATAACCCAGAGTCTTGAACCGGTGATGCCTCCGGCACAGGTGAGCCAGGTTCGAATGCTCAGTGTTCCCGCCCTTGGCCCAATCTTTGGTGTGGTCAATCTCGGTCACCCCGGTACTGACCCGGCATCCCGGGAACCGGCAGGTCCCGTCCCGTGCCCGGAGCCAGCGGGCGAGTCCGGCGGGGACTTTCCGGCGCCTGCCCACACCCAGGATCTCTCCGGTGCGCGGATCCCGGACGAGTCCGGTCCAGCGGGTAGCGTTGCGAGCCAGCCGGCGGGCCGCTTCGGCGCTGATGGGTCCGTAGCCGTGGAGCTCGGCGGGTTCCTCGTCAGCACCGAAGAGGGTTTCAGCGCTGATCAGCACCATGATCTCGGCCCGCGGGATGCTGCCAATATCGTCCGGATCGGTGAGCCCGGCACCGGTTTTGTCTTCGTGGCCTCCACCGTCGGGCCTGCCCGGGTGATCTCCACCGTCGGTGCAGCCCGTGTGACCAGCACCGTCGGCCGCGCCTGCGTGCCCTCCACAGCCGGGCCTGCCCGCGCGCTGGCTGCGGGCTGATCCCATGCCGCCCATCAGCAGTTGGGCCAGGATGTCGGCACGCAACTGGTCCCTGCTCCGCGGGTCCCCGTCCGCCTGTTCTCCCTGGGCGGAGGTGCTCAGGGCAGTGTAAATCTGCTGGGCTTCCGGTGCCGGCAGAAGGGCCGAGAGCCAGGACATGCCGTCCTCAACCGGATCCAGGGTGACCTTCCGTTTCTCGAACGCGCTTTGGTGCCGAGCAGGAATGGTTTGCGGATATTTCTTCTCCCGCAGTCTGCGGGCTTTGGCGGAGAACTGTGCCCGGGTCTGACCTTCGGCAGCGCTGAGCAGGTCCGCTTCGAGTTCCGGCAGGTCAGCAGCGGGAACGTTCTCGCACTGCTCCAGAACCACTTGCGCATGCGGGTAGCCGAGCGTGCCTTCCTCCAGGGCGGTGAGGGTGGCGGCGTGCGGGCCGCAGAGCCTGCAGGCCTCGTCCATCAGCCGTTGTGCCGTCATTTGCGGGACTCTTAGGATGGCCGCGCACTCGGCGGAGGCGAGGCTGAAGGCCATGCCCGGTTCCAGCCGGCCGGAGGCTTCCCGGTAGCTGTCCCGGAAGGCCTCCTGCATGCGGTTCATCAGCCGGGCTTGCTGCGCCTGCGCCCAGGCAATCAAATGTGCCATTCGGCCCAGAGCTTCGCCCGTGGTCACTTCGTCGCAGGACTCAAGATTCGCCAGAGCCAGGGTTCCGGTAAATCCGTCCGGATAAATGTTGCCTGAGCATTCCGCATTGCCGGGGGCGCCCGCGGGACTGGTGGAAGCAGTGCCGCTGGCTGTACGCGTGGAACTTGCAGCGGGCATGGCATCTGAAGCTAAGGGACTGGCTGCACCCATGGGACTCTCGGCGGGCATGGCGTCCGCGGACCGTGCGACAGCTTCGCCTGCAGGGTCGGCACGATATACCGCGAGACTGGTCGGGGCCGGGGACGGTTTCCCGGGCGCATCCGCATTGTCGGCCGCCCCTTCCCGTGGAAGGTCCGTGCCGGCCGGTATTCCGGTTCCGCACCCGGATTTCCTGTCCTGATCCATGCTTCAGGATTTCATCCGGCACTGACATTTCAGGGTCAAAAACCGGCGCAAAACGGCACCTCGGAAAACTCCAGATACCCGTCTTTTTGCCAGCCGCTACCTGCCCGAAGCGGATTGGACAGCGCTCGAGAATTTCCGGCGCATAAAGACCTGGGAGGCTCCCCCGCTACGGTTCCTCGCATCCCCCGCCAGGAATCCCGGCGACGTGTCCTATGAGCCCGCGCACCATCCTGGACCTTCTCCACATTTCGCCTCAGCCTGCGAGGTTTTCCCCGACCCGCGGAAACCTGCTAAGCTTCTTGAGTCCCACAGGACGTCCGGTTTACCGGTGTCCTTGCCCTCGTAGCTCAGGGGATAGAGCGGTTGCCTCCGGAGCAACAGGCCGTAGGTTCGAATCCTATCGAGGGCACTTTGAGACACAGAGAGACCCCGCAGCCCAGCTGCGGGGTCTCTCTGCTTTTTATGGTTCCCGGGGTTGGACAGCCCTAGAGGACTTCCTCCGACCCATAAAACCTAGAAAGCTCCCAGTGTTGAAAAGCACCGGAGAACTTTAGGCGCATAAAGACCTGGAAACCCCCGCCACGATTCCCCGCGCCCGGCCGGCAAGCGCAAGGGACCGGATCAGTAGCGAATCGCGTCGATGACCTTTACCCTCACCGCCACCAGCGCCGGGACAAGCCCGGCCAGGGCACCTACCAGCGTCGCCGAACCCAGCCCTATCAGCGCGGCTTCCACGGGGAACGGCGGCAGCTCGGCGATGCCGCCGCCGATCACCCGTTGGACCACTGGCAGCTTCACCACCGCCACAGCGGCCATAACGCCCACAACACCCGCAGCAAAAGTGGCAACAACGGACTCCAACATGACGCCGAAGAAAATCCGTCCGGAGGTAGCTCCGAAACTGCGCCGGATGCCGATTTCCCTGATCCGGTACTTCACGGTCACCATCGAAATGTTCAACAGACCGACTGCCCCGAGCAGCATCACCAGCGCGGCAATGCCGCCTACCGCCCAGGTCAGACCGCCCAACGGATCGCCGTAAGCGGCATAATCCGTCCGGTATGCGTCCACGTCGGCGCCCGGAAACTGTGCCGCCAGATCGCCCGTTATCGCGGGAATCAGCGGTTCTCCCAGTTCCTCCGGGACCCACAGCTCCAGGCTTGGCGCCTCTACGTTCAGCCCCAGCCCCGCAAACGCATCGCTGAGCAGAATGGCTGCCGGAGGTTCGTCAGAGTACTGGTCACGCCGCACGCCCACAACGACGGCGTCCAACGGCCTGCCGGATTCGATGCGGACCACCGGATGGTGCCTCAGGTCCGGACTGCCCATCTGCCGGTGGAACGCCTCATTAACGACGACGGCGGGAGCCAGTCTCTGCGCGTCTTCCGCCGTGAACCAGGCACCTTCGACCATCGGAATGCGACGCATCTTGGCATAGGCGGGGTCCACAACCTGCGTCTGCACCGGCATCACCCCGTTCGGCAGCTGAAACGGCACAAGAGCCTGATGGGTCAAAGAGGAATACTCCACCGAATACCGCTGTGCCACGTCCCGGAAAGCAGCAGTCACGCTCTCGGCATCCATGGCGGAGCCGTCGCGCTGGTACACCACCACCGTCAGGGTCGCCGGACGGCCGCTCTGCGCTTCGCTGCCCTGCGCAATCGATTCGCGCACCATATTGCCCAGCGCGACAACCGAGGTCAGCGCGGCAACGGACAGAGCGACACCGATCAGCGCGAGCAGCACGCGGGTTTTATGAATCCGAAGCTCTGTCCAGGCCTCCGCAAGAGAGGCGACAACACCGGAAAGGCTCATGCCGCCGCCTGCCGTCCAGGTTCCAGGACGCCGTCCTGAAGCAGATAGTGCCGGCTGGCCAGGGCTGCCACCTTCGGGTCGTGCGTGATGGTCACCAGGGCGGCCCCGGATTCCGCTGCCACCTCCGCCAGCAGGGCCATCACGGATGCACCCGTGGCGATGTCCAGGGCGCCGGTGGGTTCATCGGCCAGGATCAGCCGGGGCGAACGTACCAGGGCACGGGCAATCGCTACGCGCTGCTGTTCTCCACCCGAAAGCCTCGCGGGCCGGTCCTGCAGCCGCTTCCCCAGGCCCACCCGCTCCAGCATGGCGCCGGCGAGCTGCTCCCGCTGCCAGAACTGCCTGCCGCGGGCGTACAGCAGCGGGGTCATGACGTTTTCCAGCGCCGTGCGTTCAGCCAGCAGGTTGAACTGCTGGAAAATGAACCCTACTGACGCTCCCCTGGCTGCGGCTCTGCGGCGCTCACTCATCCTTTCCACCGGTTCCGTGCCGAAGACCATCTCACCGGCACTGGGCACATCCAGCAGGCCAAGAATGTTCAGCAGGGTGGACTTGCCCGAACCGGACCGGCCGACAATTGAAACATGGTCCCCCGGATACACGGTCAAATCCACCCCGGCGAGGATCTGCAGCGGGGCACGCCCGGGAAGACTGACTACCCGTGCCACTCCCGAGAGTGACACCAATGCACCGTCCTCATGCAGGGACACCGGCATCCCCTCATCATCGATGCGCCCGACACGCTGTCGCCGGTCACGCTGTCGCCCGACACACCGCTCGCGGGCAGTGTGTTCACCTTCCGTATGTTCACCGGCAGTGTGTTCACCGGCGGACTCGGCGATGCTCACCCGCCCATCACTCCGGGCATACCCGTCATCGGATCAATGTCTGCTGCAGCGCCGGGAACAAACTGCAGGACCATTTCCCCTTCTGCCAGTCCGGAGACAATTTCCACTGTGCTGCCGTCATTCAGGCCAAGGCCCACTTCCCGTTCCACCGCGTCTCCGGCGCTATCCGGTCCCGCCTCGCCGGGAGCGACCCATACGATCCCCGTCTGCACACTGCCCCGGACCGCCGTCGTCGGCACCGTGACCACGTTTTCGGCGTGACCGGCAGTGATCTCGATGGTGGCACCAAGCCCGGCGAAGACGGGAACATCGGCCGGCACGGTGCAGCGGACGCTTCCGGACGCTTCCGGCTGTTCCTGGCCCGACCCGGCGGGAACACGCTGGGCCTGGGCGCTGACCCCGGTGTCCGTCGCCGGCGTGCCGCCCATGCTCACGTTGCTGCAGGGGAAGGGCGCCGGACCGCCGTTGATACTCACCCGTGCGGTATTTGTCCGGTCGAGGATCCGGAACTGCTGGTCGCTGGTCAGGGTGCCCGTGACCGAATATGTCCCCGGGTCCAGGGACGCGGCCTCCGCTCCCACCGTGAGTTGTTGTTTGGGCAGGACCATCAGTTCGGCGACTGTCCCTGCCGCGGTGGCAACGACGTCGTTGTATGCGTAAGCGGGCGGCGCGGCAGGTCCCCGTTCATCTCCCACCGGTTCCGGGAGCTCCAGCAGCGTTTTCACCTGGAACAGCGGCTCCCCCTTGAGCACGTTCTGTCCTGCCTCGACGTAGATGAACTCGACGGTGCCCTCAGCCGTGCTCCTGACGCTCACGAGCGGATCACTGATAACCGAACCCTGAACAGCCACGAGGTTGGTTACCGTGCCCAGCGCAGCAGGCACCAGCGGCGTGGTGAGCTGCGCCGACGGCTGCTCACCGACGGCTGCGGCATCAGCCCGCATCCCGTCAATGAAAGCGAGCTTGAACAGAGCGGCGGCGATAACGGCAAAGACCACCAGCCACAGAATCGGAAAGACGTAGCGCCGCACAGCAGCCATCGGTTCCCCCATAGGAAGTGACCGCGGCACCGGTCGCCGGCAGTCTGTTCGGGAGGCTACCAGCGAATATCAGGCCCAACCGCGTCAGACACGCTCAGGAAACATCCCGGGCTTCCGTTCCGGCACGGCCGGCACTTTCCACTACTGCCCGGACATGCGGAGGGGCCAGGAAGAACCTGGGCTCCAGTTCTTCCCACCCGGGATGCTTCGTTTTCATTCCGTACGCAAGGTGCGCCTGATCCAGGGAATTGTCCGGAATGAGCCCCGGACTGTCCTGTCCTCTCAGCTGGAAGTGGTACATCCACCACGAACCGTCTGCTTCCTGGTTCAGGAACGTCGCTTCCACAGCCATCAGCTCACGCTCGAGCGTGGCCAAACATTCGTCGTAGCGTTTATGCAACATCTCCATCCAGTCATCGAAGGATGACTCTGCACCGTCCAGCAGCCGCGCCCTGCTCAACTCCATGCGCATTCCGCGGGGTACGGACGCTGGCATGTTCCAGCCCGGGAATCCCGGCCCGGCCGGGGTAAAGGGAAGGGGCGGGTGGGGAAAGTTCGACATTCACCAAACCCTAGCGGCAGCGCCTGCTTGGCCGGCCGGCCGCCCCGCCGAAAACAAAATTCCCAAAAACCTTGCGCAGAACCGGCCTGCCGGGGTTATGGTGTTCGCACATACCAACCGGTCGGTCCGAACTGGAAACCGCCGGGCCACGACACGAGAACCCGGACACTGCTGCATGAAGACCATGAATATCAAGGAAGAGCTGGCACGGACATCCGTGGAGCTCTTCGCGCGGCAGGGCTACGCCAAAACCAGTGTCCAGCAAATCGTGGATGCAGCCGGCGTGACCAAAGGGGCGCTCTATCACTACTTCAATTCCAAGGATGACCTGCTCTTCGACATCTATGACCGCATCCTGACCCTCCAGCACGAGCACCTTACCGAGATCATCAGCCGCGGATTGCCGGCAGCCGAAACCATGCGCCTGGTCTGCGAGGACCTGGTCAGCACGTCCATTGACTGGATCCGGGAAGGGACGGTGTTCTTCCGCTCCCAGCACATGCTCAGCGAAGACCGGCTCGAAGAGGTGCAGCGCAGACGGCGCGAGTTCAACAAGGCGTTCACCGGCATCCTGGTCCGTGGCCAGGAAGACGGGGTGTTCCGCACCGATATCCCCATTCCGGTCCTCGCAGCGAATTTCTTCTCCGATCCGCACTACCTCTCCTACTGGTACTCCCCCGGAGGGGCCATCAGCCGCGAGGCAGTGGCGGCGCAGTTGACCGACCTCTACCTGGCGGGACTGCAGGCGAAGTAACCCCAGCCCGCCCAGCACCACGGCACCACGGCACCACCGGCACCACCGCACCACGGCACCACCGCAAAACCAGCACCACCGCACCTCCGGCACCACCGCAAAACCGGCACCACGGCACCACCGCAATACCGCATTACGGGCACCACGGCACCACCGGCACCACCGCACCTCCCTCAGCACCGCAGCACCGCAGCACACGCGCCACCCGAGCACGGAAAAGCACGCAAGGTAAGAGCAGAGACGATGGAGTACTCATGCAGGAGCAACATACCGACCGGTCGGAACCACCCCGCCTCCGGTTGGACAACATCACCGTCCGGTTCGGCGGGCTGACCGCCCTGGACTCGGTGTCCCTGGACATTCCCGCCGGCCGGATCATAGGCGTCATGGGCCCCAACGGCGCCGGAAAGACCACGCTTTTCAACGTGATTTGCGGCGTCTTTCCCCCCAGCGGAGGCAGCCTGGAACTCGACGGGAGCGGGTTCACGCCCAAACCGCACCGCCTGACCCGCCACGGCGTAGCCCGCACGCTGCAGGGCCTGGGCCTGTTCCCGGGGCTTTCCGTCCGGCAGAACGTTGCCGCCGGGCTGGCTGCAACATCGCACCGCGGACTGGGGCTGCTGGCACTGCCGGGAGCCGTCCGGGACGAAAAACGCCTCGCCGTCCGCGCCATGGAAGCCCTGGACCTGCTCGGCGTCGCCGCATACGCCGACGCCCTGCCTGACACCCTGCCCTACGGCATCCGCAAGAAGGTGGCCCTGGCCCGTGCCCTCGTCTCCGAACCGAGGCTGCTGCTGCTCGATGAACCCGCCGGCGGACTGGGCCACGAAGACATCGAGGAACTCGCCAACATCATCCGCACCGTGCCGGGTGACGGATGCTCGGTTGTCCTGGTGGAACACCATGTGGACCTGGTGATGGCAGTCTGTGACCGCATTGCCGTCCTGGACTTCGGCCGACTGATCGCCGAGGGGACACCGGCGGAGATCGGTGCCGACCCCGCCGTCGCGGATGCCTACCTGGGAGTTGAGGTGGCATGAGCGGCGGACTGGTCCTGGCGGATATCAGCGCCGGCTACGGTGCCGTCCAGGTGCTGCACGGCATCAACCTGAATGTGGAGGACGGCTCCATCACCGCCGTCGTGGGGGCCAACGGGGCAGGGAAAACCACCCTGCTGCGCACCATCACCGGCCAGGTGCGCCCCACCGCAGGCACTATCCGCCTCGGCAACGGTGCAGACCTCAGCCGTGTCCCGGTCGAGGACATGGTCCGCCACGGTGTGGCACTGGTTCCGGAGGGCCGCGGGGTCATTACGGAACTGACCGTGGAGGAGAACCTGCGTCTGGGCGGCCTGTGGCGCCAGGACCGCAAGGCGGCAACTGCCGTGCTCGCGGACATGTACGACCTGTTTGAACCGCTGGCCCGCCGTCGGAAGGCAGCCGGACACCAGCTCTCCGGCGGCGAGCGCCAGATGCTTGCGCTCGGCCGGGCGCTGATGGCTGCCCCGTCGCTGCTCCTGCTGGATGAGCCCTCCCTGGGGCTTGCCCCCAAAGTCACCGCCCAGATCCTGGGCATGCTGCGCCGCCTCCGGGACGATACCGGACTGACCGTCCTGCTTATTGAACAGAACGTCCGCAGCGCGCTCGCCGTCGCCGACCACGGTGTTGTCCTCAACCTGGGCCGGGTAGTCGCCTCCCGGCCTGCCGCCGAACTGGCCGGGGACACCGACCTCCGCCACACCTACCTGGGGTTCTAATGGACAGATTCCTTTTTCTCACCTTTGACGGGCTCGCACGCGGTGCCGTGCTGGCAGCCTTCGCGCTCTCCCTGGTCCTCATCTGGCGTGCGGCGCGGATAGTGAACTTCGCCCAGGGCGCCATGGCAGTGGCGGCAACGTACATTGCCTTCACCGTCACCGCACTGACCGGCAACTACTGGGCCGGGCTGGCCGCCGCGCTCGCCGCGGGTTTCCTCATCGGCGCCATAGTGGAACGCGGAGTCATGCGCTTCGTGGGCAACACCTCCCCGCTGAATCCCGTAATCGCGGGGCTGGGACTGCTGATGCTGATCCAGGCGGTCCTGGGCATGATCTTCGGAAACAGCTACCGAACCATGGTGACCCCGTTCAGCTCCAATCCGGTGGAAATCTTCGGCATCACCGCCGTCTCCTCCTATGACCTCTTCGTCTTCGCCTGCATCGCCGTACTCGTAGGCGGACTGGTACTGCTGTTCACCAGGACCCCGCTCGGCCTGCGGCTGCGCGCCTCAGCCTTCGCTCCGGATCTCGCCCGGCTGCTGGGGGTGCGCACGTCCCGGATGCTGACGCTGGGCTGGGCCATGTCCTCGGCCCTGGGCGCCCTTGCCGCCCTGCTGGTCATCCCCACCGAACTGGGCCTGAACCCCCATGCCGCGGACACGGTGTTTGTCTACGCCTTCACCGTTGCGGTGATCGGCGGGCTGGATTCACCGGCCGGGGCCGTGCTGGGCGGGCTCGCCGTCGGCGTGCTGCTCAGCTGGGTCAGCGGCTATCTGGGCGCCACCCTGGCTCCCGTGGCCATCCTTGTACTCCTCCTGGCCGTGCTGCTGATCCGGCCCGGCGGCATCTTTTCCATGACGAAGGAGCGAACAGTATGAGCGTCCCCAAACGGTATCTGTTTGCCGCCGTCATTGCTGCCGGGCTGATCGGGCTGACGTTCGTCATACCGTCCTTCACCTCCTACCAGCTGGCCACCGTCTGCGCCTACCTGTGCGGAATCGCCGGCCTCACCCTGCTTACCGGCGCCGGCGGACAGCTCTCCCTCGGGCAGGCGGCACTGATGGCAGCGGGCGCCTACAGTTACGCGCTGAGCGCCAACACGATGTCCGACGCCGGCGTGGAAGGCCCGCTGCTGCTGGTCCTTCCGTTGCTGGCCGCGGTGCTGGGAGCAGCGCTGCTTGGCCTGGTGATCGGACTCGCCGCGGGGCGGTTGCACGGGCCTTATCTGGCCGGCTTCACCATGGCGCTGGTGGTGGCACTGCCCGCAGTGACCAGCACGTTCTCCGCCGTCCTCGGCGGCGACCAGGGGCTGTGGATCACCGTGGAAAAGCGTCCGACGTCGCTGCGCGGCACCGTCTCCAATGAGGCGTGGCAGGCGTGGCTCGCCGTCATCTGCGCCGTACTGGTTCTCACCGTGCTGGCAAACCTGCTGCATGGACGCTTCGGCCGGGAGCTGCGGGCAGTTCGGGACAATTCCGTGGCCGCAGCGCTCGCCGGGATCAACCCGGCACGCACCAAGGTCACCGCCTTCGTGGTCAGTTCCGCAGCGGCAGGCATGGGCGGCGGCCTGCTGGCCTACACCACGCAGAGCGCCAGCCCCGGCGCGTACTCCCTGGTCTTCTCCCTCTTCCTGCTGATGGCCGCCGTCGTCGGCGGTATCGGTTCCCTGACCGGCGCGGTCTGGGGCGCCCTGCTCCTGGTGGCCCTGCCGCACCTGATCAGCAGTGCCACGGCGCGGCTGGCATTGCCTGCGGACCTGGCCCAACGGCTGGACGGCAACCTTTCCGTAGCCATCTTCGGACTGGTCCTCATCCTGGTGATCCTGCTTGCCCCGCAGGGCATCCAGGGCCTGCTCCTGAAACTTCGGCGCAGGCCCGGAGCCGGATCTGCCCGCTCGTCAGCCCCCTCATCAGCTCCGGCAGCCGCGGCCGCCGACCAGCTGCCTGCCCCGTCTCTTCCGCTATCCGACCGGCACCAGTCGGCGGAGCTACCCGCAACCCAGAAAGGTCAATGATGACTAGTTCTCCGCTCCGCATAGGTGCCGCTGTCCTGGCAGCTGCAGCCCTTGGTCTCGCCTCCTGCGCTTCACCGGAAGGAGGTTCCGACGCCGCAGCCGAAGACGTGCCGGGCATCACGGACACCACGGTCACCGTGGGTACCCACCAACCGCTGACCGGCCCTGCAGCCGCCGGCTATGCCACCATCTCCCCCGCCACGAAGGCCTACTTCGACTATGTGAATGAAAACGGCGGGGTGAACGGCCGCACCATTGAATACATCGTCAAGGATGACGGCTACAACCCCGCCAACACGCAGACAGCCGTACGCGAAATGGTGCTCCAGGACGAAGTATTTGCCCTGGTGGGCGGGCTCGGCACGCCGCCGCACAGCGCCGTGCTCGACTTCGTCAACGACAACGAGGTTCCGGATCTGTTTGTCGCATCCGGCAGTCCCACCTGGAACCAGCCCGAGGATTACCCGTACACCTACGGTTTTATGGTGGACTACCCCACGGAATCCCGGATCCTGGCCACCCACGCCATGGAAGAGTTCCCGGATGCGACCTACTGCTTCTTTGGCCAGGATGACGACTTCGGCGAAGAGTTCCAGGCCGGGGTGGAATCCGTGGTCGGCGCCGACGGCCTGGCCAGCACCCAGGTCTACTCCACCGCCAACACCGACATTGCAGCCCAGATCAGCGCCATGAAGGCAGCGGGCTGCGAGGTCAACTTCCTGGCCACGATCAACGGCTTCAGCGCGCAGGCAGTGGGCACGGCAGCAAAGCTGGACTACTTCCCGCAGTGGATGGCCTCCTCCGCCGGCGGCGATTTCAACACCCTCTCCGGCTACCTCGGCGAAAACACCAACGCACTGCTGCAGGGCTTTGTCAGTGCGAACTACCTTCCCGGCTACTCGGACACCGAGGACGAATGGACCGCAAAGTTCAAGGAGATCAACGAGGAATACAACGGCGGGGCCGCCTTTGACGGGAACACTATCTTTGGCATGTCCATCGGCTACCTGTTTGTCGAGGCGCTGAAGGAAGCAGGCGAGAACCCCACCCGCGAATCCCTGCTCGAGGCACTTGAATCCGGCAATGTCACCGGTAACGGCCACACGCCGCTGGGATTCAGTGAGGACAGCCACCAGGGGTACACCGGCGCGATGCTGACCGAGGTGCAGGACGGCGTACAGTCCTATTTCGGCACTCCGTACGTGGTCTCCGGCGACGAGGTCACGGAGTACACCGAAGAGCGCCCGGCCATGCCGGCCGACGGGCTGCCGGAGTAGGTCCGGGCTCACAGTAGTTCCGGACCCACAGCGTAGTTGCGGACCCACAGCGTAGTTCCGGACCCACAGCGTAGTTCCGAACCACAAACAGCCGGGGCCCGTCCAAACGGACGGGCCCCGGCTGTTTGTGCTTCCTTCCGGTCCGCGGGACGGGAAGATTACTGCTAGCCCAGGACGTAGAGGGAAATGGACTCCGCCACGGCTGCCGGCTTGTCCACGCCCTCAATCTCGATGGTGACCAGCAGCTTCACCCGCACCCCCTGGGCCACGGGCTCCACGGAAGCGATCTCCGAATGTGCCCGGACCCGGCTTCCCACGGGTACGGGATGCGGGAAGCGTACCCGGTCCAGGCCGTAGTTCACGCCCATCACCATCCCGTCCACCCGGAAGCGGCCCGAGGCGAGCGCCGGCAGCAGTGCCAGGCTCAGGTAGCCGTGGGCTATCGGTCCGCCGAAGGGACCCTGTTTGGCGCGTTCCGGGTCAACATGGATCCACTGGTGGTCATCGGTGGCATCGGCAAATTGGTTCACCCGTTCCTGGTCAATGGTGATCCAGTCGCTGGTTTCCGTCTGACCCACCGCAGCTTTGAGCTCCTCCACGGAGCTGAACCGGGCCACCGCTAGGCCTTCGGTCCGCCGGCGACGTAAAGGACCTGGCCGGAGACAAAGGAGGCATCATCCCGTGCGAAGAAGGATGCTGCCGCAGCAATGTCCTCCGGTTTGCCCGGCCGGCCCACCGGGATCTCCTTGGCAGCGTGCGCCACGAAATCCTCAAACGGCACGCCTATCCGCTCCGCCGTCGCCCGCGTCATGTCGGTTTCAATGAAGCCGGGTGCAATGGCATTGACCGTGACGTTGTACCGGCCCAGTTCTATCGCCAGGGTCTTGGTGAATCCCTGGATGCCCGCCTTGGCGGCGGCATAGTTCGCCTGCCCCCGGTTGCCCAGGGCCGAGGTGGAGGAAAGGTTGATGATGCGTCCCCATTCCTCCTTCACCTGATGTGCCTGCACCGCCCGGCTCATCAGGAACGCCCCGCGCAGATGGACACCCATCACGGCATCCCAGTCCGTCTCGCTCATCTTGAACAGCAGGTTGTCCCGGAGGATCCCGGCATTGTTGACCAGGATGGTGGGCGGACCCAGCTCCGCGGCGATCCGCTCCACCGCCTGTTCGACGGCGGCTGCATCGGAAACGTCGGCGCCGATGCCGAGCGCCGTGCCTCCGGCCGCGCGGATGGCCTCGACGGTCCGCTCCGTATCCTGCTCCCGCAGGTCGATGACGGCGACGGCGTTTCCGTCAGCGGCAAGCCGCATGGCGACGGCGGCACCGATCCCCCGTCCGGCACCCGTCACAACGGCTACACGGCGGATGGTGCTGTTTGGTGTTTCAGACATGGCTCTCCTAGGTTGCCGCCCGTGCGTCGGTGCACGGGCCGGCGTGGCAGGTCTGGCAGTGTGGGGCCGACAATACCGACCAGACGGTATGCAGCGCAATGGTTGGCAGCAGCGCAAAAGTGCGTGTCCGCTGCCGCGCCTGCGCCGGAGCGCTACCGCAGCCCGTGGGCGTACAGGTCGCGCAGCAGCGCGATCTCGGCCAGATGGTGGATCATTTCCCGGTTGATATGCAGCACCAGCGCGGACATGGGAGCCTCGGCCCAGCTGCCCTCCGCCTCACCGGCCGGCGCGTCCAGTTCCTCGGGACTCAGCGCCAGCACCCCGCTGATCCAGTGGCTGTAATAGGCGTCCAGCAGTTCCAAGGCGCCGTCAGCAGTGCCGGGGTAGTCGAAATCCTGATAGCTCACCGGCGGGCCGCCGAAGTGGGTGGCATTCCGCATGCCCAGGACACCCACAAGGAGATGGGCCAGCCGCCACGCGATGGTGGTCACCGGAGCGGGGTCGGGTTCGGGAAACGCAAAGTCGATGGTGTAGTCCCCCGCACCGCCCTGTACCGGAGCATTGCCCGTGCCCCGCGGATGCACGTTCCAGCAGCCGGGCACCGGTTCCCAAAAGTACTCGGCGTCCGTGAGCCCGGCCAGCCGCGGCCTCGCCTGGCTGTCCCAGTGCCAGGTGAGCTGCTCGGCAAGTGCCGCCGCCGGTTCCTGCAACCCGGGGCCGGTCCGCGGCTGGTGATCGTGCTGGTGTTCCTGCTGTTCCTGCTGTTCCTGCGTCATGGCTGACACCTTTCGATAGGGGAATTTACCCAGCGTAAAAAGAAATCAGGACAGCTTTTGACCTCAATCCGGCGTAACTTGAAGTTCATGTTGGAAACCTCCGCGCGGCTGCTGCAACTGCTCTCCCTGCTGCAGATGCGACGTGAATGGACCGGTGCTGCGCTGGCGGAACGGCTCTCCATTACCGAGCGCACGGTCCGCCGTGACATCGGCAAGCTGCGCAGCCTGGGCTATCCCATTTCCGCGTCCCCCGGAATCGCCGGCGGGTACCAGCTCGGCGCCGGTGCACAGCTGCCCCCGCTGCTGCTCGATGACGAAGAAGCCCTCGCCGTAGCGCTGGGCCTGACCGCGGTGGCCACCGGCCCGGTCACCGGGATCGGGGAGGCCTCGGTTCGTGCGCTGGCGAAGCTGGAACAGGTGCTGCCCGGGCGGCTGCGGCCCAAGTTCTCTGCGCTCCGCCAGTCCGTATCCACCCTCGCCGGGCCGGGCGGCGGAGTGGACCCGGAGATCCTGACAGCATTCTCATCCGGCATCACCGAACGCCGGGTGGTGGCCTTCCGCTATACCGCGGCCGACGGCGGTTCCGCACGCCGCATGGTGGAACCGTACCGGCTGGTAAGCACCGGGCGGCGCTGGTACGCGGTGGCCTGGGACCTGGAACGCGCCGACTGGCGGACCTTCCGGGTGGACCGCTGCAACAGCACCCCCTCCCAACGGGAACGCTTTTCACCGCGGCCCCTGCCGGCCACCGATCTGGCCGCCTATGTGCAGGAATCCATCACCCGCAATCCATACCGCTACTCCGTTGTGGTGCGGCTGGCGGCACCGCTGCATGCCGTAGCCGAACAGGTCCCCCCTGACGTTGCCCATGTCTCCGCTGACGGGCCCGGACACACCATCCTGCGCGGGGGCTGGGATTCCCTGGACCTGCCCCTGATCCGCCTCACGGCCTGGGGCGTCCCCTTTGAGATCCTTGAACCGCCGGAAATGCGTGAGCGTGCCCGCCGTGCCGCAGCCCTGCTGCAGCAGGCCGCGGAAATCCCGCCGACGGCGGAATCCGGGAAGCCGCACAGCCCGAGCCACTAGACTGGTGGCAATCATGGCACTGACAATTTCCTATCCCGCACAGCTGCCCGTTTCGGAGCGCCGCGAAGACATCATGGCTGCCATTGCGGCCAACCAGGTCACCGTCATCGCCGGTGAAACCGGCTCCGGTAAAACCACACAGATCCCCAAGATGTGCCTGGAACTGGGTTTGGCGGAAAAGGGCCTGATCGGCCACACCCAGCCCCGGCGGCTTGCCGCACGCACCGTTGCTGAGCGCATTGCCTCCGAGCTCGACGTCGAAATAGGCGACGAGGTGGGCTTCCAGGTGCGGTTCACCGGGGAAACCAGCCGAAAAACCAAGGTCAAGCTGATGACCGACGGCATCCCGCTGGCCGAAATCCAGCATGATCCGAAGCTGAAGAAGTACAGCACCATCATCATCGATGAGGCCCATGAGCGCAGCCTGAACATCGACTTCATCCTGGGGTACCTGCGCCGGCTGCTGCCCGAGCGCCCTGACCTGAAGGTGATTATCACCTCGGCCACCATCGACCCGCAGCGCTTCGCCGAGCACTTCGCCCTGGACGGCAAACCCGCACCCATCATCGAAGTTTCCGGCCGCACCTTCCCGGTGGAAATCCGGTACCGGCCGCTCAACCAGCCCGCCGACGGCGGCAGCGACGACGACGGCATCGAGGATGAGCTCGAAGAGGACCGCGACCCGGTGGACGCTGTCTGCGACGCCGTGGATGAGCTCTCCCGCGAGGCACCCGGCGACGTCCTGGTGTTCTTCTCCGGCGAGCGCGAAATCCGCGACGCCGCCGACGCCCTGCGCTCCTCCGTCTCCCGCAACCCGCGGCTGGCCAACACCGAAATCCTGCCGCTGTACGCCAGGCTCTCCCTGGCCGAACAGCACAAGGTCTTCTCCCCCGGGCGGAACCGCCGGATTGTGCTGGCCACCAACGTGGCTGAAACCTCGCTGACGGTCCCCGGCATCAAGTACGTGATCGACACCGGCACCGCACGCATTTCGCGTTACTCGCACCGCACCAAGGTCCAGCGGCTGCCGATCGAACGTATTTCCCAGGCCTCGGCCAACCAGCGCTCGGGCCGTTGCGGCCGTGTCTCCGACGGTATTGCCATCCGTCTGTATTCGCAGGAGGACTTCGAATCCCGGCCGGAGTTCACCGATCCGGAAATCCTGCGCACCAACCTCGCCGCCGTCATTCTGCAGATGGCCGCCATGGGCGTGGCCAAGGGCCCGAAGGACGTCTCCGACTTCCCCTTCGTCCAGCCCCCGGATTCCAAGGCGGTGAACGACGGCGCGGTGCTGCTGCGCGAACTCGGCGCCCTGCACCCCAAGGGCGGCATCACCCCGGTGGGGCGCAAGCTTTCCCAGTTGCCGGTGGATCCGCGGCTGGGCCGGATGATCGTTGAAGCCGGACAGCGCGGCTGCGCCAAGGAAGTCATGGTCCTGACCGCCGCGCTGACCATTCAGGACCCGCGCGAGCGCCCCTCCAAGGATGATCCGGCCCGGGCGCAGAAGGCCGCGGAAATGCACAAGCGTTTCGTGGATGAGAAGTCGGACTTCACCGGCTACCTGAACCTGTGGCGCTACATCCAGGAAAAGCAGAAGGAACTCTCCTCCTCCGCGTTCCGGCGGCTGTGCAAAAACGAGTTCCTCAACTTCCTGCGGATCCGCGAATGGCAGGACCTGTTTGCCCAGCTGCGCCAGCTGGCCAAACCGCTGGGTATCACGCTGTCCCCGCACCCGGTGGACCCGGTGGGCCGGCACAAGGAAATCCACATGTCGCTGCTGGCCGGACTGCTGAGCCACATCGGCCTTTATGACCAGCGCAAACGTGAGTACGCCGGTGCCCGCGGCACCCGCTTCGCGGTCTTCCCCGGTTCGGCCCTGTTCAAGAAGTCCCCGGACTGGGTGATGGCCGCCGAGCTGGTGGAGACCTCCCGGCTCTGGGCGCGGGTGGCAGCGTCCTTCGATCCGCTCTGGGCCGAGGAAGTGGCCCCGCACCTGGTCAAGCGCACCTACAGCGAACCGCACTGGTCCAAGAGCCGCGGCGCGGTGATGGCCTATGAGAAGGTCACCCTCTACGGTGTGCCCGTGGTTCCGCAGCGCAGCATCAACTACGGCCGGATCGATCCGGTGCTCTCCCGTGAGATGTTCATCCGGCATGCCCTTGTGGAGGGAGACTGGCGCACGCACCACAAGTTCTTCCACCGCAACCAGGCATTGCTGGCCGAAGTGGAGGAACTGGAGAACCGTGTCCGCCGCCGGGGCCTGCGCGTGGATGACGAAACCCTCTTCGAGTTCTACGACGAGCGCGTGGGCGCCGACGTCGTCTCCGAACGGCACTTCGACAAGTGGTGGAAATCCGCCCGGCATGAGAACCCGGCGCTGCTGGACTTTGACCCGGATGCTCTGCGCACCGACGACGCCGCCGGCCTGGATGAGAACGACTTCCCCAAGTCCTTCTTCTACGGTTCCTTTGAACTGCCGCTCTCCTACGAGTTCACGCCCGGGGTGCCCTCCGCCAATGACGGCGTCACCGTGGAAGTACCCGTGCTGTTCCTCAACCAGCTCACTCCCGGCCCCTTCGCCTGGCAGATCCCGGGCCTGCGCGCCGAGCTCATCACGGCGCTGATCAAGTCCCTGCCGAAGGCCGTGCGGAAGAACTTCGTCCCGGCCCCCGACGTTGCCCGCGCCGCAGCCGCCGCACTGGCAGCCGACTTCGACCCGGCAACGGATGAGTTGGAACCGTCCCTGGAACTGGTGCTGCGCCGGCTCAAGGGCTCCATCATCCCGCCCGGTTCCTGGAACTGGGATGCCGTCCCGGGACACCTGCGCATGACCTTCACCGTGGTGGACTCCTCCGGACGGGTGCTGGACGAGGGCAAGGACCTGGCCGCTTTGCAGGAAGCCCTGGCCCCGGCCACCCGCCGCGCGATCGCCGAGTCGCTGGGAGCAACGCCGTCGACCGTGCAGCCGCGCGGACCCAAAGCGCCTCATGGGCCCAAGGGCGCCAAGGGTACGGCAGCGGCGAAGGGCGGCACCCCGGTCTCCGCCGCTGCCGACAACGGTTCCTCCGTGGCGGAGCGGACCGGGCTCACCGAATGGAGCGTAGGCACTCTGGAGAAGCAGGTGCAGCGGCTGGTGGCAGGCCACACCGTCACGGGTTACCCGGCCCTGGTGGACGAGGGCAGTACCGCCGGCGTGCGGATCTTCCAAAGCCCCGGCGAACAGCAGGCGGCAATGCGCGCCGGTGTCATCCGGCTGCTCGTACTGCGCGTGCCCAGCCCCGCAAAGTATGTGCTGGAGCATCTGAGCAATACCGAAAAACTGACCTTCAGCCAGAATCCGCACGGCAGCGTGGCGGCCCTCATCGAGGACTGCACGCTGGCTGCCGTGGACAAGCTCACTCCGGAAGCACTGCCGTGGTCCCGGGCGGAGTTTGATGCACTGTATGAAACCGTACGGGCCGAGCTCATCGATACTGTTTTCACCGTCACGGCGATCGTGGAGAAGATCCTTTCCAGCACCCGCCGGATCAACAAGGCACTGAAAGGCACCACGTCCCTGGCCCTGATCAGCGCCCTGAATGACATCAGGGCCCAGTTGGAGAACCTCGTTTATCCGGGGTTTGTGGCCCGTACCGGGTACGCCCAGCTGATGCACCTGCCGCGGTACCTGGCAGGGATCGAGCGCCGGCTGGAGAAGCTGCCGAACAATGTCCAGCGCGACGGATTGCAGATGGCCGTCGTCCAGGGGCTCGAGGATGACTACGACGACGCCGTAGCGGCCCTGGCGCCCGGCCGCGGGACTCCCCCGGAACTGGCGGAGGTGCGGTGGATGATCGAGGAACTCCGCATCAGTTTCTTCGCCCAGGAACTGGGAACGGTGCGCTCCGTCTCGGAAAAGCGGATCCGGACCGCACTGAACTCGGCGCTGGCACCGGCGTAAGTCCCGGGCCGGAAACACCAGCGGCAGCCCCGCCCCCAGGGGCGGAACTGCCGCTGTGCTGTCCGTGCAGCCTCAGGCTGCGGGCACAAACTCCGCATACCCGGCATCCTGCAGCGCGGCCCTGATCTTCTGCGCGTTCCGCTCCATCCGGTCCGGGTCCGGATTCGTTTCGGCGCGGCTGAAATCGAAATCCTCCAGCGAGTTGGCCGGCCAGACGTGCAGGTGCAGGTGATCCACCTCGAACCCGGCGATGCTCAGGCCCGCACGCTCGGAACCGAAAACCTCCACCTGGGCCTTCCCGACAGCCTGGGCCACAGTGATGAGCTTCTGCATGAGTTCGGCAGGGGCATCCGTCCACTTGTTGATCTCCTGCCGCGGAACCACCAGTACATGGCCGTCGCTGAGCGGACCGATGCTCAGGAACGCCACGACGTCGTTGTCCTTCCACACGAAACGGCCGGGAATCTCGCCGTTGATGATCCGGGTGAACAGGGTGGGCATGGGTTCTCCTTTGGGGTGTTCCGTCCGGCGGGCGGCGGGCAGGGGCGCCCGCAGCGGCGGCGGGACGGGTCGGCCGGTAAACATGCTTCGACGCTACCCTTTTTCCGGCGGCACTTCAGCACGGCCGGCCCCCGGGCCCGTGGCCACGGGGGCGCCGGGCGTATTGGACCATTGCGACCAGGAGCCCGGATACAGGGCCGCGGGGATGCCGGCGTAGGCCAGCGCGGCCACTTCATGGGCAGCGAAGATACCCGAGCCGCAGTACGCTGCCACCGGGGCGCCGGGACGCACACCCAAAGCCTGGAACTCGCTCCGCAGCTCGTCCGGTGCACGGAAGGTGCCCTCCGGTGCCAGGTTGGCTGTGGACGGGCGGTTGACGGCTCCGGGAATGTGCCCGGCACGGGGGTCCACCGGCTCGGTTTCACCGCGGTAGCGTTCCGGTGCGCGGGCGTCGATCAGTGTTCCCGCCGCAGCAACCCCGTCCACGTCCGCAAGGCCGGCTACGGGCATGTGGCCCCAGGAGAGCTGCGCGGTTCCCTCCGTTGCCTTCACCGGCCCGCTCTCCAGTGCCAGGCCTGCAGCCCGCCAGGCGCCCAGCCCGCCGTCGAGAAGGCGCACCTCGTTCCACCCCGCGTGCCGCAGCAACCACCAGGCACGGGCAGCTGCGGTGCCGCCGGCGTCGTCGTAAACAACCACCGCATCCCCCTGGTTCAGCCCCCAGCTGCGCGCGGCATCCGCAAATGCAGCCGGATCCGGCAGCGGGTGGCGGCCCTCCGCGGGAACGGCAGGTGCGGACAACTCGGTATCCATATCCACGTAGACCGCGCCCGGAAGGTGCTCCCGCAGGTACTTCCCGCGGCCGTCACTGGCTCCAAGCACCCACCGCACATCCAGCAGCACCGGCGGACGGTCCGAGCCGAGGGCCTGTGCCAGTTCCTGCACCGACATTACTACGTCCACTACAGGTCCACGGATTCGCAGGAGTCCAGGTGGCGGAACTCGGTGCCGTAGGTTTTCCCGAAACGGGTAACGTGCCCCTCGACCATGCCCAGTCCGGTCTCGTTCAGGAGTGCGTCGTGGATGTTGTACGCCCGCTCGGCGCCGGTGGCGATCACGAAATCGAGCACCTCCCCCACCTTGGACCACGGGGCATGCACCGGTACCAGCACGGTCCGAGGACGCAGCCCGTTGGGAACAACAAAGGAATCACCGGGGTGATAGACCCGCCCTTCCACAAGGTAGCCGATATTCGCCACCATCGGAATCAGGGGATGGATGAGGGCATGCTGGCCGCCAAAGGACTGGATACCAAAACCGGCTATGGTGAAGCTCGCGTTGGGCTCCACGTCATGGATGCGCCCGGCGAGGTCCCCGGCTTCCGCGCGCAGGGAATCTGCGAGGGACTTCGGTGCGTACAGCTCCAGGCCCGGCGCATCATGCATCTGTGCAAACACACGGGTGCGGTCCAGATGGTCTGCGTGCTCATGGGTGACCAGGATGGCGTTCGCATCCTCGAGGGCAGTCTCGACTTCGGAAAAAGTCCCGGGATCCAGGACAAGGACATTGCCGCCTTGCTCGAAGCGGACACAGGAATGCGTGTACTTCGTCATTTTCATAGCGCCACCCTACTCTGCGCTGCCCGGGCCCGGCAGGTTCCGGCCGCCCGGGGATTCACCTCCGCCGGCTGATAATCTAGACGGAGTGTCCGTACACCTATTGCCGGGAGGGGAATCCGTGTCATCCGAGACATCCCGGCCGTCCAAACGCGCACCGGAACAGCGAATGACCCGCCAGCGGCTTGCCGTGGGGCGCACCTTGGACGAGCTGGACGATTTTGTCAGTACCCAGGAGCTCTTCCGGCTGCTGCAGGAACGCGGGGAACGCGTTTCGCTGGCCACCACCTACCGCATCCTGCAGTCCATGACGGATGAAAACCTGGTGGATGTGCTGCGCAACGGTGACGGCGAGGCAATCTACCGGCGCTGCGCCGTCGAGCACCACCATCACCATCTGGTCTGCCGCGACTGCGGAAAGGCCGTGGAAGTGGAGGCCCCGGCTGTTGAGACCTGGGCGGCGGGCCTCGGCGCCCGGCACGGCTTCACCGATGTGGCCCATACCGTGGAGGTTTTCGGGCTCTGCCCCGAATGCAGCGCCCGTAAGGCCTAGTGCAGCACGAGGCCTGGCGCAGCGCCGCAAGGCCTGGCGCAGCAGCGCACGAGGCCGGCGGGCCGCAACAGGCTCAGTCAGGCGCCGGCAGTGGCGGTGTTCCTGCTGAGTTCCCGCCGTCCGCGCCCGGTCCGGAACCGGCGGATAAGCCGGCAGACCAAGTAGATGGCAAAGGACACGGTGGTTACGTACGGGCTGATCGGAATGCGGCCGCCCAGGGCCAGCAGGATCCCGCCCACGGACGAGACCAGGGCAAAGGCGACGCTGAGGAACACCACCAGCCGTGGCGAGGAGGTCACCAGCAGGGCCGCTGCGGCCGGGGTAATCAGCAGCGACAGCACCAGCAGCGCCCCCACCACCTGGATGGACAGCGCCACGGCCAGTCCAAGCAGGAACATAAAGACAATGGAGAGCACCCGTACCGGCACGCCACGCGCTTCGGCCAGGTCCGGGTCAGCGCTGGCAAAGGTCAGCGGACGCCAGATGAACAGCAGGGCGGCAACCACCACCGCGGCAACACCCGCCAGCAGGTTCAGCTGCACGGTGTCCACCGCCACGATCTGGCCGGTGAGCAGGCCGAATTTGTTGGCTGAGCGGCCCTCGTAGAGGCTCAGGAACAGGATGCCCAGGCCCAGGCCAAAGGGCATAATGACGCCGATGATCGAGTTGCGGTCCCTGGCCCGCAGACCCATCACCGCCAGCAGCACGGCCGCTGCCACCGAGCCGGCAAGGGACCCGATCACCACGTTGACGCCGATCAGCAGGGCAAACGAGGCCCCGGCGAAGGACAGCTCGGCAATGCCGTGCACCGCGAAGGCCAGGTCCCGCATCAGGACGAACGTGCCGATCAGCCCGCCGACAAGGCCCAGGATGGCGGCTGCCCAGATGGAGTTCTGGACCAGGGGCAAAAGCTCCCCGTAATCACTGAAATCGAAAACCGCCTCGAAGAAGCTACGCAGGTCCAAGATCACCCTCGCTTTCTCCGTGGTGGTGTGTGGTGGCGTCGGGGATACCCAGCACCACTATCCGTCCGTGGCTGCGCAGCACTTCCACGCGGCTGCCGTACATTTCCGAGAGCACGTCGCTGCGCAGCACCTCGGACGGTGTTCCGGTGCGGAACTGGCCCCCGGCCAGATACAGGACACGGTCCACATATTCGATCACCGGGTTGATCTCATGGGTCACGAAAACCACGGCAGAGCCGTCGTCGTGGCAGCGCCGTTCGATGAGGGAACTGATGGCCTGCTGATGATGCAGGTCCAGGGAAAGCAGCGGTTCGTCGCAGAGCAGCAGATCGGGGTTCGTTGCCAGTGCCTGGGCGGCGCGCAGCCGCTGCAGCTCTCCTCCGGAGAGGCGTCCCACGGGTTCGTCCGCATAGGCCAGTGCGCCCACCTGCTCCAGCAGCCGGTCCACCCGGCGGCGCACCGGCGCGCGGCGCAGCCGCAGCCCCCAGTGGTCACCGTCAACTCCGAGGCCCACAAGGTCCCGGCCGCGCAGCGGGGTGCCGGGGCTGAAGGACTTCTGCTGCGGAATGTAGCCGATGTCCCTGCTGCCGCGGTGCACATTGCGGCCGTTGATGGTGACGGTGCCGCCGCTGAGCGGCTGCAGGCCGAGCAGGACTTTCAGGAAACTGGTTTTGCCCGAGCCGTTGGGGCCCAGCACTGCCAGGAATTCGCCGGCGTTAATGTCCAGGTCGAGGTTCTTCCAGAGCGTGCGCTCACCAAATGAGAGCCCTGCGTCGCGCAGGCGCACTACCGGCGACGGAGCCGCTGCGGGCGTCACTGCAGGACACCTTCAATGGCCCCGGTATTCGCTGCCATCCACTGCAGGTAGTCCTGGCCCTCGGGCAGGGTCTCGGAGAAGTCCAGCACGGGGACGCCTTCGGCCAGTGCCGCTTCGCGTACGGCTTCGGTCTGCGGGGTGGAGGTTTGTTCGTTGTAGCCAAGGAAGACGATGGAACCACCGGTGACCAGGTCCTGCATCTCCTTGAGCACCTGCGGCGGCACGTCGGCGCCCTCTTCCACGGCTTCGGTGAAGTCGGACGGGGTGGCATTGTGGAGCCCTGCTTCCTCCACCAGGTAATCCGGCACCGGCTCGGTCAGGGCCACGTCACGGCCGTCCGCCACGGGACGCATGGCGGCCAGGGCAGCATTGATGTCCTCGATCCCCGCGTTGAAGTCCGCGGCATTGCTGCGGAAGGTTTCGGCGGCGTCGGGGTCGAGCTCAGCGAGCCGTTCGGCCGCTGCCTCAGCGAGCAGGCCCATCGCCTCGGGGCTGTACCAGACGTGCTCGTTGAAGGAACCGTGGCTGTGCCCTTCGTGGGAGTGCCCAGCATCGGCGTGGTCCTCTTCGGCGTGGTCCTCTTCCGAGTGGCCCTCTTCTTCGGAGTGGTCAGCTTCGGAACCCTCGAGTCCGGAGATCTCCACCGCGTTGAGGATGTCATCCTCCGGAACGCCCTCATCGGCAGCCAGCTTTTCCATGAAACTGTCATACCCTCCGCCGTTGAGCACCACCAGGTCAGCCTTGGACACGGCGAGCCGGTCCCTGGCCGTGGCCTCATAGGAGTGCGGATCCTGGCTCGGCCGGTCAATCAGCGCGGTGACTTCAACTTTGTCCCCGCCGACGCTGGAAAGGATGCTGCCGTAGACGTCGGTGGAAGCCACCACGTTCACCGTGCCGCCGTCGCCGGAACCGCCGGAGGCATCGCCGCCTCCGCCGCTGCAGCCAGTAAGGACCAGTGCTGCTGCGGCAAGGACGGTTCCGGCCAGGCGGGCGGGGGTACGGCGCATAAGTTCAATATCCCTGGGTTAGGTGGTGGCATGGACGGCAGGACAGGCCGGCGCCGGCGCCTGACGGCAGCGCCGCAGACTGCCGGCCCGGCAGCGAAAGCCTCTACAGCATAACCTAAACGCGAACCATTCGCATCTAGACTTCCCGCCCTTTAGAGGCTTTCCCCGGTGCGGCGGAAGCCCTGCGCCTGGGTGGCGTCCCGGATCTCGCCCACCAGCTGTTCAATGATGTCCTCAAGGAACAGCACTCCCCGGGTGCTTCCGTCCGGTGCCAGCACACGGGCAAGGTGCGAACCCGTCCGCTGCATCACCGCCAGCGCGTCTTCTATTTCGTCATCGAGGCGCAGGTTCGCCAGGGTGCGCACCTTGTTCTCGGTGATCGGCCGTTCGTACGCCTCCGGCGGGATGGACATGATGTCCTTCAAGTGCATGTAACCGGTCAGGTTGCCTGCTTCATCCACCAGCACAAAGCGGGAGAAGCCGGTCCGGCCCACTGCCCGTTCAAACTCTTCCGGAGTGGAATCAGTCCGCAGCGTCACCAGCTCATCCAGCGGCACCATGACCGTTCCGGCGCTTTGCCCGGAAAACTCCAGCGCACCCGAAATCACGCCGGAATTATCCGCCACGGTGCCAAGCTTCGTGGATTCCTCCACGATGGACTGCATCTCCTCAAGCGTGAAGGCCGAGGCAACCTCATCCTTGGGCGTAATGCCCACCACGCGCAGGGCATGGTTGGCGAGCCAGTTCAGTGCGGCAATGACCGGCCGGACAAGTTTGGAAATGAAGACCAGCGGCGGCGCGAGCAGCAGCACGGCCCGGTCCGCCACGGACACCGAGATGTTCTTGGGGACCATCTCGCCGATGGTGACGTGCAGGAAAGTGACCAGCAGCAGCGCCACCAGGAACCCTGCGCCGTCCGCGGCCTCAGTCGGCAGCCCCACTGCTTCCAGCGGAACCGAGAGCAGATGGTGGATGGCCGGCTCGGCTACGGAGAGGATCAGGAGGGAGCACACAGTAATGCCCAGCTGGGCGCAGGCGAGCATCAGGGAAACATGCTCCATGGCCCACAGTGTTGTCCTGGCCCGTTTGGAACCGGCTTCCGCATAGGGCTCAATCTGGCTGCGCCGGGCGGACATCACGGCAAACTCGGCACCAACGAAGAAGGCATTGCCCAGCAACAGGACGACCAGCCAGAAAATCCCTGCCAGATCGCTCATCGGATGCCCTCCCTTCGTGCCGAACGGTCCTTACGGGCCTCGGCCCGCGGTGCTTCCATGTTGTCCTGATGCTCGGTGGGATGCTCCCCTTCGCTGTCTTCCGCAACGGGGATAAAGCTGACCCGGTCAATCCGGCGGCCGTCCATGCGTTCCACTTCCAGCATTCCGCCGGGAACCTCCACACGGTCCCCCGCTTCCGCAATGCGGCCGAGTTCGGCCATGATGTAGCCGCCCACGGTTTCATACCCGGCTTCGTCGGGCATCCGCAGCAGCGGCACCAGTGCGGAGACCTCATCCGGACGCATGATCCCGGGGAAGTACCAGGCACCGGATGCACTCTGCAGCACCCCGGGCTTGGCTTTGTCGTGTTCGTCCGAGACTTCCCCGACGATCTCCTCCACGAGGTCCTCCAAGGTGGCGACGCCGGCGGTTCCACCGTATTCATCGAGCACGACGGCGAGCTGCAGGTTGGCGTTGCGGAGTTCGGAAAGCAGCGAATCCAGGTGCACCGTTTCCGGCACCCGGAGAATGTCGCTCATGATCGCGGCGGCAGGCAGCGTTGCGCGTTTGCTGCGGGGCACCGCCACAGCCTTTTTCACATGCACGACACCGCGGATGTCATCCGGGGAATCCCCCAGCACCGGGAACCGGGAATAGCCGGTCCGGCGGGCCGCTTCAATCACGTCTGCGACGGGCTGCTCGGCGTCGATGGTCTCGAGCCGGATACGCGGGGTCATAACATCCGCCGCAGTGCGCCCCGCAAAGGAGAACGTCCGGGAGAGGAAGGCCGCGGTGTTTTTATCCAGTGTGCCCATCTCAGCGGACCGGCGTGCCATCGAGGACAGTTCAGCCGGGGTGCGTGCACCACTGACCTCTTCCTTGGCTTCGAGGCCGAAGAGATGCAGGATGCGGTTGGCGAACCCGTTCAGCAGCAGCACCGCGGGCTTGAAGACCACGGTGAAGGCCAGCTGCGGGCGTGCCAGTGCCTTGCCTACCCGGAAGGGCATGGCGATGGACATGTTCTTGGGGATCAGTTCACCCAGCAGCATGGACAGGAACGTAGCCAGGATCATTGCGACGGTAACCGAGACCGAGTCAACCAGCAGGGGCGGCAGTCCCAGCCCGGCCAGCGGGCCTTCCAGCAGGCGTCCCACGGACGGCTCCATGACGAAGCCGGTCAGCAGGGTTGTCAGGGTGATGCCCAGCTGGCAGCTCGAGAGCTGGGTGGAGAGGGTGGTCAGGCATCGAAGCAGGGGTTCAGCGGCCTTATCGCCGTTTTCCACCGCGCGGCGTACGGCCGGCTGGTCCAGGGCGACGAGCGAAAATTCCACGGCAACGAAAAAACCGGTACCGAGAATAAGGAGCAGACCGAAGAAGAGGTAGAGCCATTCCATATCAGGCCCTCACCGCCACTTCGCCGCAGCGCCGGGCCGGGATTGCGGCGGGCTGCCTTAAAGAAAGAGGCAAGGCCCGGGGAAACCGGGAAACAGGCGCTGCCGGGATACGTTCAGACGGAGGGTGGTCGGCTAAGGCCGAACTGGAAGGCTCCGATGAAGCGGCAGGCGAATGCTGGGTGGATCGGGCGCGGGATTTGCCGGCTCGGGGCGAACCGGCAGCGGGAGCCGCAGTCCGGGACGCAGGCCGGCGCCTAGAAAAACTGTCCATAGGAGAGTCAGTTTACAGGTTCGGGGCACGCCCGCCACAGGTGCCTGCTACAACGCTTGCCGGCAGATCGCGCCGGGTGTCCTTCACGCAACCCGGCGGGATTGGCCAGTTCTTCGAATATGTCACTAGACTGGCATGAAGTCTCGGTCACTGCGCACCGGGCCGCACCAACAAGTTCTTGTAGCGGAACCGCTCAGATCATGGTGCCATCAGGGCAAACGGCAACTCATGGAAGAGGCGTATATCTAGTGCCAGACCAATCCAACCACCGCCTGCCGGAAGAATTCGGCGGCAACGAGTGGCTTGTCGATGAACTGTACGAACAGTATTTGTCGAACAAGGATTCCGTTGACAAAAAGTGGTGGAGCATCTTCGAGTCCTTCAAGGCTGAAGACTCCCAGTCAGACAACGGCTCCAACGGGAAGGCATCCGGCTCTCCCTCAGAACTCGGCGCAAACCCGGTAACCAGGCAGCTGCCCGTAGTGAAGGCCGAGTCCACGGCCCCCAACGCGCCCAAGGCGTCCGGTGAGTCCCCCGCTGCAACGCAGCAGTCGGGCAAACCGCCGGTAGCCAAGGAAAAGCCGAAGGCCGAGCCCGCCCCGCAGCAGGCCGCCAAGAGCGATCCGGCCCCCAAGGCTGCGCCTATCCCGGCCCAGCTGCCCAAAACCCAGCCCAGCGACGCTGCTGCGGAAGAGGACAAGGTCACCGTCCTGCGCGGACCGGCCAAGGCCATCGCCACCAACATGGACCTCAGCCTGAGCGTTCCCACGGCCACCACGGTTCGCGCCGTGCCGGCCAAGCTGCTCATTGACAACCGCATTGTCATCAACAGCCACCTGGAGCGGGCACGCGGCGGCAAGGTGTCCTTCACCCACCTCCTGGGCTACGCCATCATCCGCGCCGCAGCCCAGTTCCCTTCCATGAACGTGCATTACGACGAAGTGGACGGCAAGCCCGTTGCCGTCCAGCCGGCGCACGTGAACTTCGGCCTGGCCATCGACATGCCCAAGCCGGACGGCACCCGCCTGCTGGTGGTGCCGAACATCAAGAAGGCCGAAACGCTGAACTTCTCGGAGTTCTGGCACGCCTACGAGGATCTGGTCAAGCGCGCCCGCGCCGGCAAGCTCGGCGCCGACGATTACCGCGGCACCACCATTTCCCTGACCAACCCCGGCGGTATCGGCACCGTGCATTCGGTTCCCCGCCTGTCCAAGGGCCAGGCCGCCATCATCGGCGCCGGCGCCCTTGAGTACCCGGCTGAATTCCAGGGTGCCAATGAGAAGATCCTTGCCCGCAACGCGATCAGCAAGATCATCACGCTGACCTCCACGTATGACCACCGCGTCATCCAGGGTGCCGGCAGCGGCGAGTTCCTGCGCATCATCCACCAGCTCCTGCTCGGCGAGCAGGGCTTCTACGACGAGATCTTCGAATCCCTGCGGATTCCGTACGAGCCCGTGCGCTGGAGCCCTGACATCCAGGTGAACCCGGATGAGCAGATCAACAAGGTTGCCCGCATCCAGCAGCTCATCCACGCCTACCGTGTGCGCGGCCACCTGATGGCCGACACGAACCCGCTGGAATACGTCCAGCGCCGGCACGCCGACCTGGACATCCTGAACCACGGCCTCACGCTGTGGGACCTGGACCGGGAGTGGCCGACAGGTGGCTTCGGCGGCAAGCCGATGCTGAAGCTGCGCAAGATCCTCGGCGTCCTGCGGGACGCGTACTGCCGCACCGCCGGCATTGAGTACATGCACATCCAGGATCCCGAAGAGCGCCAGTGGTTCCAGGACCGCCTGGAAACCAAGTACACCAAGCCGAACCGCGAAGAGCAGCTGCGCATCCTCAGCAAGCTCAACGCCGCGGAAGCGTTTGAAACCTTCCTGCAGACCAAGTTTGTTGGCCAGAAGCGCTTCTCCCTGGAGGGCGGCGAATCCCTGATTCCGCTGCTGGACGCCGTGATTTCGGGGGCAGCCGACGACGGCCTCGAAGAGGTCGGCATCGGCATGGCCCACCGCGGGCGCCTCAACGTCCTGACGAACATTGCCGGCAAGACCTATGCCCAGGTCTTCCGCGAGTTCGAAGGAACCCAGGATCCGCGCAGCGTGCAGGGTTCGGGCGATGTGAAGTACCACCTCGGCACCGAGGGAACCTTCACCTCCGATAACGGCAACCAGACCAAGATCTACCTGGCCGCCAACCCCTCCCACCTTGAGGCCGGAGACTCGGTTCTTGAAGGCATTGTCCGCGCCAAGCAGGACCGGTTGGACAAGGGCGACGAGTTCCCCGTCCTGCCGATCCTGATTCACGGCGATGCGGCGTTCGCAGGCCAGGGCGTGGTGGCGGAAACGCTGAACCTCTCCCAGCTGCGCGGCTACCGCACCGGCGGCACCATTCACGTGGTGGTCAACAACCAGGTGGGCTTCACCACCTCCCCCACCTCCTCACGCTCCTCGGTTTACTCCACCGACGTGGCGAAGATGGTCCAGGCACCGATCTTCCACGTCAACGGAGACGACCCCGAAGCAGTGGTCCGGGTGGGCCAGCTGGCTTACGAATACCGCCAGCGGTTCCATAAGGACGTTGTCATCGACATGGTCTGCTACCGCCGCCGCGGCCACAACGAAGGCGACGATCCTTCGATGACGCAGCCGATGATGTACAGCCTGATCGAGGCCAAGCGCTCGGTGCGCAAGCTCTACACCGAGTCCCTGATCGGACGCGGCGACATCAGCCAGGAAGAGGCCGAGCAGGCGCTGCGCGACTACCAGGGCCGCCTCGAGCGGGTCTTCGCTGAGACGCACGCTGCCCAGACCTCCCCGATCCCGGTCATCACGAAGGACTCGGAAGCGGTTTCCGACCTGGAGCGGCCCGCCGCCCAGCAGGAGGGCACCACCATCATCAAGCCGGCCAGCACGGCGGTTTCGGCAGAGGTCCTGGCCCACATCGGCAAGGCCCACGTGGCGGTGCCGGAGGGCTTCACCATCCACCCGAAGCTCAAGTCCCTGCTGGAGAAGCGCGAGCAGATGTCCCGCGAGGGCAACATCGACTGGGGCTTCGCCGAGATTGCCGCCTTCGGCACCCTGCTGATGGAGGGTGTCCCGGTACGCCTGGCCGGGCAGGACTCACGGCGCGGAACGTTCACCCAGCGCCACGCCGTCTTCCATGACCGCGCCACCGGCGAAGAGTGGATGCCGCTGGCCGAGCTGGACCCGAACCAGGCGAAGCTGTGGATCTACGATTCCCTGCTGTCCGAATTCGCTGCCATGGGCTTCGAATACGGCTACTCCGTGGAGCGTCCGGATGCACTGGTGCTCTGGGAAGCCCAGTTCGGTGACTTCGTCAACGGTGCACAGACCATCATTGATGAGTTCATTTCCTCGGCCGAGCAGAAGTGGGGCCAGCGCTCCTCGCTGGTGCTGATGCTCCCGCACGGCTACGAAGGACAGGGTCCGGACCACTCCTCCGCCCGGATCGAGCGTTTCCTGCAGATGTGCGCGGAAGACAACATGATTGTTGCCAACCCCACCACGGGTGCCTCGCACTTCCACCTGTTGCGCCGCCAGGCCTACAGCCGTCCGCGGAAGCCGCTGGTGATCTTCACACCGAAGCAGCTGCTGCGCCTTAAGGCTGCCGCGACGTCGGTGGATGAGTTCACGCACGGCGAGTTCCAGCCGGTCATCCCCGAGCATGCGGAACTGGATGCAAACGCCGTGGACCGGGTCCTGCTGGTGTCCGGGCGCCTGTACTACGATCTTCTGGCCAACCGCCAGAAGACCGGCGACGAAAAAACCGCAATCGTCCGCGTGGAGCAGCTCTACCCGCTTCCGGTGGAAGAGATCCGGGCTGCCGTTGGCAAGTACCCGAATGCGGAGATTGTCTGGGCACAGGACGAGCCGGCGAACCAGGGTCCGTGGCCGTTCATCGGGCTGAACCTGCCGCAGTACCTGGACAGCCGGCTCCGTCTGGTTTCCCGTCCGGCGTCGGCGTCCACCGCTACGGGTTCGGCCAAGCGCCACGCCGTGGAGCAGGACATCCTCGTGAAAAAGGCCTTCGAACGGCAGTAGGCTACGTTTGGGTGGGGCGCTTCGGCGTCCCACCCTGTTTTTTGACCCGAGAAGGTGACTAGTGGAACAACGCAGAATCCGGCTTGCTGCGGTAGGTGACGAGCTGTTGGCCGGACACGGGGATCCGCGGGCACTTGGCTGGCTGGGCCGTGTCCTGGCCCGGACCTCGCCGGAGAACGTAAACCTGCAGGCATACAGCCTCGCGGCCCCGCACGAAGGCACCGAGGCCCTGGCCAACCGGTGGCTCGCCGAGGCCGGACGGCGCTTTGATGACGGCTGCGAAAACCGCCTGGTCATTGGTCTCTCCGACCGTGACCTGGACCTGGAACTCACCACCGCACGGAGCAGGCTGAACCTGGCCAACATCCTCGACGGTGCCGCCCAGATGAGCATCAAGGTTTTCGTCGTCGGGCCTCCCCCGGGACTGGACCCGGAACGTAACCGGAAGCTCGCGGACCTCTCCGCAGCCTTCGGCGACGTCACCACCCGCCGCAAGCATGTCTACGTGGACACGCTGAGCCCGCTGCTGAACCACGAACAGTGGCGCAACGACCTCGCTGCGAACGGCGGCACCCCCGGACAGGCCGGCTATGGCCTGATGGCCTGGCTGGTGCTGCACCGCGGCTGGTACCAGTGGCTGGACCTCCCCGACATGAATTAGCGGGCACGAATAAGCCCGGCATGACGATGAGCCTGCACGGCAGGCACTGGCTCCGTAAGAGATCACGGACCCGGACAGGCAGGCCCCTGCGGAATATATCCGCAGGGGCCTTTTTGTCACTACTGGCAGCTTTGCGTCTTTTTGTTCCCCCGGTTGACCACGATCAGGTAACGATCAGTTAACAACATGTAACTTGTCTCACAGCCGAAACATTTAGTGGCTAGTGTTTCTCCACATGTGGCGGCTATCACTGGCCGCTTGGGGGGCCATCTTTGGTGGTTCCTGACTCCTCATCACCAGTTAGGACTACAGATGCGTACTAAGCGCACGGCAGCTCTTGCCGCACTTTCCGTGGGGGCCCTGTTCCTTGGCGCCTGCGGATCCGCCGGGGGCGGAAACGAAAGCGACGGGGAAACCGCTCAGGCGGAGAACCTTGCCTCAACCATTACGGTTGCCATCAGCCAGGCACCAGATGCCTACAACTCCGGCACGGCCAACACCAACAGCTCGTACAACAGCTACGTTGACAACCTGGTGCACAGCAACTTTGTGGAATACAGCCCCAACGGCATCATCCACGACGAGGAGTTCGGCACCTTCGAAAAGACCAGTGACGATCCCCTGACGGTGAAATACACCATCAACGAGGACGCCAAGTGGTCCGACGGCACCCCCATCGACTTTGATGACGTGCTGCTGAACTGGGCCGCCTACTCCGGCAAGACCGTGGGCGCTGACGGCGAGAACATCTTCCAGCCTTCCTCCACCAACGGTTACTCGCAGACCAAGATGATCGAGGGCGAGGCTGGCGCCAAGGAATTCGAGATGGTTTTCGAAACTCCTTACGCTGACTGGGAAGCCATGATGATCGGCCCGATCATGCCGGCTCACATTGCTGCCGAGCAGGGCGGCCTTAGCGTTGAAAACAACGGCGAAGCCCTGGTCAAGGCCATCCAGGACAACGACACCGCAGCGCTGACTCCGGTCGCCGAGTTCTGGAACACCGGCTGGAACTATGAAGCCGACCTGACCGCCCTCCCGGATGCCGCACTGATCCCCTCCTCTGGTCCGTACGTGCTGGACAATGCCACCGACGGCACGTTGACCCTGAAGGTCAACGAAAACTACTGGGGCGAGGCACGCAAGGGCCAGACCGAGAACATCGTCTTCAAGGCCATCGAGGACACCGAAGCCGTGCAGGCACTGCAGAACGGTGATGTTGACATCATCGAGCCGTCCGGCCCGACCGTCGACACCAAGACCTCCATCGAGAACATCGGTGAGAGCGTCACCATGCTCACCGGCCCGGAACTGACCTTCAGCCACATTGACCTGGACCAGTCCGAGAACGGCGTCTTCAAGGACCTGGCCGTACGCCAGGCCTTCGCCAAGTGCGTACCGCGCGAGGACATCGTCGAGAAGTTCGCCAAGCCCATCGATGAGAACGCCACCGTGGACAACCTGCGCGAATACCAGCCCGGCCAGGAAGATTACGAAGACGTCCTGGCAGGCGCACCGTCCGCCAGCGAGTACGACGAAGTCGACATCGAAGGTGCCAAGAAGCTCCTTGCCGACGCCGGCAAGACCGAGCCTGTTTCGGTCCGCCTGATGTTCTCCTCCACGAGCCAGCTGCGTGCGGACATCGTGACCCTGATCAAGACCTCCTGCGACCAGGCCGGGTTCGAGATTGTTCCTACCCCGGACAAGGACTGGAGCGCCAAGCTCAATGAACCCGGCGCCTGGGATGCCATCCTCTTCGCCTGGGCCGGTTCCGGCCTGGCTGCCAGCGCCCAGTCCATCTACGTCTCCGACGGCGAGCAGAACTACGGCAAGTTCGCCAGCGAAGAACTGGACAAGATCTGGGACCAGATCGCCCAGTCCACTGACGACGAAGAAGTCAAGGAACTGAAGACCCAGGCCGAGGAAATCCTCGCTGCCGAGGTCTACAACGTGGTTCTCTACGCGAACTCCGGAGTGGTTGCCCACTCCTCCAAGATGGAGAACGTTGAACTGAACCCGAGCCAGAACGGCATCACCTGGAATGCCTACAAGTGGACAAAGCAGGCCTAGCAAAAGCACCACGCTAGCCGTGTGAGAGGCGGGGATGGTCAGACCTCGGTCTGCCCATCCCCGCCTTGTGCACGCGGTGTCCAGTCCCACCCCCAAGGAGCCTTCGGTGTTCTACTTCATTCTCAAAAGAGCGGTGACCTCGTTCTTTATCCTTCTGGCCGCCACGGCGCTGATGTTCGTCCTGGCCGTCAATTCAGGCGATCCGTTCTGGGATCTGGCCGAACTGCGCAGTACGGACAAAGAGTCCCGCATGGCCGCCCGGACCGAGGCCATGCACCTGGATCAGCCCGTGTATATCAGGTACCTGCTGTGGCTGCAGGAGATCGGCCGCTGCATCATCCCCGGCGGCGCCCAGTGCACCCTTGGCCTGGACCGGGTAGGGAACCCGGTGATCGACCAGCTGCAGTCCGCTGCCGGTTCCACCTTCCGCCTCGTACTCGTCGCCACGGTCCTGGCCATCATTCTCGGCGTCCTGGTAGGCGTCGTCACCGCCCTGCGCCAGTACAGCGTGTTTGACTACTCGATTACCTTCGTCGCATTCCTGCTCTTCTCCATGCCGCTGTTCTGGCTCTCCACCCTGCTCAAGCAGTACCTGGCCATCGGCCTCAACACCTGGCTCGCGAATCCGGCAATGTCCTATCTGGGCCTATTGATGATGGGACTGATAGCGGGCGTTATCTGGATGATCGTGATCGGCGGAGACCGTAAGCGCCGTCTGCAGGTATTCGCCATAGCCGCAGTGGCTACCTCGGGCACCTTCCTGGTGCTGCTGGAAACCAACTGGTTCAAGACCCCCGGATTCGGTCCCGTGGGTATCCTCGTCAGCGCATTCGCCATTGCCGTGGGCGTCACCGCCCTCTTCGCGGGCTTCCGCCGCCGCAGGATCGTGTATGCCGCTCTTGCCACTGCAGCCACGGGGTTTGTCGGTTACTTGGTCACCATGAACATCATGGAAGATCCCAACTGGCTCACCATCGCCGGCCTGGCCGTCGTGACCCTTGCGGTCTCCGCCGCCATCGGCCATTTCGTGGGCGGCCCGTATGCCAAGCAGGCCCGCACCCTGACGGCCGTCATCGGTCTGCTGATCGGCTTCATCGTTTTCGTGGATTCCCTGCTGCACGCCTACCCCTCGCTTTCACAGAAGAACGGCGGCCGTCCGATTCCCACCACCGGATCCTCCACCCCCAACCTGGAGGGCACGTTCTGGGAGGTGAACCTGGACTACGCGCTGTACCTGGTGCTGCCAACGATCGCCATCATGCTGATTTCCTTCGCCATGTACACCCGCTACACCCGGGCAAGCCAGCTCGATGTGATGACCCAGGACTACATCCGCACCGCGCGCGCGAAGGGCCTGAGCGAGCGCACCGTGATTGTCAAGCACGCCTTCCGCAACGCGATGATCCCCATCACCACGCTGATGGCCTTCGACTTCGCCGGTGTGCTTGGCGGAGCAGTCATTACGGAGGCCGTGTTCGGCTGGAACGGCATGGGCAAAATGTTCACCGACGGCCTGTCCAACGTGGATCCCAACGTGATCATGGCATTCTTCCTCGTCACGGCTGTTGCCGCCGTGACCTTCAATATGCTGGCCGACATCGCCTACGCGTTCCTCGACCCGCGCATCAGCCTGAACTGATTGGTAGTGCAATGACTGACAACAACAACTCAGCAGACGGGCCGAAGGACAGCAGTCCGGAACTGGCTGCCATGACGCTGGCAAGCCAGCGCACGGTCACCGCGGACGCACCCGCAACCCGGGATGTCGTCGCCGAACCGAAAATCACCGAGGCAAAAAGCCAGTCCCGGCTGGTCCGGGAACGCTTCTTCCGGCACAAAGGGGCCATGGGCGGCATGATCGGCCTGGCCCTTATTGTGGTGCTTGCCTTCTCCTCCATCGGCTTCAACATCGGTCCGCTGCACATCCCGGGCTGGTGGAAGCACTCGTTCACCGATGTTATGCCCACGGTCGAGGGCGGCAAGCCCACCCTGTCCTGGACCGGACTGGGCGAGCACCCCTTCGGCCAGGATGCCCTGGGCCGGGACTACTTCGCCATGACCATGCGCGGTGCGCAGATCTCCCTGATCATCGCCTTCATCGTCGGGATCGTGGGCACCATCGTCGGAACCGTCATCGGTGCCCTGGCCGGCTACTACCGCGGCAAGGTTGAAGCCGTGCTGATGCGTTTCACCGACGTCATCATCACCATTCCCCTGCTGGTGGTGGCCGCCGTGCTCGCCACCATCGTATCCAAGGCCGGCATCGTGGTGTTTGCCATCTTCCTGGGCATGCTCACGTGGACCGGGCTCGCCCGTATTGTCCGCGGCGAGTTCCTTTCCCTGCGCGAAAAGGAATTCGTCGAGGCGGCGAAATCAGTGGGCGCAAGCTCCTCCCGGATCATCTTCAAACACATCCTGCCCAACACTGTGGGCGTCATCATCGTCTCGGCCACGCTGGCCATTTCCGGTGCCATCCTGCTCGAGACCGCGCTCGGCTTCCTGGGCCTGGGCGTGCAGGAACCGGACACCTCGCTGGGCAAACTGATTAATGAGAACCGGTCCGCGATGACCGTCCGGCCCTGGGTCTTCCTGTGGCCCGGCGTGTTCATCGTGGCCATCGCCCTCACCGTGAACTTCATCGGTGACGGCCTCCGGGATGCGTTTGATCCCCGACAGACAAGGAACAAGCAATGACCTCCACACCGGTATACAGCGACACCCCGGCCACCGGAACCGGGACCCCCATCCTGGAGGTCTCCGGACTCGGCGTCGATTTCAATGTCGACAACGAATGGGTCATGGCCGCCGAGGACGTCAACTACCGGGTCTATCCCGGCGAAATCCTGGCCATCGTGGGCGAATCCGGATCCGGCAAAAGCATGTCCTCCATGGCCCTGCTTGGCCTGCTTCCCGGCAACGGCCGCTCCAAGGGCAGCGCCAAGCTGCAGGGTAGGGAACTCATCGGAGCACCCCAGTCGGCACTGCGGAAGGTCCGCGGCAATGACATTGCCATGATCTTCCAGGAACCCATGACGGCACTGAATCCCGTGCTGACGGTCGGTGAACAGGTCAAGGAGATCATCGAGCAGCACACGGACGCATCGCCCGCCCAGGCGAAGGAACGCGCCATCGAGCTGCTGCGCATGGTGGAGATCCCCGATCCGGAAACCCGTTATGAAAACTATCCGCACCAGTTCTCCGGCGGGCAGCGGCAGCGGGCGATGATTGCCATCGCCATCGCCAATGACCCGATCCTGCTTATCGCGGACGAACCCACCACGGCTCTGGACGTAACAGTGCAGGCCGAAGTCCTGGAACTGCTGCGCAAGCTCAACAAACGCCTGAACAGTGCCATCCTGCTGATTACCCATGACATGGGCGTGGTGGCGGACCTCGCGGACAACGTGATTGTGATGCAGAACGGCCGGATTGTGGAAGCCTCCTCGGCGACCGACCTCTTTGGTGCCCCGCAGCAGGACTACACCCGGGCACTGCTCGACGCCGTACCCCACCTTGGGTCAAAGGTGGGTGGTGTGCTCACTGCCGTGGAGGTCGAGGACGACGGCTCACTGCAGATCACCGAGGCCCCCCGCTCCGTGATGGCCGCTTCCGAGGAGGTAGCCGAGCCGACGTCGTCGCAGACGCCCGCCCTTCAACTGGAAAACGTCGCCATCGAGTACCCGGGGCGGTTCCGCCAGCCCGCCTTCCGTGCTGTGTCCGATGTTTCCTTCACCATCATGCCCGGCGAGGTCATGGGCCTGGTGGGCGAGTCAGGTTCGGGCAAGTCCACCATCGGCCGCGCCGTCACCGGCCTGCTTCCGGTGGCCGACGGCAGCGTGCGGATCAACGGGACGGACATTGCCGGACTCTCACCGAAGAAGATGCGTCCGCTGCGCAAAAAGTTCGCCATCGTCTTCCAGGACCCTGCAGCGTCCCTGAACCCGCGCATGTCCATTGGTGAAAGCATCGGAGAACCGCTTTTCCTGCATGAGAAGCTCAGCAAGGCCGAGCTGAACAAGCGGGTGGAGGGGCTGCTTGACGACGTCCAGCTGCCCAGGGCGTTCCGGAACCGGTATCCGCATGAGCTGTCCGGCGGCCAGCGCCAGCGTGTAGGCATTGCCCGCGCGCTCTCGCTGCGCCCCTCGCTGCTGGTGGCGGACGAACCCACCTCGGCCCTGGACGTGTCAGTCCAGGCACGGGTGCTCGCGCTGCTGCAGGACCTGCAGCGCGAATACGGTTTTGCCTGCCTCTTCGTCAGCCACGACCTTGCCGTGGTGGAGATCCTCGCCAGCCACATTGCGGTGCTGAACAAGGGCCGCATGGTGGAGCAGGGGTCCACCGAGCAGGTCCTGAAGTACCCGCAGGATCCGTACACCCGCCGCCTGCTGGCAGCGGCCCCCGTGCCGGATCCCGCCGAGCAGGCCTACCGCCGCGAGCAGCGCAACGCCCTGCTCGCGGCCGGCAGCACCGACTAGCCGGCTCACCGGCATAAGACGGCGGCGTCAGTGGCGGAAGACAATCTTCCCCATGACGTCGCCGTCGTGCATTTTCCGGAACCCCTTCTCCGCTTCCTCCAACGGCAGGACCGAGTCAATCTCCGGCCGCACTCCGGTTGCCACCAGGAAGTTCACCAGCCGCACCAGCTCGGCACGCGTGCCCATGGTGGAGCCAAGGACCCGCAGCTGCAGGAAGAAAACCCGGTTCAGGTCCGCCGGCGGGTTGGGGCCGCTGGTGGCGCCGCAGGTCACTACCGCACCGCCGGGCTTCAGGGATTTCAGCGAGTGCGCCCAGGTGGCCTCACCCACCGAATCAAACACCGTGTCCACCCGCTCCGGCAGCCGTGCCCCGGCCTCGAAGGCCTGCTCGGCGCCCAGCTTCAGCGCGTGCTCCCGCTTCTCGGCGCTCCGGCTGGTGGCCCACACCCGGTAGCCGGCCGCCGAGGCAAGGCTGATGAGTGCTGTGGCCACTCCCCCGCCGGCGCCCTGGACCAGGATGGTGGAGCCCGGTGCGGCGGGATTGACCGTGAACAGCATCCGGTAGGCCGTCAGCCAGGCCGTCGGCAGGCAGGCTGCCTCCTCAAAGCTCAGCTCCGCAGGCTTCGGCACCAGGTTGCGGGCGGGAACCCACACCTCATCGGCCATGGCTCCGGGCAGGCGTTCGGAGAGCAGGCTGCGCTTCGGGTCCAGGGTCTCGTCGCCTTCCCAGCCCGGGGAGGAAATGACGCCGTGGACAATCACCTCGTTGCCGTCGTCGTCGATCCCGGCTGCGTCGCAGCCCAGCACCATCGGCAGGGCGTCAGCAGCGAGCCCCACCCCCTGCAGGGACCACAGGTCATGATGGTTCAGTGCCGATGCCTTAACCCGGACCCGGCGGAACCCCTCCGGCGGCTGCGGGGCGTCGAATTCCCCGACTTTCAACCCGCTGATCGGATCTTCCGCGGACTGCGTCTGCGCGTACACTGCTCGCATCGTGAACTCCCTCACTTCTGGCTCGGTTATCTGGCGTGCCCTCCATCCTAGGGGACCGTGCCTGCGGCCGCCCGAAACGCGTTAGGCGTGCGCATGAGGCATGTGGGACACTGGAGGGCAGAACTTTTCGGAATCAAAGGAGGCAGCTATGAGCAAGCGTGCACGCAAGCGTCGTGACCGTAAGCGCGGCGGCGCTAACCACGGTAAGCGTCCCAACACCTAAGCAGTGCTTTGGTAGCCGCGTGGCCTAACGGCCAGGCAAAAAGAACCCCCGGAACCTAACGGTGCCGGGGGTTCTTTTCTGTTGGACTGCGGCCGGCTAGTGGTCCGCGGTCTGGATCTGGCTGATGCGGTTAAGGATGCTGGCCTTCAGTGTTGCGGGGGCCGCTTCCGTGCACGAACGCTTGACCACCGACCGGATAACGCATTCCAGGTCGTGTTCCTGTGCGCACTCCGGGCAGCCTTCCAGATGCTCCTTGATCTCCACGAGATCCTCGTGGGACAGGGCACCGTCCAGGTATTCGTACAGCCGTTCAATGCGGGCGTCTTCGCAATCGCCCAGGCTCTGGCAATCGCTCATAGCTCATTCCCCTGTTTCTTGGTTGATGCGCCAACGGCTTCGGCTGCGGGCACCTTACCTTTGATTCCGCGCTCATGGGCGTATTCCGCCAGGAGCTCGCGGAGCAGCTTGCGCCCGCGGTGCAGCCGTGACATCACGGTGCCGATCGGCGTGTTCATGATTTCTGAAATTTCCTTGTACGCAAACCCCTCCACATCGGAGAAGTACACGGCCAGCCGGAATTCCTCCGGGATGGACTGCAGGGCGTCTTTGACGTCTGAGTCCGGCAGGTGGTCCAGGGCAACAGCCTCAGCCGAGCGTAGCCCGGTGGAGCTGTGTTCTGCTGCCCGTGCCAGCTGCCAGTCCTCAACACCGTCAGAATTGGCCTGCAGGGGCTCCCGCTGGCGCTTCCGGTAAAGATTGATGTAGGTGTTGGTCAGGATCCGGTACAGCCATGCCTTCAGGTTGGTACCCGGGCGGTACTGGTGAAAAGCGGAGAAAGCCTTGGTGTAGGCCTCCTGTACCAGGTCCTCCGCGTCCGAGGGGTTCCTTGCCATGCGCATGGCCGCCGAATAAAGCTGGTCCACATACTGCATGGCGTCCTGCTCAAAACGCAGCTTGCGTGCCTCGTCCGTTTCGGTGGCAACGTCGAGCTCGAAGTTTTCCACGTGGGGGCTGCCTTCCGGCGCGTCAGTTCTCATCACCTCCCAGTCTACGGTGCGGGCGGGCACCCGTAGGCGTAGCTTCGGCTCTCGGTCGGTCCGCGCCTGTCTCAGCGTGGCGGCTGGCACTATGCGTCTCCTGAAGGTTGATTGCCTTGCGATATATGTGCCAACGGTCTGGCGGGGCCCGGTATTCCCGCAGCCCGCCGCCCGGGAACAAAGGACCACCGGCTGTGCCCTGCACGGCGGAATGCCAGACTAAGGTGGAGGCAGCACCAAATGTTGTTCTTTCGCGTAATTTGTGGATTCACCAGGAGGCCTTTATGTCGATAGTCCGTTTGTTTGCCCGCCCGCTTCTCGCCACCGGCTTCGTTGCCGTGGGCGTGGAGCGCCTGAGGAACGTTGACCAGACGGCGGAGCAGCTGGCGCCGACCCTGAAGCGGATCGGAAGCACGGTGCCTTCCGCAGCTTCGCTGGCCGCCAATCCCACTATGGTTGCCCGCGTCCTCGGCTACACCCAGGTGGGAGCAGCATCCCTCCTCGGCATGGGCAAGATGAGCCGCCTCGCGTCGCTGCTGCTGGCAGGTACGGCCGCCCTGAACGCTGTGGTGGAGTACCGCAACGCCGATGCGTCCACCGCGCAGGAGCGCAAGGACCGGCGCTACCAGCTGCTCAAGAACCTCTCCCTGATCGGCGGCGTCCTGCTGTCCGCCGTGGATACGAATGGACGTCCCGGCCTGGCCTGGCGGGCCAACCACCTGGCAACGGACACCGGCCGGAAGACCCGGGCGGTCTCCAAGTCGGTGAAGAAGAGCACCCGCAAGCAGCTCGCCGCGGTTTCCAACGCCGCTTCGGACATCGTGGGTTCCTAGCAGTAATGAATGCTCCAAACGCCGGGGCGCCGGCACTGTGGCCGGCGCCCCTCGCCCCCTCCCCCGTCGACGCGGTCCTGTCCGTTCCCGGCTCCAAGTCCCTGACCAACCGTTACCTGGTTCTCGCTGCCCTGACGGAGGGCCGGTCCAGGCTGCGGGCTCCGCTTCATTCACGGGATTCGGAACTGATGGTCTCCGCCCTGCGGGCACTGGGCGCCACGGTCACCGAGGCTGAAGGAACCGGAGCTTTCGGTCCGGACCTGCTGATTGATCCGCCGCAGGCAGCCGCCTCCGCCGATCCGCGGCACGTGGACTGCGGGCTGGCCGGAACCGTGATGCGTTTCGTTCCGCCGCTGGCCGCCCTGCTCCGGGGCAGCACCTCCTTCGACGGTGACCCGCACGCCCGCACCCGGCCCATGTCAGCCATCATCGACGCACTGCGCACCCTGGGGGTGGGCATTGACGACGGCGGCACGGGCTCCCTGCCCTTCACCGTGTCCGGTTCGGGACAGGTGGCCGGCGGGAAGCTGGAGATCGATGCCGGCGCATCCTCGCAGTTCGTCTCCGCCCTGCTGCTGGCAGCGCCCCGCTTTGAACAGGGATTGCACCTGATCCACACCGGCAGTGTCCTGCCCAGCCCGGACCACATCGCCATGACTGTCTCGGTACTGCGCAGCGTCGGTGTCGAGGTGGATGATTCCGTACCCTTCCAGTGGCGGGTTGCCCCCGGCCCCGTGGCGGCCTTCGACGTCACCATTGAACCTGATCTTTCCAATGCCGGGCCGTTCCTGGGCGCCGCCCTGGTGACCGGCGGCACCGTCCGGGTGACCGGCTGGCCGGAGAAGACCGACCAGGTGGGCGATAAGTGGCGCAGCATCCTTCCGGCCCTGGGCGCCAGTGTTTCGCTCTCGGACGGGACCCTGACGGTCACCGGCACCGGCACCATCCACGGCGCGGAGCTCGCGGACACCAGCGAACTCGCGCCCACCGTCGCCGCGCTCCTTGCCCTGGCCGATTCGCCGTCGGTCCTCACCGGAATCGCGCACCTGCGCGGGCATGAAACTGACCGGCTCGCTGCGCTGGTCACTGAAATCAACCGGCTCGGCGGAGACGCCGAGGAAACCGCTGACGGGCTGCTGATCCGGCCGGCGGCCCTGCACGGCGGGACATGGGAAACCTATGCCGACCACCGGATGGCCACGGCAGGTGCGCTGATCGGCCTGGCGGTACCCGACGTCGTCGTCCGGGACATCGGCACCACGGCAAAAACCCTGCCGGAGTTCCCCGAGCTGTGGCAGCAGCTGACCGATTCGGCGGTGTCCTGACATGGCGCGCAGCACCTCCGGCTGGGACGAATCCGATGTCCGGGTCCGGCCGAACAAAAAGGGCTCCCGCCCACGGACCAAGGACCGGCCGGCGCATGAGGACGCCGTGATCGGCCGCATCATCACCGTGGACCGGGGACGGTACACGGCGGTTGTCGATGAGGACACTCCGCAGGAACGCACGGTAATCGCCGCCAGGGCACGGGAACTGCGCCGCACCCCGGTGGTGGCCGGAGACCGGGTGGCGCTGGTGGGCGACGTGTCCGGCGCCCCGGACACCCTGGCCCGGCTGGTGCGGGTAGAGGAACGCGACACCGTGCTGCGGCGCAGCGCCGACGATACCGATCCGGTGGAACGGGTGGTCGTGGCCAACGCGGACCAGCTGGTCATTGTGGTGGCAGCCGCCAACCCGGAGCCTCGCACCGGATTTATCGACCGCGCGCTCGTGGCGGCCTACGACGCCGGCATTTCCCCCGTCCTGTGCATCACCAAGGCGGACATCAGGGATCCTGCCGAGCTGCTGGCCAATTATGAGCACCTGGATATGGACGTCATCATCAGCCGCACCGCGGCCGCCGACGCCTCCGGCATCGATGCCCGTTCCGATGACGGCCTGTCTGCCCGGTTGCAGGGCACCGCCGTCGAGGCCCTGCATGAAGTGCTGAAGGGCAACGTCAGCGTATTGGTGGGCCCATCCGGCGTCGGCAAGTCAACGCTCGTCAACGCCCTGACCGGTTCCGCCCGTGCCACCGGCGGCGTCAACGCCGTGACCGGACGCGGCCGGCACACTTCCTCATCCGCCCTAGCACTGCGCCTGAGTGATTCCCCGGCGGGCAGCTGGATTATTGACACCCCCGGCATCCGGTCCTTCGGCCTGGCCCACGTGGATCCGGACCGCATCCTGCAGGCCTTCCCCGATCTGGAGCCCGGTACCGCCGGCTGCGAACGGGGATGCCGGCATGATGCGGCCGCCGTGGGCTGCGGGCTGGACCCGTGGGTGGAGGAAGGCCACGCCGGACCGGCCGGACCTGCCCGGCTGGCGTCGCTGCGACGGTTGCTGGTCACCGGCAGCCGGACCGAAAACAAATCCTCCGCCAAGGAGCTTGGCGAACAGTAGCGGCACGGGCTCCTGCCCGTCCCGTCCGCAGGACACTGCCCGGTTGCGGGCGTAATGCCGGGCAGTGCCCGCCGAATAAGGATAAGTTGAACAGTATGCCGTTCGTTCAGAACTACAACGATGACCTACGCCTGGCCCACGTCATGGCCGACTCCGTGGATGACCAGACCATGTCCCGGTACCGGGCCCTGGACCTGAAGATCGAGACCAAACCCGACTTCACGCCGGTCACCGACGCCGACAAGGCCGCCGAAGACGCCATCCGGGGCCAGCTCTCCCGCGCCCGCCCTCGGGATGCTGTCCTGGGCGAGGAATTCGGTTCCTCGGGCTCCGGCCCCCGACGCTGGATCATCGACCCGATCGACGGCACCAAGAACTTCATCCGCGGCGTGCCCGTCTGGGCAACCCTGATTGCCCTGGTGGACGACGGCGTTCCCGTTGTCGGGCTCGTCAGCGCCCCGGCGCTGGGCAAGCGGTGGTGGGCGGCCACCGGCACCGGAGCCTACATGGGCCGCTCCCTGGCTGCGGCCACCCGGCTGCACGTCTCGAACGTATCCAACCTGTCCGATGCGTCCCTCTCCTACTCCAGCCTGGGCGGCTGGAAGGACCGGGGAAACCTGGAGGAATTCCTGGACCTTACCGAGTCGGTGTGGCGCACCCGTGCCTACGGCGACTTCTGGTCCTACTGCATGGTGGCCGAGGGCGCCGTCGACATTGCCTGCGAGCCCGAGCTGAACCTTTATGACATGGCAGCCCTGGTGCCGATCGTGACCGAGGCCGGCGGGCGTTTCACGTCCTTGGACGGCGAGGACGGACCGTTCGGCGGGAACGCGCTGGCTACCAACGGGCTGCTGCACAGCGAAGTGCTCCAGCGCCTGAATCCCGACCTGGACGACCTGCTGTAACAGTGGGTACCACCGGACCACGGCTCGAGGCGCTGAGGCGCCGGCAGCTGGCCGACAGCTACCGGGAGGGCGGCGAGCACTACGACCGCATCCGCCCCGGTTACCCTGCCGAAGCCGTTCACTGGCTGGTTTCCCGTCCCGGTTCTCCGATCGTCCGGGACGTGGCGGATGTTGGCGCCGGCACCGGAAAGTACACCCGTGAGCTGCACGCCGCCGGGTTGAACGTCCATGCGGTGGACCCCTCAGCTGACATGCTGTCCCAGCTTTCCCGGTCGCTGCCCGGGGTACCCGCGGGCATCGGTACGGCAGAGCAGACCGGGCTGCCCGATTCCTGCGTGGACGCCGTCACCGTGGCCCAGGCCTGGCACTGGTGTGATCCCAAAGCCGCGAGCCGCGAGTTTGCGCGCATCCTGCGCCCGCACGGCGTCCTCGGCCTCGTCTGGAACCAGTTGGACGTCAGTGTGCCCTGGGTGCACCGCTATTCGCGCATCATCCACGCCGGTGATGTCATCCGCCCGGGCTTCCGGCCCGTCATCGGCCCGGAATTCGCCCTCGACGACTCCTCCACTGTGGCCTGGAACCAGCCGATGACCCCCGAAGACCTGTTCGAGCTGGCCAAATCCCGTGCGTTCTATCTTTCCGCCGGACCGGAGGCCCGCCTGCGGCTGGAGTCGAACCTGACCTGGTACCTCTACGAGCACCTTGGCCACCGGCCCGGTGACCGGCTGGACCTGCCGTACCTGACCCTGACCTGGCGGGCGCTGCGCGCCTGAAGTTCCCTCGCGGATGCCCCGATGGATTCGCCGCGGCCGCCCGGCGGACGCGGGCCGACGTGCCGCAGCGCCTGAACGTAGTGCTTTCCATCCGCCGCGCTACGTAGAATTGTCGGGGTCCGGCGTTTTCCTGGCGCAGGGAGATATTGAGATGGTCTCCACTTTCGGCATTGAAGAAGAGTTCCTGCTTATTGATCCGCTGACCGGGTTCCCTACCGGTTCGCCGCAGGTTATGCGCACGCTCAGGGCCGCTGTACGCCCCAACTTTCATTCCTCGGTGGAGCTGCTGGATGCGCAGGTGGAGAGTTCCACGCCTGTGTGCACCAGCAGGGAGGAAGCAATGGATTCCCTCCTGGCGTTCCGTTCCCTACTGGCATCGGCGTCATCAGCCGCAGGCGTACGGGTGGCTGCCACCGGCGCGGCTCCGCAGATTCCGGACACACCGGCCTCGCTGACCGCTACGGACCGTTACCGGAAAATGGGCCGGCTGACCGGCGGGATCGCCCACGAACAATACGTTAACGGCACCCACATCCACGTAGGCATACCGACCCGGGACGCCGGTGTCCGCGTGCTCAATGGGCTGCGGCCATGGCTGGCCCTGCTGGGCGCCGTTGCCGCCAACTCCCCCTTTTGGCGGGGACGGGACACCAGCTTCGCCAGCTGGAGGATGGTCCATTACCGGCGCTGGTCCGTGCAGGGCTGCCCTCCAATCTTTGCCGACGCCGCCGATTATGACCGGCGGCTGCAGGGCCTGCTGGAGACCGACGTGGTGCTCGACGCGGGCCACGTGGGCTGGGCGGCGAGGCTCTCGGAGAGCTACCCCACCGTGGAGGTCCGTATTGCCGACGCGCAGCTGGAGGCCGGCGACTCCGTACTGCTGGCAACCCTGGTCCGCGGACTGGTCAGCTCCCTGGCGGCAGCCGGGGCGGCGCCCCGCCCGCCGGACCCGGAACTGCTCGACGCCGGGCTGTGGCAGGCTGCGCGCTTCGGGCTAGGGGCGAATCTGGTCTCCCACCCCGGCGGCAGCGTCCCGGCAGCCAGCCGTCTGGCGGCACTCCTGGATTTCGTGGCCCCCGCCCTGGAGGAGGCAGGAGATACCGAGTTCGTCGCCGCCGGAATCCACCGCGTCCTGGGCGGACACGCCGGCTCGGCCGCCGGGTCTGGAACCGGTGCCGAACGGCAGCGGAGGGCTGTCCGGCAGGGCGGCGAGCCGGCCCTGGCCGAGCTCTTCACCCGCTCCCTGGTGCTCGAACCCTGAGGAACCCGCCCCGCCGCGTGGCTCCTGCACCAGGAGCGCAGGCCGGACAGTGCCGCTTCACGCTGCAGATGCGGATTTTCTGCTGGAGCCCGGCGGAACTACTCTCGGGGAGGAACAAAAACTGCGGTGCCGGTTGGGGCCCGGCTCGAAAACCCACGGGAGAACACACATGGCGACATTGGGCATCGAAGAGGAATACCTTCTCCTTGATCCATCCACCGGGCTGCCGGTGCATAAGGCTGCCGAGGTCGAAGCCTTCCTTCACCGTTCGCCCCGGATCACCGAGGGCGAAATACAGCGGGAACTGCTGAGCTGTCAGCTGGAAACCGCCACACCCGTGTCTGCCACCCTCACGGAGGCCGAAGAGTACCTGCTCAATTTCCGCACCCAGCTGGAGGCCGGGGCCCGCAAGGCGGGCGTCATCGCAGCCGGTACTGCCAGCGCGCCGCGCATCGAGGAGCACTATCCGGAGCTGACGGACAAGGACCGCTACCGTGACCTGCAGGCCAGTGCCCCGGGAATCGTCGGAGACCAGTTCGTCAACGGACTGCACGTCCATGTGTCCGTCCCGGACCGTGAAACCGGCGTGCAGGCCCTGAACCGGATCCGCGAGTGGCTGCCCGCCATCATCGCCCTCAGCACCAACTCGCCGTTCTGGCTGGACCGGGACAGCGGCTTCGGCAGCTGGCGGGTGGTGCACTACCGCCGCTGGCCGGTACAGGGCTGCGCTCCCGTCTTCCGTGACGCGGCGGATTACGAGCGCCGGATCCAGCGGCTCGTGGACTCCGGCGCCATCATTGACCGTGGCGTACTGACCTGGATGGCCAGGCTCTCGGACAGCTATCCCACTCTGGAGGTGCGCGCCGGGGATGCCCAGCTCCAGGCACGCGACAGTGTCCTGCTCGGCGGCATCATCCGCGGACTGATCAGTACCGCAGTGGCCGAGGCCCGCGCCGGCGTGCCGTACTCAACTCCGGACGATGAGCTGCTCGACGCCGCCATGTGGCAGGCGGCGCGGGACGGTCTCACCGGAGATCTGGTGGACCCGCTCTCCGCCCGGCTCGTCCCCGCACGGGAACGCGTGCAGGCGCTGATGGCGTTCATAGCCGGGGCCCTGGAGCAGGAGGGGGATACCCAGTGGGTGAAGGCCGGCCTGGCCGGGCTGTGGGAGAAAGGCACCGGCGCGCAGCGCCAGCGCCGTGCGATGCAGGAAGGCGGCATGCCCGGGCTGTTGGAGCTTTATTCGTCGACGCTTACGGGTGAGCTGTAGCGTCTCCTCATCCGCCGGGGTAAATGGACACGTCCAGGATCCTCGCTTCCCACGGACGCAGCAGACGGTGGTCCCCCGGGGTGATGTAGTTACCCAGGACCAGGTCACCTGACTCCAGGTTGGCGGGCACACCGAGCTCTGCCCCGGAGACATTGCCCAGGACGAGAAGTGCCTGGTCGCCGCGCGTGCGTTTGAAGGCAAACAGCGTCGGGTGTGCCGGGTCGAGCATGTGGAAGTCCCCCAGGGATACCAGCTCCGACTCGTGCCGCAGCCGGATAAGCCGCTGGTAATAGCGAAAAACGGACTTTTCCGCGGCCCGGTCAGCCTCCACGCTGGTTTCGGGAAATCCCTTTCCCAGCGGAATCCACGGCTCAACCGTGCTGAATCCGGCGTGGGGCCCGGAGGTCCACTGCATGGGGGTGCGGGCGTTGTCCCGGCTCATCCGGCGCAGGGACTCCAGCACGGCTTCCTGATCCATCCCCAGCCGAAGTGCCTCGGCGTAGTGGTTTAGCGACTCCACGTCCCGATACTGGCCGATCGAGGTGAACCCGGCGCTCGGCATACCGATCTCTTCACCCTGATAGACGTACGGCGTGCCGCGCTGCAGATGCAGCAGGGTCGCCCACAGCGTGGCGGATTCGTACCGGTACTCTTCCTCATCGCCGAAACGTGAAACTATCCGGGGCTGGTCGTGGTTGCTCAGGTAGAGACTGTTCCACCCGGTTTCCGCCAGTCCCCGCTGCCAGCGGTTCCAGCTGGTCTTCAGGTCGGCGAGCTCCAGGCCCTTGTAGTCGAACTTCCCGCCCGGCCCCTGGTCCAGGCTGACGTGCTCAAATTGGAAGACCATGTCCAGCTCATGCCGCCTCCTGTCCGTATACAGGCGCGCCTGCTCCACCGTTGCGCCGGGGGTCTCACCCACCGTTAGGTACTCGCCCTGGCGTTCGCTGAAGACCCGGTGGTGCATCTCCTGCAGGAACTCGTGGATCCGCGGACCGTTGACGTAGTGCGGGCTTCCGTCGCCCCAGACACCCCCTGCTTCAGAGACTCCGTCCGGCAAGGCGGGATCCTTCGAGATGAAGTTGATGACGTCCATGCGGAAGCCGTCTACGCCTTTGTCCAGCCACCAGTTCATCATCTCGTAGACACGCTCCCGCACCCTGGAGACTTCCCAGTTCAGGTCCGGCTGCTGCGGAGTAAACAGATGCAGGTAGTACTGCCTGGTGCGTTGATCGAAAGTCCATGCCGATCCGCCGAACATGGATCCCCAGTTGTTCGGCTCGGCGCCGGGTTCCCCCGCGGTGAAGCCCGGCCGGGGATCCCGCCACCAATAGCTGTCCCGCCGGGGTGAGCTGCGGGAGGACCTGGACTCCAAAAAGGCGGGATACTCACTGGAGGTATGGTTTACCACCAGGTCCATAATCAGTTTGATCCCCCGCCCGTGCAGGCCCTCCAACAGTTCGTCCAACTGCTCGTTGGTGCCGAACAGCTCGTCCACCCGGCGATAGTCGCTGATGTCATAGCCGTTGTCGAACTGCGGCGACTGGTGGATCGGGGACAACCAGAGGACATCAATGCCCAGATCCTGCAGGTGATCGAGGTGTTCAATGATCCCGCCGATGTCGCCGATACCGTCGCCGGTCGAATCCGCAAAACTGCGGGGATAGATTTGGTAGACCACTGCGTTGGCCCACCACGGGGTACGGGGTTCCATGGCAGGCCGTCCTTTCCCAGTCCCTGGCCTCAGGGTTTCCCTGCATGCTACGTCTGCGGACGCCGCCGGCACAGGCCTTCGGCAACTTCCCGGCCAAGCTGCCCGGTCATAGCCGTTTGCCTTGTACGCCGCCCATGCACACCGATAACGTTGGCGCTGCCGGCGGGTCCCTTGTACGGACACCTTCGTCGAACTCAACCGTTTGGAGTAACTGCCATGGCAACACTGACCGTTTGGAAATTCTCTGACGCCGGGGCTGCGGAACGCGCCACGGAAACCCTCGCCAGCCTGCAGTCCCAGGGGCTGATCAATGTCCAGGATGAAGCAATCGTCACCTGGCCCGAAGACAAGAAAAAGCCCAAGACCATCCAGGAGCATCATCTGGTGGGAGCCGGAGCCCTGGGCGGCGGCTTCTGGGGGCTGCTGTTCGGCCTGATTTTCTTTGTACCGCTGATCGGGGCCGCGGTTGGTGCAGCAGTGGGCGCGCTTTCCGCGTCCATGGTGGACGTCGGGATCAACGACGACTTCATCAAGCAGGTGCGTCAGGAAGTGACTCCGGGCTCCTCGGCCCTGTTCGTCCTGTCCACCGACGCGGTCGAGGACCGGGTAGCCGAAGCGTTCAAGGACTACCAGGGTGCCAAGCTGATCTACACCAACCTCTCCAAGGAGCAGGAAGCGAACCTTCGCGAGGCTTTCTTTGAGGCAACGCCTGCCTAGGCAGGCCCGCAACGCCTGATCACAATAGCGGGACGCCGGCCGGATGGCCGCCGTCCCGCTATTGCCGTTCCAGGGTATTCCTGCCCTGAAACGGATGAAGGCCCGTACGCCGTATCGTTTAACTGATGATTACTCGACGCCAAGCCGCACAAATACTTGATATTCCGCTTGAAATGGCCATCCGCCACGGTATCCCGCCACGGATGGAGGACGCCGAGCTGGCCCGGCTCCAGGCCGATCCTCCCGGGTGGCTACTCCAGTCACGGGCCAACCGCACCGGGAAACGCCCGGTATGGGTCGAGCTTTCCTGCACCGTGTGCGGTTACACCGAAACGGCGCGGCCGAAGAAGTGGTGGCCGGAGTTCACCTTCCTGGCGTGCGAGGACCACAGCGTCCGCGAACTGCCCGCCCTGCCCGACGGCGCGGTGCGCAGCGAGTACCCCGGCGTAGGCTCCCGGTTTATTGGCGTGGTGGACTCCGCCGTAAGCCCCGCGGACTGAAGATCCCTCGGCCCTGCCGGCGGAAGCAGGCCCGCCCGATGGAGCCGGGCCGGCTCCCTGAAGGCAGGCCCGCCCGATGGAGCCGTGCCGGCCGATGGAGCCGGACCGGCCCCCGGCGAGGTGCCGTGCCGCGGCTAGCGGGTAGCGCTAAGTCCGGTTCGTGCCATCGCGTCAGTGTAGGCGGCCTTCATATCGTCAAGGGCCTCCTGCTGGCGCTCCGCTGTGGCACCGAAGGAACGTCCCGAGAGTGAGCGGGCCTTGTAGACCTTGAAGCTCCGGCGGTAGATCATCCGGTTTTCGGTCTTCAGGAAGGCCGCGGCCAGACGCTGCGCCTCAGTACCGTGTGCCACGATCACCGAAGCACGCGGCACCAGGGCAAGGAAGCGAAGCAGCGGCCGAAGCCCTTCCTGCACCTGCTCCTTGGTCAGCTTGCCATTGGGCTCGCCGGGCACATGCCAGGGATAGGTGTTCCACGGCATCACAAACTCGGGGCGGAGCCCGGCCTGCCAATGGACACCCAGAAGCCGCGTCATGGCGTCGTTGTCCCCCGCCGTGATAAACCCGGACTCGTGCGCTTCGCCGATGTTGGAAAAAAGACTGACAATCCGGCATTCACCGATGTCATGCATGGGGTCCACATAGGGGACCTGGCTGCCCGGCTTGATTTCGGCCAGTGCGTCGCAAAGCTGGTTCACTTCCGCAACATTGGGGTCGTACCGTCGGTTCCAGAGGTCGTCATGCTGGGATTCAACTGCCGGGCTTTGCATAGAGTGGTGCGTCTCCTACGAGGTCTTCCGACCGGTTATATCGCCCGCTCCGGTGGGGGCCGGCGCGGGTAGTGCTTCAGTGCAAGTTTAGCAACGTGTCCCGCACGTCCCGGCGGCGGAGCCCGGACTTACGGCCTAAACAAGCGTGGGTGTGAGAAACAACTCCGCCCCGGTCCGATGACCGTCGGCCTTTAAACCACAAGACGGGACGTGTCCGTGGACACGTCCCGTCTTGTGCGGAACACAGTGGAGATGGGGGGAATCGAACCCCCGTCCGATGTCGCTTTGTCAGGGCTTCTCCGGGCGCAGTCTGCATCGGATTTTCTCGGTCCCAGCCATCACGCAAACAAGTGGCTGATCCGGACCCAGCCGTCTAAAAGTCCCGAACACCCCAACGGCGAAGGTGTTCAGCAGTGGCCCTCTAAATGACGCCAGGCACCGGGGCGAGAGCATCCCCGGGCTGACGGACTATGCCTTACTGCTTAGGCAGCAAGAGCGAAGTCAGTGCGCTTTGATTCGGCACTTATTGGTTTACAGAGATCGTTAACGAGATAACCCTGTATCCTCGGCCCGCTTCCCCTGTCTCAACAAAACATCGTCGAAACCGGTCATCCCCTTATTGAGTTGCCAATCCGGCCGGAGCCGGAACACCCATTGTAGCCCATGCGCCGCAGGCCCGGGTTTAGAGGGTGAAGCCCAGTATTACTACCGGCGCCTGCCAGGCGATAAGAAGAATCCAGGAGACCAGGACAAACAGCACGGAGAGGATGCTCAGCGCCGTCATTCCAGGTGCTTTGCGCCGGAAGGCCCAGGCAAAAAGCGCTATGTTGGCTCCCACCAGCACCGGAGCCAGCCAGACCAGTACCGTTGCCAGGTAGAGATAAAAAGCGAGGAAAAACGGCACTACCACAAGGATCACTACGGGCAGCACGGCAAGGACAATCAGCAGATCAACGGCCGCCACCACCCAGGTCCAAGCCGGCTTCCGGACGCTTACCTCTTCGGCGGCATCGGGCTGCGCTTCCCAGAACGTGCCGCTCATGCGCCGCGGTTCTTCTCCCGCATGGCCCGAAGTGCCTCACGGTTGTCCTGCTTTTCCCGCAGTGTCTGGCGCTTGTCATACTCACGCTTACCGCGCGCCACGGCAATCTCCACTTTGGCCCGCCCGTCAACGAAGTAGAGCTGGAGCGGGACGATGGTGAAGCCTGATTCGCTGGTCTTCCGCATGATTTTTTCGAGCTGTTCGCGGTGCAGCAGCAGCTTCCGCCGGCGGCGGGCCGCGTGGTTGGTCCAGCTGCCATTCAGGTATTCGGGAATGTAGGCGGCTTCAAGCCAGAGTTCATTGTTGTAGAACGTGGCAAAGCCGTCCACCAGTGAAGCCCTGCCCTCGCGCAGCGATTTCACCTCGGTTCCCATCAGGACCATACCGGCCTCATAGGTGTCCAGGATTTCGTAATCGTGCCGGGCCTTGCGATTGGTGGCCACTACCTTCCGGCCACTTTCCTTAGGCACGGGGCAACTCCTTAGTGATTCAGCGTCAGCTGGTCTTTGAGCGAAAGTTCTATTGTAGGCCTACAACAGACCCATCGGGTCAACCAGGTTGCCGTTCAGGACCGTCTCGAAGTGCAGGTGACAGCCGGTGGAGTTACCGGTGCTGCCGACGTAACCGATCAGCTGGCCCTGGTTCACCCACTGTCCCCCACGGACGGCGAAGCCGTTGAGGTGGTAGTAGTTCGTGGCCAGGACGTTGCCGCCCACCACACCGTGGTTCAGGACAATGCGGTTTCCCGTGCCGATCATCTCGCCGCCGCCCTGGTCCGCCCGCCAGACTTCGCCGGCGGCCGCAGCGTAGACCGGCGTGTTGCAGGCAGGGGCGAAGTCGATGCCCGAGTGCAGGTACCCGCCGTTGCCAAAGAAGTCGATGGATCCGGGAGGCGTGGCACGCCACCCGTAGCCGGAGGATACGGGTGCACTGACTACCGGGTAACGCAGTCCGAAGGAGGACGGGCTGGAGGGCTGCGGCACGGTTTGGACGGGAGGGGCCGGCCGGTTGTTTCGGGCGGCCTCTTCGGCTGCTGCCCGGTTGGCAGCGTCAATACGCGCCTGCTCACGCTTGCGGTGCTCCTCGAGCAGTATCCGCTGCCGTTCGGCAATGTCCGCAGTGACCTGCGCGCTTTCCTTTTCCAAGGTGGCCATCTGCGCCTGCAGCTTCGGCTTCTGCGCTTCGAGTTCCTTGTTCATGGCAGTGGTCTCGGCGATGAGGCTGTCCACTTTGGCTTTCTCGGCGGCAGCGGCATCGCGGGCTGCCTGTTCGGCCTTCAGTGCTTCTTCGGCCTGGGCCTTCAGCTTGTTGATTTCCTCCGCAACGGCGGCCAGCCGCGCTTCGGAGTTGAGGTTGTTCGCGTTCTGCTGGGAGAGCTTCTCCACCGCTGCATTCTGACCCTTGAGCGCCTGTTCGGCCATGCCCAGGGAATCCGTCAGGCTGTCCGCACCCTTGGCGCCAAACATCAGCGACAGGGTGGAGGGAACGCCGCCGTTCTTATAGGCCTGGGAGGCTATCTGGCCGATGGCCTTCTCGGTGGCCGCAATCTCCTCACGGTCCTTTTCAATCTGGCCCATGATGGTCTCGTGCGTGTTCTGCGCCAGGGCCACCCGGTCATTGAGCGCGCCGACCTTGTCTGCGGCGGTGTTCACCCGGCCCTCAGCATCAGCCAGCTGCTGCTGTGCTGCCGGCAGCTGCCCGTTGTAAATGTTCAGCTTGGCCACGGTCTCGGCAATGTCCTCACCCAGATACTCGTAGTTCTGCTGGACCTGCTGCTTTTCCGCCTCGATGGCTTCAAGCCGGTTATCCAGTTCGTCAGCGCTGGCAGTACTGGTGAAGGCTATTGAAAGCGTCATGGTCAGGAGCACAACAACACCCGCGACCGCCCGTGATGCATGGGCGCGTCGGGACCGCTTGGACACGGCATTATCCATTGATGAGACTCTCCATGATGTTCAGCTTTCTCTTCCGGGTGCCGATGTACTGCTCATGAGTACTGCTCATGACTCTAAACCTTCAGGTAACGACGCAGCGTCAACAGCGAGGATACGCCCGCCAATAGTGCTCCGAGAACAAGTAAGACGGGTGTTAGATACAGAACCTGTTCCGAGGAGATAAAGGCTGTGGTGGGGTACTGCCTGGCCAGCGCACCAATAAAGAAGTGTGCAGTGCTCCACAATGCCACAGAAGCGAGGATTGCGCCGATAACGGCGGCAATGACGCCTTCCAGGACGAAGGGCAGCTGGATGACGGCCTTGGAGGCTCCCACCAGGCGCATGATTCCCGTTTCCCGCCGGCGGCTGAAGGCCGAGAGCCGGATAGTCGTTGCTATCAGCAGGATGGCGCAGATCAGCATCACCGCCGCCACGCCCAGGGCTGCCACGGACGCCAGGTTCAGATAAGTGAACATCTTCTCGAAGAGTTCCCGCTGGTCGCTGACTGATTCCACACCCGGCTTGGAGGAAAACGCTTCGTTGATGACCTCATACTTTTCCGGGTCCACCAGGCTCACCCGGAAGGACTCGGGCAGCATTTCCGCCGTAATGCTGTCCACAATGGGCGAATTCGCAAACTGTTCACGGAAATGCGTCAGCGCAGTTTCCTGGTCTTCGTACTCCACGCTTTCCACATACCGGTCCGCCCGCAGGTCTGCCTCGACGGCGTCGCGCTGCTCATCGGTAACCGCCCCCGCGGCGCAGGAGGCTGAGGTGTCATTGTCGGTGCACAGGTACACCGCCACCTGCACCCGGTCATACCAGTAGCCCTTCATCTGCCCGATCTGCAGCTGCAGCAATCCGGCAGCACCCACGAAGGTCAGGGACACAAAGGTTACGAGGATAACCGAAACCACCATGGACAGATTCCGGCGCAGGCCCGAACCGATTTCGCCAAGGACAAATGCAAGCCTCATTCGGATACCCCGCTTTCCTGGCGGCCGGGCGCATCCGGCTGCGGCTCCGGATCCTGTTCGGCCCCGGGCTCGCCCAGGTAGATGCCTTCGCGTTCGTCGCGGATGATCTGGCCGTTGCGCAGTTCCACCACGCGCTTGCGCATGGCATTAACGATGTCGTCGTCATGGGTGGCCATAACCACCGTGGTGCCGTTCTGGTTGACCCGGTCCAGCACCTTCATGATTCCCAGCGACGTGGTCGGGTCAAGGTTGCCGGTGGGCTCGTCCGCGAGGAGGATTCCGGGCTTGTTGACAATGGCGCGGGCGATGGCCACACGCTGCTGCTCGCCGCCGGAAAGCTCATGCGGCATGCGGTTGTCCTTACCCTCCAGCCCCACGGTTTTCAGGACCTCGGGAACGGAGTCACGGATGACGGCACGGCTGCGTCCGATCACCTGCATGGCGAAGGCAACGTTGGCGAAAACCGTTTTGTTGGGCAGCAGGCGGAAGTCCTGGAAAACCACGCCGATTCCGCGGCGCAGCCGGGGAACCCGCCAGCTGGGGATCTTCGCGACATTCGCCCCGGCAACGTAGACCGTCCCCTTGGTGGCGTGCTCTTCCTTCATGATCAGGCGGATAAAAGTGGATTTACCCGATCCCGAGGCGCCTACGAGGAAAACGAACTCTCCCCGGTCCACGTCAAGGCTGACTGAGTTGAGCGCAGGCCGGGACTTCCGGTCATACAGCTTGGTGACATTGTCGAATGTGATCATGACTACTTAGTGCCCATGAAGCGGCCGGAGACACGGGCCTTGGTTCGGGGTATGGGCACCGGCTCCTCGACTATAGCCAGCTTGCCGGACAATGGGCCAGAACCGGCCGGCGCGTGTCGGAACCGGCGGGCGGCACGACGGCGGTCCTGCCGGCGCGACGCACTGTCCGGCTGCCGTATCCGCCGGGTTATTTGCGGGCCGAGACACTGCCGTTGGCGCGCCAACGGATACCGGCGTCAATGAAGTCGTCAATCTCGCCGTCGAACACGGCAGACGTGTTGCCCACTTCGTGTTCGGTGCGCAGGTCCTTGACCATCTGGTAGGGGTTGAGCACATAGGAGCGCATCTGGTCGCCCCAGGAGGCTTTGACGTCGCCGGCGAATGCCTTCTTCTCCGCGTCCTCCTGCTCCTTCTTCAACAGCAGCAGCCGGGACTGCAGCACCCGCATGGCGGCGGCACGGTTCTGCAGCTGCGATTTTTCGTTCTGCATGGAAACCACGGTGCCGGTGGGAAGGTGGGTCAGGCGGACGGCGGAGTCTGTGGTGTTAACGGACTGGCCGCCGGGGCCGGAGGACCGGAAGACGTCCACGCGGATCTCGTTGTCCGGGATCTCGATGTGGTCGGTGGGTTCGATCAGCGGAATCACCTCGACGGCGGCGAACGAAGTCTGGCGGCGCCCCTGGTTATCGAACGGGCTGATCCGCACCAGCCGGTGTGTGCCGGCCTCCACCACGAGGGTGCCGAATGCGTAAGGGGCCTTGACTTCGAAGGTGGCCGATTTCAATCCCGCCTCTTCAGCGTAGGACGTGTCCAGGACGGTGGTGGGGTAACCGTGGCGTTCGGCCCAGCGCAGGTACATCCGCAGCAGCATTTCGGCGAAGTCCGCAGCGTCCACTCCCCCGGCGCCGGAACGGATCGTCACAACCGCCTCGCGGGCGTCGTACTCACCGGAGAGCAGGGTGACCACCTCGAGCTGGGACAGTGACTTGCGCAGCGATTCCAGCTCGGTCACCGCCTCAGCCTTCGACTCGGCGTCCGCCTCATCCTGGGCCAGCTCCACCAGGACCTCAAGGTCATCGATGCGGGACTCGATCTTCTCCAGGCGTTCCAGCTCCGACTGGCGGTGCGACAGCTTGGAGGTGATCTTCTGCGCCTCGGCCGGGTCGTCCCAGAGATCGGGCACGCCGGCCATTTCGCTGAGCTCTTCGATGTCCTCTTTGATCTTTGCCACATCCGAGACCTCTTTAATGGAGGCGAAAGTGGAGCGGAGGGCGCGGATTTCTGCGGGAAAATCTATTTCTGCCATGGTGCTTACAGCCTACGCCATGTCCCTGCGCCGCTGCCCGTCGTCGTCGTCGTTGCCGTCGTCCCACCGCGGCTGGGGCCAGGGTCCGGCCCGCGAGGCAGCAGAGCAGCGGAAGGCTTCGCAGGTTTTCGCTGCCGGGACACGGCCTTTGCCTAGGGCCTGCCTAGGGCCGGTTGGAAGAATTCTTCTTCAGCAGTGTGAAAAGACCTACTGCAACGAATATCCCGCCCAGGATAAACAGGACTATCGAGCCTATCTCCAGTACGGCTGCCGCGATGCCGGCAACCTTGGACGCCAGGATTACCCCTTTCATGCTTCCACGCCCTCTGCCTTGTACTGCGCCGCCCACAAGTCACGATCTTTGCGGGTGATCTTTTTGCGGAGGATTTCTCCCCAGGAAGCGAGAATCCATCCGCCGCGTATGCAGGCCAGGAGCTCAATAGGGATTATCAACACGACGATAAGGATGTCCCACTTGTCCTTATACGGGACGCGAAGGGCCGTCTTGAGGTTGATGGCCATAAACAGGATGGGCACGAGCAGTCCCCACCAAGCCAATGTCAGGGCATCCAGATACAGCGCCAGCGAAATTACCATCACCCATAGCGCCCGGATTGCAGGTCCGAGCAGATTGAGCATCTGGCTAAACCAATCCCTGATGGTCAGATGGTTGACTCCGAAGCGAAGCAGATCCTGAAGGGTACCTGTCTGCCACTTCATGCGCTGCCCCCACAGGGACTTCAGGTTCTTCATCCCGTCGGTGTATGCCCTGATGGTGGTGGATACGTAGGTCTTGTACCCCGCTTCCCGGAGCCGGTAGGTCAGCTCGTAGTCCTCCACGGCACTTTCGTAGGACCACGGCCCTTCCCTGTCGTCCCTGGCGGCAATCTCCCTCAGCGCCCTGCCGGAGAACGCAGACCCGGCGCCTGCCAGGACATTGGTCCAACCATGATTCAGCCCCTGTTGGATGTTGTAGGCGTATTCGGATTTCTGCAGCCTGCACCACAAACCGGGCTGCCGGATGGTGAATTTGGAAGTCGATCCTCCGAAGAGACGCTTCCATGATTCCTTCTCCCAGTCTTCGATGGCATTGGGGACAAGTACAGTGTCTGCGTCCATGGACACGACAAGGTCGGAGTCACGGCCATAGAGATTCCATCCCCTGTTCATGGCCTCGGACTTGCGGTGCTCCAGGCGGGGCAGATCCATAACGATTACCGGGTACTTTTTTGCTACCTCGACCGTTTGATCAGTGCATCCATTGGCGATAATGATTATCTGGTCCGGCTGCCGGGTCTGCGCAAGCAGGGATTCAATGGTTTGCCCTATTGTTTGCTCCTCATTGTGCGCCGGCACTAATACCGTGACCTCCATTTCTCCTCCTTCCTGGGCAGAGTGCCGGGAACATCGCCGTGCCCGCCGGGGTCCAATCCGCGCACGCGGATCAGATCCTGGTCCCGGCCCGCTGCCATCCCCACGGCATGCACTGGCGGGCCCCCGGTAACGCACGGGATGGACCGGATATGCCGCCCGTCCCGCGAGAATCGGGCGGCCGGTTTGTGGCTACGGCGTAAGGCTAAGGAGCGCGGGAAGGCCTTGACGAGGGTATTGCGGGGGTCGGATGCAAAGTCGGGTATGCCACCCGCGGCGCCGGGGGCAGAGACTCAGTAAAGGCGGGCGTCCCCCGGTATCTTCCGGCGGCCGGGCAGCACTGGAGCAGCCGGGCCTCACCCGCCGCTGCGATGGAGATTCCGTCCGGCACCGGCCGCCTGACGCGCCGCGGCAGTGCACGGATGTGTCGGCGGGGAGGGTTACATTAACCAATGACGGAGAAAGAACACACGCCCTGATGAAGGAGCCTGTCTTGACCGAACGGAATCCGCACCCCCATCCCGAACGCGGCCGCCTCTACACCCTCGACGAACTCAACGACCTGGCTGAGCAGGGGGATCCCTGGGCCATGGGCAAAGTGGACGAATGGGACCGCGACTTCTCCAACGACTATGCCGTGAAGATGTTCGACAAGTGCCCCGACAGCAACTGCGAGTACTACGGTGAGCCCGTCAATATCTGCTACGGCGAGGACGGGCAGGTCCTGGACATCGACCACGGCGGCTGGGACCACGGACCGGCGCAGGACATGGCGCAGAAAAAGGCGTCATAGCCACTGCGGGCGTTTACTGAACCAGCCGTGCCCGGGCCTCGCTGACGGCCGTTATTTGAATACCCTCCGGGACCAGGAAATTGACAATCGGCGGGTGCACCCGTGCAGCCAGGACAATTCGGGCCGTCCGGCCGTCCGCCGTACCGGTGTCCTCCGCCACCACGAGGTCATTGAAACGGGACTCGGCCCCCGTTACCTGAAGGTAGTTTCGTGCCGCAGCGCGCACCGCGCCTGCGTCCAGTGCCGCCGCCGGGCCGTCCCCGGCGTCGGACTGGCCCAAGGTGAACGTATCCGCGGCTGCCACAGCTGCTCCGTCGGCTGCCGACAGCAGCTTCTTCTGTCCGATGTACACCGAAGATGCCGCCATCACAACGGTCACGGTGAGCAGGGCCAACAGGGTGTAGCCGATGATCAGCACGCCTACCTGGCCGCTTTCGTGCCCCTCGCTGCCACCGGCGGGACCGCCGTCGCTCCCGGAGCCCGGCCTCATCCGAAACGCTCCACGACCTGCGTGGATTCCGAGTCCACCACTACCGGTGAGTCCCCTGCCCAGGGAAGTCCGGGCAGGGGAACATCAACGCTCACCCGGACGGTCACGAGGGTGCCCGGCGCCAGGCAGTCGGCAGGGCAGCTGATGACCATGTCCATGGTTCCGGCCGGCAATCCGAAGTCATCCAGGGCAAGCTGTGCAGCCTCCGTGGCGCGGCGTTCCGCCGTCGCCGCGTCCGGCGCCGTGGCATAGACCTTGGCGGCCGCATCCGCTGCTCCCACGGCAGCAAAAGAGGCACCCTGGATCTGACCCACCGTAATAACCAGATAGACCACCGGAACAAGCAGCAGCAGGCCCAGGAAAATGAATTCGACGACGGCGCTTCCGGTTTCGTCCTGCTCCTGCCGGGTCCCGCCGCAGGTGTCCGGTCCGCCCTCAGCGCCAGGCCGCATGCCCCGCCACCTCAATCCCGCCGTCGGGACCGATCAGGCCGATCACCGGCAGCGGTGCCCGGACGGTGATCTCGAGCAGGCGGGCGTCCCCTGCAGTCTGCTCGGCGCTGGTGATGTCCCCGGCGTATTCCGCCCCGAGGCTGGCATGGATCAGCTCGGAGGTCCGCCGGATACCGTCCTCCGGAGAACGGTCCGCCAGCGTCCCGTAGCGGGCCCCCGTTGCAGCGGCGTCAATGAGCGTGTTGCGCACGTGCAGTACCAGTGCCAGCTGGATCACCGCCATAAAGACCAGGCTGACAAGCGCCCCCACCAGCACAAAGTCCACCACTGCCGACCCGCGCTCCGTCGCGCCGGCAGGCAGCCGTGCGGAACGGAGCACCCTGGTCCGGGCGTCCGCAGGACGGCGTCCCCGCGCTATGGCTTCACCTGTTCCATGGCCGTCCTGAAGAGCTGCTCCAGTGCGGGCTCGGCGATGAACAGCAGCCCGGCCACCAGGATGGCGGACATCAGGGTGATCATGACCCACCCGGGCACGTCGCCGCGCTCCCTGTCCAAAGGCCGGGCCGAAGCCCGAACCTGACGGACGAGCCGGTAGCACCAGCCTGCCAGAACGGCGGCGGCTGCTTTCCAGCTGTCCGCTGTTTTCCAGCCTCGCTCCCCGCCCGTTTCGGTCCTCCGGTGCCTGCTGCCGTTCCTGGTATTCATGGTTTCCCTTTCCGTCGTAGCCATGTCTTGGATGTCCGGACACCGTTATGCCCGCTGCCCGTCACAGCCCCAGCCTCAACAGCGCCATGCCGGGAAATACGGCAAACAGGACCGTCAGGGGAAGGATGCCGAAAACCACCGGCACCATCATGGCGATTTCCTTTTTTCCTGCCGTTTCCATCAGCTCGCGTTTGGCCGCGTCCCGGACATCCTGGGCCTGGGCCCGCATCACGTCTGCCAGAGGTGTCCCGCGTTCCACAGCCACGCTGACCCCGTCCACAAAACGCGTCAGCGGCGCCAGCCGGATCCGGTCGGACAGCTCCTCCAACGCGGCAGTCAGCGGTGTTCCCGCCCGTGTCTGTGCCAGTACCCTGCGAAACTCCCCGGCCAGTTCTCCCTGCGCCGCTGCTGAGACACGTTCCAGTGACCCCACGGCGTTCTCCCCCGCTCCGACCGCGAGCGCCATCATTTCGGCAAGACTGGGAAACTCGGCCAGGATGCGGGCATTGCGGCGCTTTATTTGGTGGGTCAACAGATAATCCCGCAGGAGGAAGCCCGCTGCGGCGCAGGCAAGAATCCCCAGGACTACAGCCGGCACGCCGATGCGTCCGCTGCCGGCCAGGAACGCCGTCGCCGTCCCTCCCATCAGGAGCCCGCCACCGGCACAGAGCACCTGCTCCACCCGGAAATCCAGGACGGTTTTCGTCCCGCCGGCCTGCTGCAGCCGGACGGCGAGCGATCTGTTCCCGGGAGACAGCCGGGCCAGCCGGCGTCCGGCGTCTCGCAGTACCGGACGCAGGATGCGTTCCAGCGGGCCGAAGGGCGTGAGGTCCGGCGTTGAAGGGTCCAGCAGCCTCGACGCCGGGCTGACCGAGCGTAGTTGGGGCGCCACGCGCTCTGCGAATGTGGTGCTGCGCAACGGCGGCAACCGGTGCAGCACCAGGAGCAGGCTGATGCCCACCATGGCACCTGCCAGCATCGCCATCGACGTCAGGCCGGTCACCGGAGGACCCTCACGTCTTCCGGAAGGGCACCGATCCGAAGCATCAGCCGGTAGCAGAGCACTGATATCCCGATGCCTGCCGCCAGGACACCGGCGCCCGCGGCGGTGTTGTACGCTGCCGCGGTTTCCGGCCGGGCTGCCAGAAGCAGCAGCACCACCCAGGGTGCAGCGGCTGAGAGCCGCGCCGCGTTGACGGTCCAGGATTGCCGTGCCAGCAGCTCGCTTCGGGTACGGGCGTTCTCCCGCAGGAAACCGGCCAGCGTGCCCAGCAGGCGGCCCAGGTCTGTTCCGCCCACCTGCCGGGTAATCCGCAGAGCTTCGATAATCCGGTCCGCGACGGGATCCGAGAGCCTGTTCTTCAGCCGGGTCAGCGAATCCTCGAAGTCACCGCCGGACCGGTAGTCCGACGCGAACGAGGAGAAGTACCCCCGCAGTTCATCCGGCCCGTTGTCCGCCAACTGGATCAGCGCATCGGGGAGCGGGAGTCCGGCCCGGATCGCCGAACGCAGGTGGTCAACGACGTCGGGCCAGAGCTCGGCAAGCGACGCCCTCCGCCGGGTGGCCTGCATCCGCACCAGGGCATAGGGAAGGGCAGCACCGAAGATACCGAAGCACGCGGCGATGGGCACTGAGAGCGTCAGGCCGTAGACCAGGAGGAGAGCAGAGAAGCCGGTGACGGCACAGGTCACCAGCAATCCGCCGACACCGACGCGGTCAATTCCCGCCTGTCGCAGCAGGTCTTCCAGGAACCCGGTGCGGCGGCGTCCGGGTCCCGGGCGGGCCGGTGACACCCAGCATGACTGCCACAGCAGCAGCAGACCAAGCCCCAGACAGAGTCCGGCGGCGGCGCTCACTGTCCGCTCCCCAAGAGTGCAGCGACGTTGACTCCTGCCCGCGCGAACTTCTCCGCAGCAGGCATGGAGGACGCGGTGACGGCCAGCTGACCCTCGGACCGGGCAAAAACGGAAGATGACTCGATGAGGCCGTTTTCGACCCGGCGCCCCAGGGCCAGGATTTCGGTCACTTCCCGTTGCCCGGATGGGGTCCTTTCGCAATGGACCACCAGGTCAATGCAGGAGGCCACCGTCGGGACCACGAATGCACTCGAAATATTGCTTCCCGCCAGCAGCGGAAGAGTGCACAGCTTGGTCACTGCATCCCTGGCACTGTTGGCGTGTACGGTACACATCCCGGGCAGCCCTGCGTTCAGGGCAATCAGCATGTCCAGGCTTTCCGCTTCACGGACCTCCCCCACAATCAGGCGGTCCGGCCGCATGCGCAGCGCTTCCTTGACCAGGCGCCGCAGCGGAATCTCGCCCTGCCCCTCCAGGTTCGCCTGCCGGCACTGCAGACCCACAACATCACGCAGCGGCAGCTGCAGTTCGAAGATCTCCTCAACGGTCACCACCCGTTCGCGGGCACCAATGGCGGCGCCAAGGCAGTTGAGCATGGTGGTCTTGCCCGCCTGTGTGGCACCCGACACCAGGATATTCAGGCCGACACCCACAGCAGCGTCCAGGAACCGGGCCGCGGGGGCGGACAGCGTGCCCAGTTCCACCAGGTGCTCCAGGCGGCGTGCGCGGGCCACGAACTTTCGGATGTTGACGGCCCAATGGCGCCGGGTGACATCAGGTATGGCCACGTGCAGGCGGGACCCGTCCGGCAGTGCAGCATCCACAAACGGCGAGGACAGGTCCAGCCGGCGACCGGAGGATTTCAGCATCCGCTCCACCAGGACCCGTACCTGTTCCGGTGTCAGTGTCAGCGAGGTCAGTTCCGAGCGGCCGTCCCGCGCCAGGTAGACCTCTGAGGGAGAGTTGATCCAGACTTCCTCGACCGTCGGATCATCCAGCAGCGGCTGGAGAACGCCGAATCCGGCGACGGCGTCGAACACCTGCCGGCGCACCGATTCGGGCCGTCCCAGCGGCGGCAGCGATCCGAGCAGCGAGCGTTCGTCGTAATCCGACACTGCCGCGTCCACCAGGCGGCGGACCTCCCCCACCTGTTCCTGCGGATCCAGGCCGCGCACGCGGATGAGTTCGCGTACCTCGTCCTCCACGATCCGTAGCGCATCCATCCGTATCCCCCGTATTCACCCGGGCGGCAGCACCCGGCATGAGACTGGCGGCCCCGGTTTGCGGGCCACGGGCGACAGAGTAGGGGCCGGATGGCGGAGAAGCGAGAGTGGTGGTCAGGCGTTGTGGATAAGTAGTGGCCCGAGCATCCGTCGGGGCGCCTTCAGGGTTCAGCTCCACCGTCCACGGGAACGGTTGAGCAGATGATGTCACGGAAGCGTCGGATAGTCCCGCCGAGTGTAGACGGCAGGCTGCGGCGTCCCTGTATCCCAAGGACGCGCCTCGCGGTGGAGCAATCTATACGCCTGTTGACGGTTCTGCACTATAGGCCTTCCTCCCAGCATTCCGAAGCGCCCAGAATCAGTGGGACGGTCGTCCGCTGAACCCGTTGATTGGAGAACCAGGTCCATGGAGAAAATCGACGTATTACTCCCCTACTACGGCGACGTGGAATTCATGAAGATTGCAACTGCGAGCGTGCTCGCCCAAAGCTACGACCACTGGCGGTTGCTGGTCCTGGACGACGCCTATGCCGACGATGAACCTGCACGCTGGTTTGCAGGCCAGACGGACCCCCGCATCACCTATCTCCGTAACAGTGAGAACCTGGGCGCCAGCGGGAACTTTCGAAAAGCCCTCAGCATGGCGCAGGCTCCCCTGACCGTGATGATGGGTGCCGACGACGTAATGCTGCCGGGTTATTTGCAGCGGGTCGCAGAGATACTCGATGCCTACCCGCAGGTTGCGGTGGCGCAACCTCGCGTGCAGGTCATTGACGAATACGGATATCCAATACTTCCGCTGACAGACCGGATCAAACGGTTTATCTCGCCAAAACCTGCTCCTGAGGTGGTTATCGGAGGGGAAGACATGGCTGCAAGCCTGCTCCACGGAGGCTGGCACTACTTTCCGTCATTGGCTTGGCGGACTGCGGAGATGCAGCGTTACGGATTTAGACCCGGGTACGACGTTGTTCAGGATCTGGCGCTCCTATTGGACATCGCGGCCGGAGGGGGTTCCATGGTGCTATTTGATGACACCGTCTTCCAGTACCGACGCCACTCGAGGTCAGATTCTTCCGTGAGGGCGGGAGATGGTCGCCGTTTCGAAGAAGAGAGGAGGTTCTTTTGCGCGGAGGCTGAACGTTTCCGGACGCTCGGATGGCAACGTGCTGCGCGGGCCGCCCATCTGCACTGGACCTCCCGTCTCCATGCCCTCAGTCTGCTTCTTCGCACGGCACGCAGTGCCGATTGGGGAGCTGCCGGACTTCTCTGGCGCCACGTAGTCCGGTAAGCACCTAAACCAGACGAGTGGTCTCGCCATTTTCTCCGTGAAACCTCGCCACGGTACGCAGTGGAAACGGCGGCTACATATTCACGGGCGGCAACTTCATGGGAAACCAGTTCATTTCGGCGTCCGAATATTTTCCATCCACCATCAATAGCCTCTGCGGTTACACACGGCGGATAGAATTCGTAGACAATCCACCCATGTTGATGTCTATCCCCTGTTTCTGGAGCACCTGTGATTTCACGAAGCTGGCCCCTGCCAGCACTTATACTGGCCGCCGTGCTCGCTATAGCGCAGCCTGCGGGCGCGGCCACCCTCACGCCGGAAACTCCGGCGCCACCCTCCTATTCCGGCATGCAGCCCCCTGCGCCTGAGCCCTTCGCAACCGATTCACCGACGCCCGTCCCCACTCCGGTCGATGCATCGCAGATACCTCCCGCACCCAGCGATACAACGCCGACGGGCACCACAAACGGGGAATCGCCGGATGTTGACCTTCCGGAGCCGACTGAGACTGCTCCGGCGCCCGACGAGACTAAGGAAGACGATCTCGAGTCGATAATTGGTATTCTCGGTGCAAAAATGGGCCAAGGACTGGAGCGCCTCGAGGATACTCAGGACCCCCAGTTGCCGGGCGCCGAGGAAATAACGGAGCGTATCGAAGCCGAACAGACCCTGATTGAGGAAAATGTTGCGGACAGGCGCCTGGCTACCGGACCAGATGCATTTGATGCCCGATCCCCCGCTCAGGGCGCGACGGCCGCCCCGGCAGCGTTCGGCCGAACAGCTTCCCATGAACCTTCCGTTTCGTTGGCCGCCAGTTGGATGCCCGCCGGCCTTCAGGGCATGGACGTCGCCAGCCATCAGCCGGCGGTGAACTGGAGCCGTGCATGGAACCAGGGCGCCCGCTTCGCGTACGTAAAAGCCACTGAAGCCACTTCCTACACCAATCCGCTTTTCACCAGCCAGACTTCCGGAGCCACTAACGCGGGGATGCTGCACGGGGCTTACCACTTTGCGATCCCGAATGTGTCCAGTGGTGCGCGGCAGGCCAACTACTTCGTAGACCGTGGCGGCAAGTGGACTGCCGACGGCAACACACTGCCTCCTCTGCTGGATATCGAATACAACCCTTACTCCGAGCTTGGCGACACCTGCTATGACATGTCAGCACGCGAGATGATCGCCTGGATCAGGGACTTCTCGTCAACCGTTGCGGCCCGAACAGGCAGGGTGCCGATGATCTACACAACAACTGACTGGTGGAAGACGTGTACTGGTAATTCGAATGCCTTCGCCAACCACCCGCTGCATATTGCCAACTACGCCAAGTCCCCGGGAAGCCTTCCTAACGGCTGGGGAAAATACACCCTTTGGCAGTACAGCAGCACAGGGCCGTTCGAAGGTGACTCCAACGTCTACAACGGCAGCCTGAGCCAGTTACGGGACTTCGCCCGGGGGTCCAGGATCGCCGGTCCGGCAAAGCTCTATTTCCAGGGAAACCCTGTATCCAGCCTCGCTTATGGGCACACCACCGATGAATTTGTGACATGTGACTGGGACGGAGATGGCATTGCAACCCCCGCCGCGTTCCGGAACGGGGTTTGGTATATCCGCAACGGGTTGACCGGTAATGCATCGGTAACGGAACTTCGATACGGGGAAAAAGGGGACATTCCGATCTGTGGGGACTGGGATGGCGACGGATTAGACACTCTGGGTGTCTACCGCAAAGGTATGGCCTATCTCAGGAACTCCAACACCACAGGCAAGGCTGACGGAACGTTTCCGTTCGGGGCGGCATACGACATCCCCTTGGTAGGAGACTGGAACGGAGATGGCTATGACACGCTCGGAGTTGCTCGGATGGAAGGCGTGGGAAAACGTTTCTACCTGACTGACAGCAACATACGCCCTGCCGTCAGTCACACCTTCATCTATGGGAACGCGGGAGATACCCCGATTTCCGGCGATTGGAACAACGACGGTTTTAGCACGGTAGGTGTTCAACGGAGCAACATATGGCATTTGACCGACGACCACAGCACCGCGGCCACCACCTCCAGATTTGCTTTCGGCAACCCCGATGACCGGCCACTCACCGGACAGTGGAGCCGGGGAACTGGAACGTCGGTGGGGGTAATCCGCTAGCCAACTGAGCTGCTGACGCGCCTGTTCCCCTGCATCCTATGGAGGATGCAGGGGCACAGGCGTCCTACGCGGATCGCTGATCAGGTTACTGGATCCATCACTTCACCACTGAATACTGTTTCAGCTATGCAGCTGGTTAAGACTCGTCCGTACGGATTCCCTGTTGTCCGTGTTCGGGATGCTCTTTCTCCTGCGCCCTTGGGTGCGGCAGGGCAGGAGAGATTCCCTGCCCTGGAACCAAGCCGTCCACATTGGCTTGGAGTGCTTCCAACTGGGCCCGCAGGATGGCGGCCTCTTCCGCCAGAGCACGGGTTTCGTCCTCTACGACGGAAATCTCCAGTGACAAATGCAGGCACACTCCGATAGGAAGGAGGATCGCCAGGAGGAAGAGCAGATTAGACGGCAGCGCGAACCCTGTCAGCTCTGCCGCAAAGCTGAGAAGCTGCGGGAAGCCGGCAAGAATCAGCGTGACCAGGCCAACCAGAATCCATAAGACTGCGTATTTCTCCCGCAGCTTCCGCTGGCGCAGCAACCATACAACTGAGCCGACCACGAGAAGAGCCGCAATGAAAGGCACCACGGTGTTTGTCATTTTGCTGCTCCGATATGCTCAGGAATCCGGGTTTTCTTGCGGGTCATGGCTATGACGAGAGCAAAGCCGCTGCGGGCCAGGTACAGGGCGGCTTTAGCCGGGTTGTGACTCGGCTGTCCACCCTGTCTGGGCCTCATCTCGACAGGAACCTGCGTTACCGTCAGCCCGGACCGAACCGCCACTACGAGTGAGTCGATCGTGTCACCAAGATACTCCGCGGGATAATGCTCGCAATACTGGGCGATAGCACGGGCATTGGCCGCGCGGAAACCGGACGTTACGTCGGTCAGACGGGTCCGTGCTACTCGCGAGATGGACCAGCCGAGGAAGGACATGGCCCATTTCCGCGGTCCGCGCACCTCATAGTTGCCCTTCTCTGCAAAGCGGGCTCCGATGGAGATGTCCGCCTTTTCCAATCCCTTCACCACATTGATGAGGTCCTTGGGATCATGCTGTCCATCAGCATCCACCTGAATGGCCCGAGTGTAATTGAACCGTTTGGCGTATTTGTAGCCTGAGCGCATCGCTCCGCCTACGCCAAGATTGAACGGCAGGCGAAGCACAGTGGCCCCGGCTGCTGAAGCGAGATCCGCCGTGTTGTCGGTTGATCCGTCATCTACGACCAGCACGTCGCAGTGCGGCACTGTCCGAATGACCTCAGCGACGGTGTTTCCCACCGACTCAGACTCGTTCCAAGCCGGCATGATAACCAGCAGCCGGTCCTGCGACCGTGCCTCAGCTTTATCCACGAGAGTCCTAAACCATTCTGCAGTCGTTCAAATTGGGGCCAAGAGCGTCTAAAGCCCTCTGGCCGCGGGGCGCAGCGATGTGCCGCGTCTCGGATGGAACCTATCGGGAAGCCGGCCTAAATCCGCCCCGTTTCGGCGTTGTTCCGGCGGGAGAAGACCCTCCTTCGCTGCGGAGACAAGCAGTTACAGGCTATAGAAATAGTCGTCGACTCGCCAATTCCGCCGGCATAGCTCGCGCCGTCACCCCGCCATAGCCCCGGGTCAGCTCCCGAAAACGTGCCGGAGGATCACTTTTGCAGTTCGCATATCCCGCCGCACGAGGACTCCCGGCAGCAGGACAAGGGCATGCAGGCGCGATGTGACATGCAGACGCGCTGCGGACTGCGTCTTCCTCCAGCCCTTGGCTGTACTTAGCGCCATGGCGTGTTCGAAGAATTTCCGCTCGCCGGCAAACCTAGACCCGTCCCGCAGCTCAAGCGACGAGGCACTCGAACTGTGCCGGCGGTAGGCAAATACGACGTCTGGGACCATCAGCAGGTCGCCGCCGTCGAGCAGGATGTCCAAGATCAGGGCGAGGTCCTGGATGACGGGGAAGCCGTCACGGAAATCGTGGGACTGGATCGCCTCACGCCGGAAGGCCAGCGATGGCCAGTAAAGCCAGTTCCCATGCATCAGGTTGGCCGCCAGCTTGTCACCGGACAGCAGGAGGGGGGATTCGCTGCGGGGCCGAAGCAGTGACTGCTTCACCCGGTCCACCAAGGGCCTGACCACCGTGCCGCTTTCATCCACCACGGCAACCCCCGGCTGGATCAGGTCCGCGCCGGGGCAGCCCGCATGGGCCTTGCAGACAGCATCGACGTACCCCTCCAACAGGAAGTCGTCGCACCCCATCACTACAACACGCGGTTCGACGGCCATCTGCACGCATCGGCGGAAGTTTTCGGTGATTCCGCAGTTCTCCTCGTTACGGACGTACTGGATCCGCGGGTCCTGCAGGGTTTCAAAATAGGCATCAACGGAATAATCAGGGTGTGCGTCGTTCACGACAGTGAGGGTCCAGTCCGGATTGGTCTGGGCGAGGACGCTTTCCACGGCCGTCTGAAGGTAGTCGAGTTCGCCCCAGAACGGGATGTAGATTCCAACGGTGGCATCAGGCTTCGGCATTGAGAACTCCAGAGACGTAGGCAGGCAAACGGTCAGCGTATTGCGCCGGGGTAAACCCGGCGGCCTGGATCTTGCCGAGATCAAATGAGTTGTTAAGCGGACGAGGGGCAGTTCCTGCCTTGTCCCTGAAGTAGTCCGCGGTACTGATCCCCGTCACGTCGGCACGGCTGCGGCCGGCCAGTTCGAAGACCCTGGCCGCCACATCGGCCCAACTGGACGGTCCCCCGGCATTGCTGAGGTTGTACGTTCCGTAGGGCGCCCCGGTGTCCAGCAGGTGCCGGATCCCTGCCGCCAGATCAACAGTGAAAGTCAGCCGTCCCACCTGGTCGTCCACAACAGACGGAGCGATCCCCCGGCCCGCCAGCCCGGCCATGGTGGTGACGAAGTTCCTGCCGTCTCCGATCACCCAGCTCGTTCGCACTATGTAGTGCTTCGGAACCACGGACACAACGGCGTCGCCGGCTGCCTTGGTCTGGCCGTAGACCCCCAGCGGCGAGAATTCCTCATCCTCCGTGTGGCTTTCCGCGGTTCCGTCGAAAACATAGTCGCTGGAAACGTGCACGAGCGTCAGCCGGTTTTCCACCGCTACCCGCGCCAGACGAGCCACTGCGGAGACGTTGATCCGCCATGCAGCCTTCCTGCCCTCAGCGGTTTCGGCGGCGTCGACCCCCGTATAGGCAGCCGCGTTGATGACGGCGGAGTAGTTTTTCCAGTTGCGTTCGTATGAAGCCGCGTCGCACAGGTCGAACTCATTCCGTCCGGCGAACTCCACGGAGGGATCCCCTGCGTAAACCTCCCGCAGGGCCCGGCCCAGCTGACCGTCCGCCCCGAGCACCAGCGTCTTCTTCGGTGCCATCGGCACTACGTCGGCGAGGCGGGGGTGGGCGCGGTCCTTGTCGGAGAGCTCCGCGTCCTCCAGCGGGATCGGCCACTGAATGGCTGCGCTCTCGTCTGCCAGGTTCAGAAAGGTGTACTGGCCCTGAGCGTCGGCGCTCCAATGGTCATTCACCAAGTAGGTGTAGGCCGTGTTGTCTTCAAGCGTCTGGAAGGCGTTGCCTACGCCGCGTGGAATGAAGATGGCCTGGCTCGGATCCAGTTCCGCGGTAAATACGGTACCGAAGCTCGGGCCCTCGCGGAGGTCCACCCATGCCCCGAAAATCCGTCCGGTAGCGACGGAAACAAACTTGTCCCATGGCTCGGCATGGATACCACGAGTGGTGCCGGCGGATTCGTTGAAGGAGATGTTGTTCTGGACGGGCCCGAAATCGGGGAGGCCAAGAGCCAGCATCTTTTCGCGCTGCCAGTTTTCCTTGAACCAGCCCCGGTTGTCACCGTGCACCGGCAGGTCGAAAAGCACAACCCCGGGGATGGTCGTTTCGTGTGTGACCAGGGCCTTCGAAAACTCAACCATGCCTACTGCCCCTGAACCTTGTATTTGGCTTCGGTTTCGGCCTTCTGCGGCCGCCACCATGCCTCGTTGTCCCGGTACCAGCGGATGGTGTCCTCAATCCCCTGGTCGAAGTTGGAGAACTGCGGCTCCCAGCCCAGCTCCGATCGCAGGCGGGTGGAGTCGATGGCATAGCGCATATCGTGGCCGGGACGGTCAATGACCTGGTCATACGCATCGGCAGGCTGGCCCATGTGTTTAAGAATCAGCTCCACAACGTCTTTGTTGTTCTTCTCGCCGTCCGCGCCAATGAGGTAGGTCTGACCGATTTCACCCTTTTCGATGATCCGGAGCACAGCCGAGGAATGGTCATTGGCGTGAATCCAGTCGCGGACGTTTTCGCCGGCTCCGTAGAGCTTCGGGCGGATTCCGTCGATTACGTTGGTGATCTGGCGGGGAATGAATTTCTCCACGTGCTGGTAAGGGCCGTAGTTATTGGAGCAGTTGCTGATAGTGGCCTGCAGCCCGAAGGAACGGACCCAGGCACGCACCAGCAGGTCCGACCCTGCCTTCGTGGAGGAATACGGGCTTGAGGGGTTATACGGGGTCTTTTCTGTGAACCGCTCCGGATCGTCGAGTTCCAGGTCACCGTAGACCTCGTCCGTCGAAATGTGATGGAACCGCGTACCGTGCCGGCGGGCTGCTTCGATCAGCGTGTAGGTGCCGATGATGTTTGTGTCCAGGAACGGACGCGGATCGTGGAGGGAGTTGTCGTTGTGGGATTCCGCCGCATAATGGACGACGACGTCGGCCGAACCGACCAGCGTATTTACGAGCTCCGCGTCGCAGATGTCGCCCTTGACAAATGTGAAGCGGTCTTCTGGGAGCCCCTGCAGCGAGGCTATGTTCCCGGCATAGGTGAGCTTGTCCAGGACCGTAATGGCCGCGTCAGTATTGGCCAGTGCGTAGTGCACGAAGTTTGAACCGATAAAGCCGGCACCGCCGGTAACGAGGAGTTTCTGCATGCTACCAGCCTACCGGTTATGCGTTGGCACTCCTGCCGGAGCCGATGCGCCCGGAGGCTTTACCGGCGGGCCGGCTTGAGGCTGCGCTGCACGAAAACGGTGTGCACAATGATCCCGCAAAGGGGCCCGACGCCGAGGCTCAGGATCGTTTTCGCTTCGATGCCCAGCGGAAGCAGCAGCAGCGAGAGGGAAACGGCCACGGCGCAGACCCAGCCCAAAGAATAGGCACGATGCCTGCCGGCGGCCACCGTCAGGGACCCCGTAAGGGTCAACAGTGCAAGGAAGCCCGAGTCGAAGGTCAGGGCAGCCAGGACGAGGCCTGATACGTGGTAGTCCGGCCCCAGCAGGAACACCATAAGCCACGGTCCGACTAGGGCTGCCGCCAGTGCTCCTGCGGCAGCCACTCCGAGGACCACCAGGAAAATGGGCAGATACGCCTTGGCTCCCTGCTCCTTGCGCGACATGAAGTGCGTAATAGCCACCCCTTGGAAAGCGGTCAGCGGAATCATCAGCGGCGCACGGGTGAGGGACAGGGCCATCAGCAGCGGAGCTGACGCCAAGTAGACGTTGTCGGGGGTCGTAAACTTGAGCATCGCGGGGAACCCCACAACCAGGGCTGCACTTGCCGTCGCAGCCAGGCAGGCGTGCAGGACATTGCGCACGTACCGGTTTGTGCCGACGTCGGCACGGGAAAGGACCGTGCCCCGGACATCCTTTGAGAACATAAGCAGCAGGAGCCAGGCCGCGGCTGCGAGGGCAGAGGCTACCGCCAGGCCACCGACGGTGGCTCCGACGGCGAACACGGCAGCGGCCGCAGCCAGCCGCACGCCCGACTCTGCGAACACCGCAACCGAGTATTGGTTCCAGTTGCCGGACCCGCCCAAGGCCCCGATAGTGGCGACGTGGCCGGCATAGACAACGGCAACAAGGCAGATGACGGGCACAAGGGTCGCGGCCAGCGACCCGAAAAGCGCCTCCCCCCACCAGAAGGACGTTGCGAACAGAACAACGGAGGTGCCTGCGCCTATCAGCAGCGCGGGGCCGGCAAATCTGGTGCCACGGTCCGAATCAGGCAGGTCGGCTGCCGCCCGTGTGGCACGGGTGGTCTCGACCGTTATGCCGCCCAGGACACCGAAGATAAAGAAGAGGAAGGACCAAAAGGCCAGAAAGACGGCGTTTGCTTCCGTATCAAGGGTCCGGGCCGCCACCAGGAGCAGGACGTATCCCACTGCCGCAGAAACAAGGGACGCACTTCCCACACCTGCAGCTGATTTACCGCCAATGGATCCGTCCGCCGGGCGGCTGGAGTCGGTGCGTGGAGATTTTCTCAAGTTGTGCCTAACTATCGTTCCCCCGGAACTCCCCGCAGGTCAGGGTTCCGCACGGCAACCGTGGATTTGGTGCGGTAGCCACTCTAGGACATTATTGTTTCATGCGCGGAATCATCTTGGCCGGGGGTACGGGTTCACGGCTCCACCCCATCACGATGGGCATCAGCAAGCAGCTGGTACCGGTCTACGACAAGCCGATGATCTACTATCCGCTTTCCACTCTTATCCTCGCTGGCATCAAGGACATCCTGATTGTCACTACGCCGCAGGACGCCGACCAGTTCCAGCGCCTGCTGGGCGACGGCAGCCAGTTTGGCGTGTCCCTCAGCTACGTAGCCCAGCCGTCACCGGACGGACTGGCACAGGCCTTCATCCTGGGTGCTGAGCATATCGGTGACGGACCCGTGGCCCTGGTACTGGGCGACAATATTTTCTACGGCCCCGGCATGGGCGCCCAGCTGCGGCGCTTTTCCACCATCGATGGCGGCGCCATCTTCGGTTACTGGGTCCAGGACCCTAAGGCGTACGGCGTCGTCGAGTTTGACGCCGACGGCCGGGCGCTGTCGCTGGAGGAAAAGCCGGAGCAGCCCAAGAGCAATTTCGCGGTCCCCGGACTCTACTTCTATGACAACGAAGTTGTGGAAATAGCGAAAGCGTTGAAGCCTTCCCCGCGTGGTGAGCTCGAAATTACGGATGTCAACCGGGTTTATCTCGAGCGTGGAAAGCTTCAGGTCGAGATTCTCCCCCGCGGCACGGCCTGGCTCGACACCGGCACGTTCGACTCCCTGAATGAAGCCTCAAACTTCATCCGAACGGTCGAGAATCGCCAGGGACTCAAGATCGGCTCCCCCGAAGAAGTGTCGTGGCGTATGGGGTTCCTCTCAGACGACGAACTCCTGCAGCGCGCGGAAAAGCTGGCAAAGAGCGGCTACGGAGATTATCTCGCCGGCCTCTTGCAGCACGGCCGGTAGAGCCTGCCCGAACGCGTGGCAGCCCGGCCGGGCACAGTGCTAATTGCCTCCGCGTAGAATCTTATTGGCCTTCCCGGCCGTAACGTTTACCCCTTGGAGGAAACCAGTTGTCCTGGATACCCGTACTACCTGTGCTTTTGGTGACTGCCGGGATGGTGGTAATACCAGGCCTCCTGGTCGCCTTGGCACTGCGCTTCCGAGGATTCTCCGCGGTTGCCCTGGCACCCGCATTCTCCGCTGCAATCGTTGGCGTCTTCGGGATTCTGGGCGGAATCATAGGCTTGGACTGGTCGGTATGGGTTTATGCCGGCGGTACTGTGCTGACCTGTGTGGCCGCATGGATCGCAACCTCAATCCGTACCAGGGGCATCACCCGGCCGCAGCCGGAAGACCGCAGCCGTAGCGCCTGGCGGACACTGGCAGTACCCCTGGCGGCCGTCCTTGTGGCCGCGGCTATGGTATCGCGCCGGATCATGCAGCTGATCGGCCAACCGGAGCACTTCGCGCAGAACTTCGACAATGTATTCCACCTCAACGCAATCCGCCATGTCCTCGAGACCGGCAACGCATCCTCGCTGACCCTTGGAGAGCTCCAAGGCGAAGGCGCCGTCGGTGTCTACCCGGCCGTCTGGCACTCATTTGCCGCCCTTACGGTCCAGTTGACGGGTGCCAGCGTTCCCCTGGCGGAAAACTCCATCAACATCGTCTCCGCAAGCGTCGTCTGGACTCTTGCCTGCGTCTTCTTCGCGCGCAGCGTTTTTGGCAACAATGCCCTGATCACCCTCACGGCGGGCATCCTTTCCGCATCACAGATCGCCTTCCCGTTCAGCCTGCTTGTGTGGGGGCCACTGTTCCCGAACACGCTGGCCACCAGCATGCTTCCGCTTCTGCTGGGTATCGTGGTCCGTTTGTTCCGCGGGACCGACCTCGATCAGGACCAGCACCTGCAGCGTTCCTGGTGGATGGCCTTCCTCCTTGCCCTGGCCGGAGCTTCCACTGCCCATATGAGCGTGGTCAATGCGCTGCTGGTATTCTCCCTGCCGCTCATCGTAACCGGCTGGTGGCACGCGTTCAGGCGGCGGCTGAACCATCGCGCAGGAGGCTCCAAGCTGGCTGCATTCGGTGCCTTGACGGTTGTTGGAGCCATCGCCGTGATGCTCGTCTGGCTTCGTCTTCGGCCTGCCTTCTATGACTCATGGGGACCCTACACCACGACGGGCGGTGCTATTGGCGAAGCACTGACCAACAGCCCGATGGGCACCCCCACCAACTGGTTCGTGACGGTCCTGGCGATTTCCGGCGTCGTGTACCTGTTCCAGATCCGGACCCACCGCTGGCTGATCGTAAGCTACGCCCTGGCAGTCTGGTTCTACGTAGTGGATGCCTCCCAGGACCGGGGTTTCCTGCGCAACTTCCTGACAGGTAACTGGTACCAGGACACCAACCGGCTGGCGGCTTTCCTTCCGGTATTCGCGACTATCCTCGGCGCGGTTGGAGCGTGGGCGATCATCCAATGGATCCGCACTGCCCTGCCGGAACCTACCGCGGAAAGGATGGAAGAACGCTGGGCCGCAGTGCGTCCGATACGCGTCCTCTCCCTGACGGTCCTGACCGTGGCCATGGCTCTGCTGGGGTACTTTGGTCCCGTCAAGGAGTACATCAAGTTCACCATGCCGGTGTATGCCTTTAACGACTCCTCCCCCATGATTACGCCCGCTGAACGCGAACTCGTCGAGAACATTGCCGACTACGTCCCCGAAGGTGCCGTAATTGCTGACAACCCTGCTAACGGCAGTTCCGCGGCGTATGCCTTCGGTGGGCGGGAGGTCCTAACCCCGCACATGTTCGCCAGCAATGATCCCGAGCGAATCCTTATCTCCGAAGAGCTGCCCGACTTCAGCCCTGAGGTCTGTGCGGCCATCGTTGACGAGAACGTGGAGTATGTCTTGGACTTCGGTACGCAGGCACTGTCGGACACCGGCTCCCAGTACGCCGGTGTGATGGACCTGGCGGGGAAACCAGGTTTCGAACTGGTCAAGTCCACCGGCCCGGAGGCGAACCTCTACAAGATCACCGGCTGCGATTAGCCACCCACGCAGCGGCCCATGCGGTCTTAGCGGCCGCTGCGTGGGTGGCGCAGGGACACCAACTGGGCCACCCGGCGCCGGCCTTCGGGCGCCAGTTATGCCGGGACGTTCCATAGGTAAAAAGAAGGACCCGCCGCAAAAGTGAACTGCTCCCCGAAAGTTGGACTGAGAAATCAGTTCTGACTTTCGGGGAGCAGTTTTTGCAGAAGAGCAGTTCGTTATCCGAGGAACAACGCAAGGCCGCGGTAGCGTTGTTCGAGACCGGTTGGGGTCCCAACTCCGTAGCAACAAGGCTCGGGGTGCGCGTGAAAGCAATCCGCCGGCTATACGACCGGTGGAGAGTTCGCGGAGGTTCGACGCTAGTGGCCAAGCCAACCAAACGCTTGTTCTCCTTCGAGTTCAAACTCGATGCCGTGCGCCGATTTCAAGCTGGAGAGAGCAAAGTCGCCCTGGCTAAAGAGCTCCAGCTGTCCTCTCCGCAGCTGATCGAGAAGTGGGCACGTCAGTACCGGGCGGAAGGCGAAGACGGACTGCGCGCGAAGCCCAAGGGCCGCCCGAAGACAAATCCTGAGGCATCGACGCAGCCAGAGTCAGAGATACAACGATTGCGCCGCGAGAACGAGCGTCTGCGGGCAGAGGTCGCGTTCCTGGGAAAAGTGCAGGCCTTGAGGGACGAGGAACGGCCGTAAAGGTCCGCGCTGTCATCGCTCTCAAGGCCGAACACCGGCTGGACGTGCTCCTGGACGTCGCGGGCCTGGCCCGTTCGACGTTTTTCTATCATCAGGCCCGCTTCCAGCGCCCAGACCCGCAAGCTGAGATTAAGGCTGCCGTGAGGGAGATCTTCGAGAAGAACCACGGCCGGTACGGGCACCGCCGCATTCATACTGAGCTGCTCAAGCACGGGTGGACGGTGGCGAAAAAGACCGTGTTGAAGCTGATGCGTTCGCTGCGGCTGGTCTGCAAAGTACGGCGAAGGAAGCGTTACGTCTCCTACCGCGGTGAACAGGGCGTGGTGGCACCGAATCTGCTGAACCGGGAGTTCGAAGCTGCTGCACCGAACCAGAAGTGGGTGACCGACGTGACCGAGTTCAGCGTCGGTGACCGCAAGCTCTACCTCTCCCCGGTGATGGACCTCTTCAACCGGCAGATCATCTCGTACTCGATCGGGTTATCCCCGAATCTGGAGCTCACTAACTCCTCGCTGCGTGAAGCCCTCACCGGTCTCGAGCCCGGGGCGCAGCCGCTCGTGCATTCGGATCAGGGATTCCAGTATCAGCACGTCTCGTGGCGGACGCTGCTGAAGAACGCCGGAGCGGTCCAATCGATGTCCCGCAAGGGCAACTGCTACGACAACGCGGTGATGGAGAACTTCTTCGGACACCTCAAGGAGGAACTCTTCCACCGGGTCCGGTTCCTGAACACCGATGCCCTGAGGGCCCAGCTGGATGAGTACATCCGCTGGTACAACACTGAACGTATCTCGACAAAGCTCGAGGGCCTGAGCCCGGTGCAATACCGTGCTCAGGCCCTCGCGGCCTAGACTTTTATTTGGCCAGTCCAACTTTCGGGGACCAGTTCAAAGCGGCGGGTCCTTCTTCTTATGTTGTACCTCCGCGGCTCACCGGCGGAGGTGCAGGAGGTTCCCCGGTGCGCGCCTGTCAGTTGCCGCGCATGCGGTCAACGACGTCGCGCACCGGGCCGTCCATGACCACTTCGCCGTGTTCCAGGAGCACGCCCCGCTCACAGATGCGGGAGACCAGATCAAGATCGTGGCTGACGACCACCAGTGTCTTCCCTTCCCCCGCGAGCTCCTTGATTCTATCGATGCACTTGCGTTGGAACGGCTCATCGCCGACGGCGAGGATCTCGTCCACCAGGAAGACTTCGGGATCGGTGTGCACGGCGACGGAGAAGGCAAGCCGCAGGTACATGCCCGAGGAATAGAATTTCACTTCGGTGTCGATAAACTGGCCGATTTCGGAGAACTCGACGATCGAGTCGAACTTCGCGTTGATTTCCTCCTCGGTCATACCGAGGATCGCCCCGTTCAGATAGACGTTGTCCCGACCGCTGAGATCATGGTGGAAACCGGCGCCTACTTCAATCAGCCCGGCAACCCGTCCACGGGTTCCCACAGTACCGCTGTCCGGACGCATGACACCTGAAATGTGCTTTAGCAGCGTGGATTTTCCTGAACCGTTCAGACCAAGCAATGCAACGGTCTCGCCTTGTTCAACGTTCAGCGAAACACCTTTGAGAGCATGGAACTTCTCGGACAGGTCGCCCTTGCGCCCCTTGACGAGCCAGACAAATGCTTCTTTCATGGAACGGGTGTGCCGTAGAACGAACTGCTTGTTGATGTTATGGATTTCAATGGCACTTGCCACGGTTCACAGCTCCTGCGCGAAACGGCCCTCAAGGCGACGGAAGACGAGCTGACCAATCAGCAGTACTGCTGCGGAAATGGCCAGCGCAACGGGGATCCAGACGGACAGCAGATGCGGGGGGATGGACTGGGAGCCGTCGGTGGTGGGAAGCCAGAATGCGTAGTGGAACGTCTCGACGCCCACTGTGATCGGATTCAGCTGGTAAAAGTTGAAAAACGTCTCTCCCAGCTTGGACTGCACCATGGTCCAGGAATAGAGCACGGGCGAAGCCCAGGTTGCGACCATCAACAGCATGTCCACCAGGTTCTCCGCATCACGGAAGTAAACGTTGATGGCGCCGAACAGCAGGCCGAGCCCTGTGGCCAGCATGGCCACGACCAGGAAGCCGGCGGCTGCCGCTGCAAGCTGCAGCAGGGACGGCCGCCAGCCGCTGAAGAGGCAAGCCCCGATCAGGATGACCATCTGCGGCACGAAATGCACGCCGGAGACCCACACCGAGGCAACCGGGAACAGCTGCCGGGGCAGGTAGATCTTTTTGATCAACCCGCCGTTGCCCACAATCGACCGCGACGCGTTACCCAGGGCTTCCGTGAAGAAGTTGATCAGCACGATCCCGGAGAACAGATAAATCGCATAGTTCGGCAGGCCCCCCCGGTTGCCCGCACTCTCTTCAAGTCCCAGGAACACACCCAGGGCAACGTAGAAGACCAGAAACTGGATGCCCGGTTTGACGTAGGACCAGAGCAGGCCGAGAATCGATCCCCGGTAGCGGACCTTGAGCTCCTTGGAAACAAGGAGCTTCAGGAGGAACCGGTGCCGCAGTACGTCCTTGAGGCTGCCGGGCTGGCCCGGTACCGTGAGTTCTTCCTGCATACGCATTCCCGCCTGCGAGTGGACTGTCTTACTTTCCGGGGTTCTCATCAAACGTCCGCTGCCAGGATTCCATGGAAGTGATTTCAGGCAGCGCCTCACGGTAGCGGGCGCTGAGCTGCTCCCACTCCGCAAATAGCTGCGCCTTAAGGACCGCCGCTTCAGCCAGCATGCTTCGGACCTTCTTCGGGTCCCGCTGGTACCAGGAAGCACCGGTTCCATCGGCGTTGGACACCACGGCGCTGTCAAGCTTGGACAGGACCCACCATTTGCTGTCCTGGTTGGCCACCACAAGCTGCGGATTCTCGCGCGATTCAGGGGCGACAGGGAGCACGGTCTGTTTCAGGATGGTCTTGGCAGCCCACGGAACCAGAGACGCCAGGGACGGGGACTTTGTGCTGATGGGTTTCTTCGGCGGCTTGCGCATGTGCGGATCCGGGAAAGCGCCGGGATCCTGCTTGACTACCGAATCGCTGTATTCCGAGCGCAATGCCCGGAGTTTGGGCATCATCGCAGGAAGGGACTCGTGCAACTTTTCGGGGCCCTGAAGCACGTCGCGCAGGGCCATCAAACGGGCCTTCTGCGGGTAGTACTGCATCGAGAAAAGGTGCTTGACGTCGGTGTTCATGCTCTCACGCAGGATGCGCCCGCCCTTGGCGTACGGGGAGTGCAGCAGTGTGGCGATAAGCCGGTTGCGCTCGTGGAAGTAGGCCTGCCAGTCGACGGAATCGTCCTTGTCGGCCCAGGAAACATGCCAAACGGCGGCACCGGGAAGCGAGACCGTGGCATAGCCCACCGATCGGGCGCGCAAGGAATACTCGGCGTCGTCCCACTTGATGAACACGGGCAGGGACAGGCCGATTTCGCGGATGATCCGGGTCGGGATCAGGCACATCCACCAGCCGTTGTAATCCGCATCCCAGCGTCGGTGCAGGATCGACGAGGAACGGAGGCCCTCCAGTGCGAAGTCGTGGTTGGCCAGGCCGTCTACCGGCCCCCACCGGAACTTGTACTGGTTGACCACCTCTGCATAGGCGTTCAGCACGGACTTGTTGTACATGTCGAACATGTGTCCGCCCACAATCGTGGGTTTGCGGCACATGTCAGCGAAGGCCACTGCCCGGAGGATGCCTTCCGTCTCAACGATGATGTCGTCGTCGAGCAACATCACGTAGTCCGACCGTCCCTCCTTCACCGCTTCGCTCATGTTCCGGGCAAAGCCGCCGGATCCGCCCAGGTTGCCTTGAACAATGATCCGCAGCTGGCTGCCCATCGCCTTGGCCACATCGTCGAAACCGGCCTCGTCGGAGACCTTCTGGTTGCCCTGATCGACAATGATCAGTTCGTCCAGGATCTCGCGGACACCGTCGTCGGTCTGGATGGCTTTGATGGTGTTCAGGCAGTAATCGGGACGGTTGAAGGTCGTGACACCCAGCGTTACGCTTCCGGCGGGCTTGTCGGATACGGCGCTCCAGTCCGCTGAATCCAGCTGCATCCCGTCCGAATCGGCGATGAGATCGAACCAGTACCAGCCGCCGTCACCGAAGGGCGCCAGCGTGAGATCGAAAACGGTGCTTTCGGTGCCGGTCACTTGGCGTGACTCCACGCGCTGCGCTGCACCGCGGGCATTGGACTTGTAAACGACGACCGTACCTTCGCCAACGGTCCCGACCCGGAGAATGACGCTCTCCACCGTGGTCCAGCGGCGCCAGTAACTGGCTGGGAAAGCGTTGAAGTATGAGCCAAAGGAAAGACGCTCACCCGGGCGGACCCGCACTGAAGACCGGCTCAGGATATCCTCGGGGTGCAGTTTTCGTCCGGGCGCAGTCAGTGCCTGCTTGCGTCCGTTCTCAGCATCCAGCCCACCCTTGCCGGTATCGCTGTCGATGTAGAGCGGCAGTGTATCCAGATCCTTGTCGTTGGGCAGGACAACCCGCTGCAGAACCCGAAGCTCGGCATCACTGTCCTCGTCCGGACGTGCCGCCGTTATACCCGGCAGATACCCTGCCTCGTCCACAATGCCGTTGCTCACGCGTCGACTCCTCCGCTTTCCAGCTTTGCGCCCCCGGTGAAGTGGGGCTTGATCTTATTGTCAAACATCGACAGTGCCGATCCGATGGCCATGTGCATGTCAAGATACTTGTATGTGCCCAGGCGACCGCCAAAGAGAACGGATTTCTCGCCTTTGGCCAGGTCCCGGTAGGCCAGCAGCTTGGCACGGTCTTCCGCAGTGTTTACCGGGTAGTACGGTTCGTCGCCCTTCTCGGCAAAGCGGGAGTATTCACGCATGATCACCGTGGCGTCCTTGGTGTAGTCCCGTTCCGGGTGGAAGTGGCGGAACTCGTGGATCCGGGTGTAGGGAACGTCCTCATCCGGGTAGTTCATCACCGAGGTGCCCTGGAAGTCCTCGACGGGGAGCACTTCCTCTTCCAGGTCGATGGTCCGCCAGGACAGGTCGCCTTCCGCGTAGTCGAAGTAGCGGTCGACGGGGCCGGTGTAGATCACGGGGACCTGGCCGAGCGTGTTATCGCGGGAGAACTCGTGGCCCTCGTCGAAGAAATCAGTCTTCAGGTGCACCTGGATGTTCGGGTGGTCGGCCATGCGCTCAATCCACGCGGTGTAGCCGTCCACGGGCAGGCCCTCGTACTTGTCATTGAAGTAGCGGTTGTCGTAGTTGTAGCGCACGGGCAGGCGACTGATGATTTCCGCCGGCAGGTCCTTGGGATCGGTCTGCCACTGCTTGCCGGTGTAGTACTTGATGAAGGCCTCGTACAGCGGGCGGCCGATCAGCTGGATGCCCTTGTCGTTGAGGTTCGCCGGATCGGTCCCGGCGAGCTCGCCGGCCTGCTCCTGGATGAGCGCCTTGGCCTCGGCAGGGCCCATGGAGGCGCGGAAGAACTGGTTGATCGTGCCCAGATTGATGGGCATCGAGTACACCTCGCCCTTATGGCTGGTGTAGACCTTGTGAACGTAGTTGGTGAACTCGGTAAAGCGGTTCACATATTGCCAGACCCGCTCGTTCGAGGTGTGGAAGAGGTGCGCTCCATAGCGGTGCACTTCAATTCCGGTCTGCGCTTCGTTCTCGCTGTAGGCATTACCACCAATGTGATGGCGGCGATCCAGTACCGCGACCTTCAGGCCCAGTTCCTTTGCAGCGCGCTCGGCTACGGTCAGGCCGAAAAAGCCCGACCCGACGACGACGAGGTCAACGTTCACATCTACTCCTGTTAGTTGCGTACTGAAGCTCCAGTACTGCCGACACTCAAGGTTAGCCGACAATCCGGATAGCCATTGCTGGCTCCTACCAGCCGACTGCTTCTACAAATCGCCGTTCAAACTCGGAAGCCGCCGATCGTACGTACTGGCCCATGAGGTGATCATCGTCGATATAGACAAAGATGTTGCCTATGGCAGGACGACAGAGACCGTCGGGACACACCATGTCCGTGAAGTCAACAAAGCGCACATCAGTTTCAGACACACCCTCCGGCGGCGTCGGATCCAAGACCTCCGTGAGTTGCACCTCACATTCAGCTGAGTCCTCGCCCACCTCATATGCACAATCCGTTGGCCTGAACGTAAACCGCGGCGTATCCCTTATGCCGACCAACTGGATGCCGTTGTTCCTAAGCACCGCGGCTGTGTCACTAAGCCCCTCGACTGGGACGTCGCGCGGGCCCGCAACTGTTGATCGGGTGGCAAGGGTAAAAACTGCGTCGGGGCGGAGGGTGAGCGCATAATCGAGTGCCGCAACGTTGAAGCGGTCGCATTCACTCTCCCCACCGTTGCTCTCGGTGCCGCTGAAGTTACATCCGGTCAGTAGCAGTGAGATCACTCGATAGCCGTTTTTATCGGCCATGGTATTCACTGCTGGAAGCCAATGCTCGGCATGTGAGCTGCCTATGACGAGGATGGTTCGGTCATAACCTGCTTCTGGCATTGAATGACTGCATTGCTTCGCAAGGAGGTCGTCTGTGGGGCCGTCCGTCAGAGCATCGCAGTCAGGTGTCTTCATCGAGCTGCCACCCCATTCCCCTCCACCAGGTAATGGCAGGGTCGGAGCGTTCGCGTCGGACTCATCAGTGTAGCCCGGGAGCAGTACCGCTGCTCCCGGGTTGTTGCGGTCGGCGTCAGCCGCCAGCCGGGCAGCCTCTATCTTGAGGCCACCCTGCCATCCTGCCAGCGGTACTGCTGCCAGCACGAGGCAAACTGCAATAGCCAGGATTCCGCGACGCTGCTTCTTCTCCACCCATGCCATGGAACGCAGTGGCTTTTCCACGAACTTCGTGGTGAGGTACGCCAGGATAAGCGAGAGACCAATAATCGCCGTACCGCCGACCGGCCCGACTTCTTCCCTGCCCCGCCAGATCAAGTAGATAATCAGGACTGGCCAATGCCACAGGTACAGGGCATATGACATGTCGCCCAACCGAATGAGGGGTTTCCAGGACAGGAACCGGTCTGCACCGAACTTGCTCCCCGTCTGTCCTGCCAGGATCACGAGCGTCGCCGCCAATACAGGCCAAAGCGCCACGTATCCGGGGAACTGTCCCTGCACATCCAGGATGAATCCACCTGAGAGCATTGCCGCCAGACCGGTCCAACCTGCAGCTATCCGAACAGCCCTCGGGAGCCGGATATATGGAAGCGCCAGAACGAGCAATGTGCCGAAGGCAAACTCCCATAACCGGGTCCGAGTATCGAAGTACGCATAGGTCTGGTTGGTGTACGTCTCATAGATCGAAAACACGAACGATGCGGCGAAGACAGCACCGAAGACGCCGAGCACTGCATGCCTGAAGCGCACCTTCATGATGCGTGCAATGACGGTTGCCAACGCGAAAAGCAACGGCCACAGGATGAATACCTGCCCCTGTACGGACAGTGACCAGAAGTGCTGCAATGGGCTGGCCACACTCTGGTCAGTGGCGTAGTAGTCCACCGAGTTTTCAGCAAGCGCCCAGTTCTGGACGTAAAAAAGCGAGGACCAGCTCTGTGAGAGGATCTCACTCCATCTGCTTTTGGGGACGAATAGCGCTGTAGCAGTCAAAACACCCAGCAGCACCACAACCACGGCAGGCAGCAATCGCTTGAAGACATGTATCCAATAGCGACCGATGTTCAGCGCACGCCCGGCTTCGGCCTTCCTGATGAAGGAAAGAGAGAGCAGGAAGGCTGAGATAAGGAGGAAAACGTCCACTCCCCCGGAGACCTTGCCTAGCCAGATGTGGTAACTGGCAACCATCAGAACTGCCAGTGCTCGCAGGCCCTGGACCTCCGGCCGATACGAGCTTTGACGGTCCGGTCCCGGCGTAACCTGCGCCAGGAGATCGGTTTTCAGGTGAGTCACGCATGCCTTTCTAAAGCGATATTTCCATATGCAGTCTACTGCGGACGACTTGACCTTCCCTCCACACCCAACGGGCCCTCCCCTGCTTATCCACGGCTGCACACAGCAAACGTGACCAGAACTACGGTCTGCCTAGGCTATTCCTCACATGTCCACCTTCCGGCTGCGGCACACCGGGGGAATCAGCTGAGGCAGGTAAAAGTCGGGATACAACCCTTGGAGGGATATTGCAGCTCCATGTGACGCTGGCGAATGCGCCGGGTAGCCAAACAGGCTTCCGACCGGACCGATCCGGTCTCTGTGAAGTGGTCATTCAGGCTGCTGCGGGAACCACTGGCCCCGGTATTGCCTCGCTGCTCACTGAGCGTTTCGGTGAAGCGGCTCTTTCCATCCATGGGCGTGCCCTCCAGGAGCTCACGCCCGGACAGCAGCCATTCGTCAACGGCGCGGTGATCGTTCGTTCTGCCTGTCCCCTGTCCCCCGCGCACGGGGCTTCCCGGGTTGTCCCCGGCCTGCCGGTGGCGCAGCTGCTGCTTGTGGTCTGCAGCGGGCCCGACGCCGGCAACATCATTGCGCTGCGGCGGGGCGCCTACACCGTCGGCCGCACACAGCCCCCGGTGTTCGGCACGGCTCTGCGGGCAGGGCACCGGATAGGAATCGCGGATCCGGCCCTCTCACGCAACCATGCACAGCTGGTTGTGGCGACCGATTCGGTCAGCATCCGTGATCTCGGCTCCGCCAACGGGACGTGGGTTGACGGCGGAAGAGTCCGGAAGGCGATCCTGCACACCGGGTCGACCCTGCGGATCGGATACAGTACCTGCCGGTTGGTCCTGGCCGGCGCACCGATCCCGGAGCACCATGACTCCGGCCCTCAGCCGGAAGACCCGTTCAGCCCGCTGACGGTAAAGCTCCAGGAGCAGGGCCAGAAAACCGGTCTGCTCCTGTTAGGCGCCCTGCTGCCGCTTGTCCTGGGGGTGGTCCTGGCAGTGGCGACCGGCATGTGGATGTTCCTCGCATTCAGTGCCCTGTCCGCAGTCACTGCACTGGTTGCAGCCGTTTCCGGCAGCCGACGGCGCCGTGAACAGGCTGCAACGGTTGCCGCGGCCGCCCGCGAGGACGCCCAACGCCGACGCCGGGCTGCCCCCGATCCGGGCACCACCGTGGTGCGGACCATGGTCGGGGCTGAGGCGTTGTCGCACAGTACCGGCCGGGACCGCCCGCTGCAGGCGCCGATGAAACCGCACGGCACAGGTTCCAGCTCTGATCCCTCCTCCGTTCCGGTGCGGATCGGAGCAGCGGACCAGGCAGCCAACCTGGAGGTTCACCCGGTACGTCCGGGTTTCGCGCCACCGCAGCTGCAGGACGCGCCTGTTGTCCTGCAGCTGGGACGGGTCCGGGAGGTTTCGCTGCACGGACCAGAGGCCGGAGCGCTGTACCGGACCATCCTCCTCCAGGCCTCCGCCGCCGCAGGTGCGCGTTCAGAGGCACTGATCCTTTGTGCAGGGACTGCTGATGAGCTTGAGACCGATGGGAGGTTCCTGCCCGGCGTCACCCTCGCCGCGCTGCCCGAGGCATCCCGCTCGTCGCTGGCCGAGGCCGGTTCCCGCCTGCGGAAGCTGCTTCCCCCCTATCCCCGGGACCGGTCCACGGTCCTGGTCCTGGGAGTCTGCGGGGCATGGGCCGGGCTTGCCGGGGAGCTGCGCGATGAACTGCCGGATGATTGGCGAACCGGAAGCACCGTCATCCGCCTCGGGGGCCCGCCTGCTGCTGTACATGTGTCGCTGGTCGCGGCCAGGGGAATCCTTACCCAGGGCTCAGACACGCTTGAATTCCTCCCCGATCTTCTCCGTGCACCGGTTTTCAGCAGGCTCAGCCGTGCCCTGGGCGGGAGCGCGCCCTGCTCCGATCCCTCGCCGGAGGTACTTCCGCGGCGTCTGGCCTTCGATGCGTTTTTCGCTTCGGACCCCGGCGTCCTCCTGCGGAACTGGCAGGAAAGAGGCCCTGATACGGCCGCACGGGACGTGCAGGACGGCGGGGCGGTCGTCGGGCTGTCTGCCACGGGTCCGGTAACCCTGGATCTGGACCGCGACGGCCCCCATTTCCTTGTTGCCGGAACCACGGGGGCGGGCAAGTCCGAGTTCCTGCGTGCCTTCATCACCGGGCTGGCGTCCATCCATCCACCGACTGCCTTCACCGTCCTCCTGATTGACTTTAAGGGCGGCTCCGGGCTCGGACCGCTGGCCGCCCTGCCCCATTCGGTCGGCATCCTTACCGATTTCTCTGCGGAGAACGTGTCCCGGGCCCTTATCTCGCTGCGGGCGGAGGTCCGGCGACGTGAGGTACTGCTGGCCGACGCGGGGGCGGACAACCTCGGCGCCTACAACTCCGGCCGGCCACCGCTGGAGCATCTTCCACGACTGCTGGTGGCGGTAGATGAATTCCGCATGCTGGCTGACGCGGTACCCGCTGCGCTGCCGGAGCTTCTGCGGATCGCAGCTGTGGGACGGTCGCTGGGTCTGCACCTGCTGCTGGCCACCCAGCGCCCGCAGGGCAGCATTACCACCGACATCCGCGCAAACATTGCCACAAGCGTTGCCCTGCGCGTTCAGTCTGCCCCGGACTCCCGCGACGTCATCAATGCCGACTCGGCTGCCGACATACCGGCAGATCTGCCCGGACGCGCCTACGCGGGCATCAGCGGCCGTCCGGCCCTTTTGTTCCAGAGCCTGTCCACCGGCATGCGAAGCATAAACAGCCACTGCACGGTCCTGGAACTGGGCGAATACCTCACTGCGGGTCCGGCTCCGGACACCCAGGTGTCGACGGCCGCCGACACCGGAACGCTGTCCGGCATCTGCTCCGCCATCAATGAAGCAGCGGCCGCGGGAAATTACCCTGTTCCGTTCCGTCCCGTGCTGCAGCCACTGCCCACGGTCCTGACGGCATCATTGCTCGCTTCCGCGGCACACCTGCGCCCGGAGCCGGGGAAACTGGTCCTGGGGATCATGGACGAACCGAATCTGCAGCGCCAGCGGGCACTGGCCTGGCACCCCCGGCGGGACTCGCACATCGCCGTATTCGGCAGTTCCCGCGCCGGGACCTCCGACTGCCTTGCCCTGCTCGCCGGCAGACACCTGGAGGTCCTTCCAGCCAGGCATCTTTACGTGCTGGATTCCGATGGCAGCCTCTCATGGCTGGACGGCGCTGACCAGACGGGAGCCTACGTCGGAGCGCAGGATCCCAAGCGGGCCGCACGTGTACTGGCCTACCTTGCCTCCGAGCTCCTGCGCCGCATGGCGCCGGCAGCTGGCGGGCCCAGCGGAACGGTGCCACCCGGCATCACCGTCATGGTTACCGGCTGGTCCCGGTGGTGTACGGCCTTCCGTTCCGGTCGCGGACTCACCGGCGAAGAAGACCTGACCGATCTCATCCGCGACGGGGAACGCGCAGACATCTGTGTGGTTATCACCGGCGATAGAGAAGTACTCAGCTCTCGGTCTTTTCCGCTGATCCCCAACCGCCTGTACTTTCCGGCAGACGCCAGCGCCGAGACACTGTTGCTCTGGCCGCGGCTTCCACCCATGGACCGGGTCCCGGGGCGTGCCCTCGTACAGGGAAGGATCGGAACCGACGAGGGATTGTCTGCCCAGCTCCAGGTGCCGGAGGCGGCCCAGAAAACGGCGCCTCCCTTACCTGCGGCGGCCGCCCGGCCGCACCGGATCCAAAGCCTCCCGGGTGTCGTCAGCCCGGATTCCCTCGGACCGGCCGTATCCGCAGATTATGTACCGGTGGGTGTCAGCGGCGATGAGTTGGAGACGGCAACGGTTCGGATACCGCCGGCGAGCCTGTTCCTCGTCCTGGGTCCCAGGGGATCCGGAAGAACATCATTCCTGCATCAGGTCAAACGTGCCGCGCACACCTCGCTGGACAGTCGACTGGTCACCGGGCCGGCTGACCTGTTGCCCGTAATCGACGCCCTGGACAGGACGAACGAACCTCCGGAAAGCATGCTGGTCCTGGTGGACAACGCGGATTCACTGCCTCCGCCCGCGCACCAGCAGTTGGCCGTACTCCAGGCCAAAGGCGTACGGCTTGTCCTTGCCGCCCTTCCGGGGCCGCAGCTGACGGTCCGGCTCCCCCTGGCGGTGCAGGTCCGCTCGGCACCCCGGGGTGTGCTCCTCGCCCCCGCGGGGCCTGCAGACGGAGAGATCCTGGGCGTGCGGGTTGACCCGGCAACCCGGCATCCGGCGGGCCGCTGTTACCTTGTCGAGGGGCCGGTGGTCCGGGAAGCACAGGCAGCCGCGGCTACGGAGCCTTCCGGCTAGAAGGCCTTGGTGTCATTCCCATCGGTCAGCCGCTTGGTATGTTCCAGAACCGGTTTGGTAAACAGCAGCAGCAGCACCGCGGCTGCGGGCAGGAGCAGACCCAGGCCCGCCAGCACCAGGCCGGCCTGCAGTGTCGGCACGGCGATGATCACAACAAAGAGCTGCCACACCATGGCGGCGGAGCGGGTCCATCGATAGCCGCGGAAGAAGAAGTGGCCGACAGCGAGCAGCCAGACTGCCAGCGCCACAGCGAAGACGAGGGTAAAAACGGCTCCACCGAGTGAGAGCGGGGTAGAGACGGCCAGCTGGTATCCGTACCACCCGGCGAAGGCGAGGAGGCACAGCGCCTCAAGTACCAGTACGGCAGCTATGACGAGTACTGCCGGGGGCCGCTTTGCCTGTGGTGCATTCTTAGGTCTTGACACATTGGCACACTACCGGACATAGTCTGATTGCGGCCATGCCGGGGGCGGCCGCAGCGGAGTCATCGGGGACCGGTGGACGTTCGGACGCATGGTCAGGCACACGCGGACAATGCCGAAAAACGTACTGCACCGGCGCCTCACGGGACGGCTCCCGCCTGACAAATGACTGGGATGGCACACAAGACCTGTGATGCATCCCTCAGCCCTGAGGCCATATTTTCCGGTTGTTACCCCTTGTTTGCGTTCGGCTGACGTGCCACGCTAGATACAGGGAGATCAGGGGCCGAAACCGGCCCCTTTAGTTTGTAGTTGCTCGTGAATGTTTTCACAAACACGTAGGAGTCAACTTTTCAGAGGAGATAGTGATCAACATGGATTGGCGGAGCCGCGCAGCTTGCCTGGATAAAGATCCGGAGCTTTTCTTTCCCGTAGGCAACACCGGCCCGGCTCTTCTTCAGATTGAAGAAGCCAAGAGCGTCTGCCGGCGCTGCCCGGTCATCGATACCTGCCTCCAGTGGGCCATCGAAACCGGCCAGGACGCCGGTGTGTGGGGCGGCATGAGTGAGGACGAGCGCCGCGCACTGAAGCGCCGCGCTGCCCGCGCACGACGCGCCTCATAACCGGGAAACCCCCTGCAAGCCGGCCACGCCGGCGCGAAGGGCCGCTGCCATGGGCAGCGGCCCTTCGCCGTACCTGCACCTTTCCGGCGCAGACGCCGTTTTCCAGCTACGCCGTTTCTAGGTACGCCGTTTCCAGCTACGCCGTTTCTAGGTACGCCGGTATTCGGTGTCCAGTCCCATTTCGATTGTCACTTCGGTGCCGCCGCCCTCGGCTGCAGACCATTCAATGGTCCCGTCCAGTTCGCTTTGGACCAATGTCCGGACAATCTGCAGGCCCAGGCCCTCCCGGCGTGGCTCGGGAGGCAGCCCCACGCCGTCGTCGGACACCGTGACAGTGAGCCGTTCCTCCCGGCCGGCCGGTCCGTGCCGCCGTGCAGCCAGACCCACCGTGCCGCGGCGCCCTGCCAGGCCATGCTCGACGGCGTTGGTCACCAGTTCATTGATCACCAGGGCAAGCGGGGTGGCCAAATCGCTGGGCAGCTCCCCGAACGAGCCCTCTCGCCGGGTCCTGACCTCCTGCGTAGGTGAAGCCACTTCGGCCGAGAGGCGGAACTGCCGGCCGATCAGCTCGTCGAAGTCCACATTCTGCGTCAGCCCCTGTGACAGGGTTTCATGCACCAGGGCAATGGTGGAGACTCGTCGCATGGCCTGTGCGAGACCCTGCTTTCCCTCCTCGCTCTCCATCCGCCGGGACTGCATCCGCAGCAACGCAGACACGGTCTGCAGGTTGTTCTTCACCCGATGATGGATTTCGCGGATGGTTGCATCCTTGGAGACCAGCTCCATTTCCCGGCGGCGCAGCTCGGACACGTCACGGCAAAGTACCAGGGCGCCAAAGCGCTCCTTCTCGTCACGCAGCGGAATGGCCCGCAGCGACAGGCTGACACCTCGCGATTCAATCTCGGTGCGCCACGGCATCCTTCCGGTGACCACCAAGGGCAGCGTTTCATCCACCATCCGGCGGTCCTTCAGCAGCGCCGTCGTGATTTCCGCCAGGGACCGGCCCTCGAGCGTTTCCATATCCCCCAGCCGGCGGAACGCGGAAACACCGTTGGGGCTGGCGTACTGCACCACCCCTTCGGCATCCAGGCGGATCAGGCCGTCCCCCACGCGGGGAGCGCCCCGGCGCGAGCCAGTCGGCGTCGCGAAGTCCGGCCACAGCCCCAGGGTACCCATCCGCAGCAGGTCATAGGCACACTGCCGGTAGGTCAGCTCCAGGCGCGAGGGCATTCGGGAGCTGGAGAGGTCCATATGCGAAGTCACTACGGCGAGGGTCCTGCCGTTGCGGACAAAGGGGATGGCCTCCACCCGCATGGCCGTCTCGGCGGTCCAGCTCGTTTCGCTGGACCGCTCGATCTGCTGGCTCCGCCAGGCGGCGTCCACAAGCGTCAGCAGGTCAGCGCGGATGCGCTCCCCCACAAAGTCGCTGTGGAAGACCGTATGCGAGGTGGACGGACGGGCATGGGCCAGAGCCACATACCCGCCCTCGGGCACAGGGAACCACAGGGCCAGATCCGCGAACGCGAGGTCCGCGACCAGCTGCCAGTCCCCCACCAGCAGGTGCAGCCACTCGGCGTCACCGGGACCGAAGTCCGCATGGTCCTTGATCGGGTCGGTAAAAATTGCCACGTTTACTCCGGGCTAGCGTCGAACAATGGAGCGCAGCAGTCGCAGTGCTACCGAGAGCGAGGCCATGTCGTCCTGCTCCAGGCCGTTGACTTCCTTGAACATCTTCGTGGCCCGGCCCAGGTGATCCGCGTTTTCCTGTTCCCAGGTATCCAGCCGCTTGACCGGATCTTCTCCGGCCAGATCCGGTGTGGACTCCAGGACGGCGGTCGTCATGTCCGCCACGGTCGAGTACAGGTCATCGCGCAGGGCTGCCCGGGCCAGTGCCTGCCACCGGTCAGCGCGGGGCAGGTTCGTGATCCGGTCCAGCAGATCATCGATGCCGTAGCGGTCATAGACCGCGTAGTACACGGCGGCAACGGATTCGGCCGGCTCGTCGAACGCCCGGCTGACCAGGGCCACATCGAGGAGGCCAAAGGATTCGAACTGCTCGGCCCAGTAGCTGCCCAGTTCCTTCGGGATATCCAGTTCGCGGGCCTTCTCCTGCAGCGCTCCGACCCGTTCGGCATCCGAGCCGCGCAGGTACCGGGTGAGGCCGGCCAGCAGCGGCTGGACAACCGGCTTGAACGCCTCGATGTCTTCGGCAATCGAGGTTCCCCGGCCAACATGGTTGACGAACCAGCGCAGCGCCCGGTCAAGCAGCCGGCGCAGGTCCAGATGCATCATGGACCAGGTGCTGGTGGGGAAGTCCGCCGGCAGTCCGCCAAGGTCTGCCAGGACCTTGTCGATCCCGTAGATTTCCCGGATGGCAATGAACGCCCGGGCGATCTCCGCCTCGCTGGCCGAGGTTTCCTCGATGATCCGGAAGGCGAAGGTGATACCGCCAATGTTGATCATGTCGTTGGCCACGACCGTGGAGATGATTTCCCGGCGCAGCGGATGGGTATCCAGCTGGTCGCCAAAACGCTCAACGATCTGCTTCGGGAAGTACCGCCGCAGGGTGCCCTCGAAGTAGGGGTCGTCGGCGAGGTTCGACGCCGTCAGGGCCTTCGTAAGCTCGATCTTGGCGTAGGCGGCAAGCACTGCGAGTTCCGGGGAGGTCAGGCCTTCGCCTGCAGCGATCCGGGCGTGCAGCTCGTCGTTTCCGGGCAGTGCCTCCAGCTGGCGGTCCAGATCCGCGTGTTCTTCCAGCCAGGCCATCAGCCGCTCGAAGCTCGGGCTCCAGTCCACTACGCGCTGACGGTCATTGAGCAGCAGCATGTTCTGGTCAATGTTGTCCTGCAGGACCAGCTTGCCCACTTCATCCGTCATGGAGTGCAGGAATTCGGCCCGTTCGGCCGGGTCCAGCCGGCCTGCGGCAACCATCCGGTCCACGAAGATCTTGATGTTTACTTCGTGGTCCGAGCAGTCCACGCCGGCGGAATTGTCGATGGCATCCGTGTTCAGGATGACGCCGGCACGGGCGGCTTCGATGCGGCCGCGCTGGGTCATGCCCAGGTTTCCGCCTTCGCCCACCACCTTGACCCGCAGGTCGCGTCCGTCCACGCGGATGGGATCGTTCGCCTTGTCTCCGACGTCGGCGGAGGTCTCCGTGGAGGCCTTCACATAGGTGCCGATGCCGCCGTTGTAGAGCAGATCCACGGGTGCCGTGAGGATGGCCTTCAGCAGTTCCGGCGGGCTCATCTTCTTTACCGAGTCGGACAGGCCGAGGACGGCGCGTACTTCCGGCGAGAGGGGGATGCTCTTGGACTGGCGCGGGAAGATCCCGCCGCCGGCACTGATCAGTGCCGAGTCATAGTCCGCCCAGGAGGAGCGGGGAAGCTCGAAGAGCCGCTGCCGTTCGGCGTGGGATGCGGCTGCGTCGGGGTTCGGGTCAAGGAAAATGTGGCGGTGGTCAAAGGCCGCCACCAGCTTGATGTGCTTGGAGAGCAGCATGCCGTTGCCGAACACGTCACCGCTCATGTCACCCACGCCCACGACCGTGAAGTCCTGGCTCTGGGTGTCGATGCCGAGCTCACTGAAGTGCCGTTTCACCGATTCCCAGGCGCCCCGGGCCGTAATACCCATGGCCTTGTGGTCGTAGCCTACGGATCCGCCGGAGGCGAAGGCGTCGCCGAGCCAGAAACCGTATTCGGCCGAAATCGAGTTGGCGATGTCGGAGAAGGAAGCGGTTCCCTTGTCAGCGGCCACCACGAGGTAGCTGTCGTTGCCGTCGTGGCGGACCACACGCTCCGGCGGAACTACTTCCTCGCCGGATTCGGTCACCACGAGGTTGTCGGTGAGGTCCAGGAGCCCGCGGATGAACGTGCGGTAGCTGTTCTTGCCTTCCTCCATCCAGGCGCCGCGGTCCACAGAGGGGTCAGGCAGTCTCTTGGCGTAGAACCCGCCCTTGGCGCCGGAGGGAACAATCACAGCGTTCTTCACTGTCTGTGCCTTGACCAGGCCCAGGATTTCAGTGCGGAAGTCCTCCCGCCGGTCGGACCAGCGCAGCCCGCCGCGGGCCACTTCCCCGAAGCGCAGGTGTACGCCTTCAACCCGTGGCGAATAGACCCAGATTTCGTACTTGGGGCGCGGGAACGGTGCACCGTCGATCGCACCGGTGTTCAGTTTGAAACTGATGTACGGCTTGTCCTGGTAGTAGTTGGTGCGCAGGGTGGCATTGATCAGGGTGGCGAAGGTCCGCAGGACACGGTCGGCGTCGAGCGTGGGAACCTGCTCGAGCCCGCGCTCCAGCGCGGCACCGGCCTGTTCGACGGCGGATTCGCGGGCCTCCAGGTCCGGGTTAAACCGGCCGTCGAAGAGTGCCAGCAGGGCATGCGCGACGTCGGGGTTGGCCAGCAGGGTGCCTGCCACGAAACCGTAGGAGTTGGCCGTGCCGACCTGCCGCATGTACTTGGCGTAGGCCCGCAGGATTACGACCTGCCGCCACTGGATGCCCTGCTGGAGGATCAGCCGGTCGAATGCGTCGGACTCGGCGGTCCCGGACATTCCGGCGCGGAAGGCCTCCGCGAGCAGCGGCCCCGTCTTCACCGGATCAACGCCCGCCGGGTACAGCAGCCCGAGATCGTACAGATAGAAGTTCGCGCCGTCGCCGCGACGGATTTCGAAGGGCCGCTCGTCCAGGACTTCCAGTCCAAGGTTGTGCAGGAACGGAAGGATCTGGGTCAGCGACTTCGGCTCGGTCAGATAGAGCTTGAGCCGTGCGTCGGCCTGGCCTTCCCCCTCGCCGGCTTCCGGGACGTAGACGAACAGCTCCGGCGCGGTTTCGGGCCGGGCAATCCGGGCTTCGAAACGGGCAATGTCCTCGAGTGCGTCCTCGACTTCGTAGGCCACCCGGTACGCGGCCGGGAAGGCGTCCGCCCACAGCGCGGACAGTTTTTCGGCGTCCTGGCGGGCGAACTTGGTCCGGACCACCTCTTCAATGCCTTCGGTCCAGGACCGCGTGGCCGTCACCAGCCGGGCCTCCAGGGCCGGGGTATCCACTTCGGTGATTTCCTGGCCGCGGGGCAGCCGGATCCGGAAGAAGAGCCGGGCCAGTGCGGATTCAGTCATCCGTGCTTCAAAGTCGATGGATTCGGCGTTGAAGGTCGAGCGCAGTTCGTCCTGGATGCGCAGCCGGACCGGTGTGGTGTACCGGTCCCTGGGCAGGAAGACCAGGGCGGACATAAACCGTCCGTAGATATCCGGGCGCAGGAAGAGCCGGGTGCGGCGGCGTTCCTGAAGACGCAGGATGGCCAGGGAGGTCTCCAGCAGGGCTGCAGGCTCAATCTGGAAGAGTTCGTCGCGGGGGTAGGTCTCCAGGATGGAGAGCAGGTCCTTGCCCGAGTGGGAATCCGCGGGGAAGCCGCAGGACCGCATCACTTCGCGGACCTTGTCACGGACGATCGGGATGCTGCGGACCGAACCCGTGTAGGCGCCGGTAGCGAAAAGCCCGATAAATCGGCGTTCGCCGTTGACGTTGCCCTGTTCGTCGAAACGCTTCACGCCCAGGTAGTCCAGGTACGCGGGACGGTGCACGCTGGAGCGGGAGTTGGCCTTGGTGATCACCAGGGCACGCTTCTCGCGGGCCTTGGCACGCCCGGCGCCGGTAAGCCGCTGGACCTTGCGGGAGGCCGAATGCAGCCGCAGCAGCCCCAGTCCGCTGTCCTCAGTGGGGCGGAGCGCGTCTTCTCCGTCTTCGGTGATGAGGTCGTATTCCCGGTAGCCCAGGAAGGTGAAGTTGCCGTTGTCCAGCCAGGTCAGCAGCTCCCGCGCCTGCTGCAGGTCGGGAATGTCCCGGGCGCCGGGGACGGTGTCCAGGGAACGGGCAATCTCGTGCACCTTGGAGCGCATGGCGGGCCAGTCGGAGACCGCAACCCGGACGTCGCCAAGGACCTTGGTCAGCCCGTTGATGAGTTCCGTGCGCTTGTCCTGGTCCGTGATGCGGGCGACCTCGACGGCGATCCAGGACTCAACGCGGGTGGTGCCGCCGTCGGTGCCGAGCAGGTCCGCGAGGTTCGGGAGAGCGGCGGTGTCGCCGCTGGATACACCCGCAGCGGCCGGGACCCGCTGCACGCGCTGGAGTTCACCGTTCCGCGGGTCGCGCGTGGCAAGGAAAATGGGGTGGACGACCAGTCGGATGGCGGCGTTGCGCCGGACCACTTCGGCGGTGACCGAGTCCACGAGGAACGGCATGTCATCGGTGACGATGAGCACCACACTGGTGTCCCCCAGGTCCACAACGTCCACTGCCGCAGTACCTTCGGCGCGGGTGAGCGCGAGTTCCATATGCTTCCGGGCCCGCTCCCGCAGCACCGAGGGCGGATACGCCTGCGCATCTTCACGCGCCAGATGCTCGTAGTAATCCCCTATGAACTCGTCGAGGGAAGTGTCCGAACTTAAAAGATCCGCGATGCTGGATCCTGACGACATGTAATACGCCTCCGATAGTACTTACGTCCTGCTGCTCCGTTGCAGCTTGCTCTAATGAGCCTAGCCCCGAATGCGCGAAAGGTCACTTTGCCCGCCGGGGGCGCCGTACCGGCCGTCGGCGCCCGGTCCGTATGCCCGCCAGATCGGCAATGGCTGCACGGAGGGCCGACGCCGGTGCCGTTTCCAGCAGGGCCGTTCCGGAGAGCAGCGCCGCGTCTGCGGCGTCGTAATCCGCCGGCAGGAATGCGGAGATCTGCCTGCCGGGGCCGAAGCGTTCCCAGGCCCCGCCCAACTGGTTTTCCGGCTGCCTTCCCACCGATGACGCGCGGACCTTATTTAGCACGATCAGCGGATCTGCTGTCGGGACCGTCTCCGCCAGCTCCGCCACTGCCCGGACCAGTCGGGGCACGCCGACGGCGTCTGCCGCACCCACTGCATAGATGGTGTCCGCCTTTTCCAGGACCAGCAGTGTGGCGGCGTTCCGGCGGGGGGCCATGGTGTCGAAGCTGAGCTCCTCATCGGTTTCCAATGAGAACCCGCAGTCCACGATTATCAGGTCGAACAACCGGCGGGCGGCCTCGAGCACTCCGTCCAGTGCTGGCGGGCGCAGTTCCACCCAGCGGTCCGAACGGGTCACCCCCGTAAGCACGGCAAGCTGGTGCCCCCGCAGCGAGACAGATGCGGCCAGGGCGCGCAGGCTGCCGTCATCAAGCATGCCCTGGTCCGCGAGTCGGCACGCCTGCGCAATGCCCGCTGACTCATCGAGCAGTCCCAGGCCGACGGCGACGCTGGCGCCATAGGTGTCCGCGTCGATGAGGATCACGCTTCGCCCTGCAGCTGCCTGTTCAGCGGCCAGGTTGATGGCGAGAGTGGTCCGGCCCGGAGCTCCGGCAGGTCCCCAGACAGCGGTTACGGTGCCGGCCCGGACCTCCGATTCCGGCGTCCCCGGTGCCGGTTCCCCGGGTCCTTCGCCATTGGTACCGGATCCTAGGGCGGCACCCGGATCAGCCATCGCGGTGCCCGCCGTCCGGGCGGACCGGCCCAGGGCCAGTACCGCCGTGGAGATGAGTTCCGCCAAGTCCCCCGGATCCAGTCCGGTGGGGGCATTAAGAATGTTCAGGGCATCCAGCCGGCGCCGCA